>NZ_JAWOWA010000001.1:0-432724 GCF_033340195.1 Vibrio sp. 1457
GGCTACGACGATTGATAGGCGTAGCCGCTCAGATCGTAGTTTCTTGATTTAGTTCCATCGAATTACGCAACAAAGCCTAAGAGAAAAAGAGGTCATCCTGAGGAACATAACCAGTAATATCGACATCAAACTCCCCTACATTCCTATCAGCCAAAGACACTTCTTTAATATTTAAACCCTGCTTTTTAAGATATTGAATAAGAGCAATTCTTTTTACTTCTTTTTCTTTTGGTGAGACAAACCGAACAGAGCGCTGTGGTAGCTTACATTCTACAGGTGGAAGATTGAAAACTTTATCTTGATGATAACTAGTTACAGAGTTGGCCACGGGAAAAAGATCTGAAGCAGTTTGTTCGCAAAATACCCTCACATTCTGCATAATCCACGCCCGCTCTTCCAAAGTTAATCCATTTTCAAAACAGTTGAACTCTAATGACTCGCAGCCACTATTTAGAGGGAAAACAACTCCTTTATCGATATCTTTGTTAAACGTACCGTTATGTACGATAAATTTATCTTCAGGTACTTTATGGGCATCTATGCTCCAAAACTCTGCTCGGCTGATAATCGGCCTTTCAGAAAAATAATGTGTATTGCTTGCTAGTGTCCAGTTTGTCGAGCTAAAACTCTCTAACTTGAATGGACCAGTTCCATACGGAGGGGAACTATCATCTCTTCTTTCCAAATAAATAGATGAACTAAGTTCGGCCAAAAGGTGCAGTATTGTTGGGTCTAAATGAGACATATGTAAGATCACCCAATTACTATTCGACGTTACATCTTTAATATGGCGGTATAGCAAGCTTAAGATGTCGTTCGCTTCAATCCTGTTTTTGATGCAAACCTCTATGTGCGTGGGTGTAAGTCGCTCACCATTATGAAAATAGATGTCAGGTCTAATACGCAGCCATAACTCGTTATCACTATATTCGTAATGGTGTGCTAAATGAGGACGAATTTGCCCTGAAGACTGATCATACTTCAATAGCGTATCGAACATAGATTCTATGTACAGCTTTGACCTCGCATACTGTACCTTTAGAGGGTGCAACTCGGGCAAAGTGTATGGAACAAGTGAAAGCAAAGTGTTCTTAGAGCTTTCACTATTATCAATAAGATAATGAGCTAAATTTCCATAGAAAGTATCAAGGTAGTCAAACCTACTGGCTAGATCTGCAGCATCAGATAGCCGACCTTTAGTGCAGAGATGCTTTAAGGTTTCATCTAGTGCCCCCTCAAAACCCGTTAGAATTTTTAGTACAGACTTGTTTCCTCTTCCTTTGCCCGAGACCCAGTGCAACCATCCTTTTTCGGACATTTTTTTCATTATTTTTGGAACATTTCTAATCGAACACTCTAACTGAACAGATAAACTAGAAGTGTCGACTTTATGTTCATAGCAGATCGTGTATATCGAACATAATTTCTCAAATGTTTTCAAGCTAACCGTTGACACAAAAGGTGAACTTTTTTCTTTTTTCATGACAGTTTTTTTTCCCAGAAAACAGAGGATAATGAATATTAAAAATAGTAATAGAGGTTATAACATGTGTCCATTAAGCTATACATATCACACACTAAATGCAAAGGATTTAATAAAAGACAACAACTTATCTCAATCTCCACATCCTACAGTGAAGAATAATAAAAAAGCAAATCGATGGATTGTATTTTTTATTACGTCTATTATTTTAATAATATTATCATGAGCAAATTACTTGTAGTTTTACTTGTCTTGTTCCTAACTTCACAATTCAATTTAAATCAAGAAAGAAAACATATAATATCATATAAATCCGAAGTGAATAAAAGGATAATTTTAACAAAAAAGTAATAGACCTAATACTATGATAAGATTATATTTTGAACTTAGAGTTTCCTTTGCTGTCTTACACTCACTTTAAAGAAAATTAAAGCCGTTTTATGATTAAAAAAAGCCTATTCTTGTACCTAGTAATCATACCATTCTCTTCGTTCTGTTTGGCTTCTCCATCCAAGAGTTTTGAAGGAGTTGTTTTAAATAACAAGGCCACTCAATTAAAAGATGTTTGGATTAGAATAAATAACAATAAAGTAAATGGTTATCTTGGTTGTAACTATCTAAAAGGTGAGGTTTCATTCACTGACGATAAAGTCTACTTAAAATGGTTTGTAAAAAGTAATGTTTTATGTCCAGTTACTATTCGGTATAAAGAGCAAAATATCATAAAATCAATGAAAATAATGAACCTTAAAGATGAGGATGGAAAAAGCTCTATTAAAGGAAGTTATGGAAACTATGTAATTCTATTCAATTAACCTTTAACTTTGGAATGTAACATGTACAAAATAAGAAGTTCAAACATTTTTATAATAACTTCATTCTCCCTAATGTCTGGATGTGCAGGTCTTGCCTGCGAATTACGTAGTGATTCCTCACTAACAGGAGAAAACAGCCATGAAAACTGTGTAAATAGAGTATCGAAACATATTCAAGAAAACGAAAAAGAAAAAGAGAGGAAAGAAAGAAACTTATTAGACAAGCAGTTATCTGAATCTCTTAAAAAATACAATGTAAGATGACGAACCTTAGATAACATACGTCACTCTTTTCATTAGCATTCATTCTAACCTTATCGGTGGTTGCTATTAACCACCGATAAGGTTGTCTAGCGCTATTATGTTAGATCTTCGATTGGAGCATTAGGCGCGTTGGTTTTTACCGACTCAATGCCTTTATCTCTAGATGCAGAGCTTTCATAAGATTGGCTTGTCCCTATCACTTGGTGATTCATTGCCTTTAGGTTAAACATGTATTTACCAGCAGAGGTCTCTTTCCTTTCATATTGAGAGTCGTAAGGAGAGTTGGTTTTTACTGAATCAATCCCGTTTTCACAGTTTGCTTTTGCTGTATAACCTTCACTAGCCAAAATGTTCTGTCCATTAGCTGCTTTTAAACGAAAACGAAACTCACCCGCGCTATCTTTATAAATTTCAAATTTTCCTGACATAGAACCCTCACAAACTATTGATAGAATTACGATTAAAAAATTAATACTCATATACAGTCATATAAAATGTAATCCCTTTTTCAAACTTTTCAATTAAGTTTGTCAATAAGCAGGCATCTGTCTCATTCATCCTTTATTTGGCTCACTTAACACAGAACTAACTAGCTCTCATCAATAGAGTTATAAACAAACAAAGGTAATTTTGAGAGGTAATTTAAATATCGGTAAATTCGCATTGATGCATAATTTAGTTGTGCATATGGTAAGCGCACTATCGTAAATGGAGATTATGTTGTGCAACCTAGAGGCAAACCACTTTCTGTACCACTACGTCCCAAAAATCCGACGGCACTTGAACTAGCTGTACACCGATATGAGGTTTCAGCTATTAAACTTTATAATCAAAGTTTGGATGAGAGCGACCCTAAATCTTTAAAAGCATCTCAAGAAGATTTGAAACACCTCAAAACTTTGAGACGTAGCTTAAGCGCACAGGTATCATTACAAAAACAACTTACAGAATATCAAGAGCGAAGCGCAGCTACTTCGCCAGACGATTTAATGGATGAACCTCACCACCCAACCCGTGTTTTGGCTAGAAACCTAACCAGTATCGGTGAAATCAAGCCAACCAAACGACATGATCCTCATCATATTATTATGGGGGCTGGGCAGTTTAGAAAAATGGAAATGATGCTGGCAAGACTCAACCTTCATACGTTTGGTCTTGGAATCAACGACCCATCCAATGGTGTTTGGTTGCCTCGAAATGTAAAAGACAAAGGACATTGGAGCTCTCCAGATGCTGAAGCACATAAGAAAATTCATCGTTATAACTATGAGACATGGATAGTGACACATTTGAGTAATGACTCTCTTAAAAAAGATGTATTCCTTAATCGTCTTCGTAATATCAAAATTAAATTGAAAACTTCTACTTACCCCGAAGGTATGATTTCTAACAAAAACCCGAATTGGAATGGTGAATAATGAACGTCTACCAATTGAAAGAGATGCCGCATGATTACAAGGCTTTGCAATTAGGCCCAACGGAACTCTTCGGAGCCATAGGTAAACAACATCTAATGACGATACACCGTCAACGCTCCCAAAACACGTCATTGGTAGATATCTGGAAAAATGTATCCGCTTCATTCGATGACGTTTTAGGAACTAACACTGACATCCCTGATGTGTCGTTATGGTCAATGACTTACCTTGTACTATCCCACCATTCTTACGAAATATTAAAGCCAAGCTTGGAAAATGAAGGTGAGTTTCTATTGGTAACTGTCGGTGAAGAACAAGTTTATATCTTTAACTGCCTCTCTTTTGGCCAAGAAGACGAATCTGTTTGCGTGAAGAAGTATCTTGATGGAATCGAAGATGGTTACGAAACACTTTATTTTGAAGAATCTGACATCGAGACGCGATACCTGTTTAAATCACGACTTGAAGGTTGCCAAAGACTGTATGCTACTGAATCTTTTAAACGCTTATGTGACCATCACGAGTTGCGTGGACTTCGATTTGAAGAAGAACTGCTGAGCGTGTTTTAGATGTAGAACTATCGTTCGTTTTGGAACACAATGGTTCTTCTCCGTTCAACTGTAGTTTTTGTAGCACTTTTATGTCGTGGCTTGCTTCATCAGTTTTAGCGCATAAGGCTAAGCCAGATAGAACGCTAGAGCATGAAAGTGCTATATTGAACACATCACGTCTTCAAGCCTCCCAAAAAAAAGGAATAATACTATGCCGACCTATCAGATCACTTACTTCAATGAAAAATGCGGCGTAATAGATAGTGAGGCTATCTTCATGAAAAGTCTAACGAATGCCAAGCGTTCTGCTGAGCATCATGCGCCAAAAGACATCAAGCAAATTGAAATCAAAGATTTAATGGGCAAAGTGCTGAGTCGATTAACGCTTGATGAGGGCTGGATTGATAACAACGAAGAGTGATATTACTTAGCAATCATGGTTCGTTTGGAGTGTCATCAATAAATACACAGGCTTGATTAGTTTTTCGTATTAACCTTTGACACAGTTTAATTTGTTTGTCTGTCAAAGCCTGTTCACGGTTGAGTTGATCGAGTAAACCTGCAAGCATGTCTCTGTCCAAGTTACTCAGTTTTTCAGAATGTATGAGGAGTGTCGTATTGATAAGTTCAGAGAGGTTTCTTGAGCTCACAATCCCCATTCCTTATCCCACTTCTTTTGTTCCTCAATCTCTTCTATTCGTTTGCGGACATCCTTTCTCTTTAACTCTTCTGGTATCCGCTTAATCCCTTTTCCTTTCGGATTAAGATCAAGTTGTTTCTGCTTTTGTGTCGGTTTAAGTAACTTGCTCACATATAATCCTATTTTTTAATGGTCAACTTAATTTCACACCACATCCATGTTGGCTATGAAATAGACAATGATACTACACAAGTCAGCACAAAATGGACACAAGCGTGTTATACGTTTATCTAAATTAGCTAAACTTAAAATTAATTAAGATAAGATTACCTCAATTAATTGTGGAATTTCACTTTTCATAAAAGTCTGAAAACATCAAACTTTGCTATTTATAAGAAAGCCATGCATACCAAAGTTAGAGTACATCATGTCTTCACTATGTTGACTTAGATACCAATGTTGTAACGTGCCATGTGCCAGTTTTCCTGTGGCAAACTTGGGCTTAACACATAGAGCCCAAAACCGTTAACAGTAGGTACCAAATCATCAAATTCTCAATTATTTTTAAGCAAAGTTGAATATAATTTTTCTTTGCTTAGAGTCGATTTCTTTAACGGTAATGTTTACTTGAGTGCCAAGTGTAAAAGTTGTCGTTTGGCTTGAGATTTTTTGTTTGATCGCATCGAATTCAAAATCGCCATTTTGAAAACTGGATAAAGGTATGAGACCTTCGATTCTGTTTTCCTCCAGCTCTACAAAAACACCAAAGTGCGTAACTCCAGAAACACTTCCCATGAAGTTTCGTCCAATAAATGGTTTCATGTAGTGACATTTCAGTGCTGATTCAACCTCACGACTAACTTCATCAGCTTGGCGAGATTGATGCGAACAGTGCACACTGAGTTGCTCAATCTCTTTTGTATCGTAAGGGTAACTATTCGAAACCCCTGCTAGCTGGCGTATCGGCTTGAGCTTCATTAACAGGCTACGTAATTTACCAGTAGTTTTCTCTCGAAGCTTGGCACGGATGGCACGATGAATGAGTAAATCAGGGTAACGACGAATTGGAGATGTAAAGTGCGCGTAAGCATCGTATGCTAAGCCAAAGTGGCCCAAGTTTTTAGGCGAATATTCAGCTTGGCTTTGAGAGCGCAGCAGCAAGGTACGTATTATGTCATACTCATCCAAATCTCGAACTTGATCTAAAAGTGCGTTGTAGTCGTGAGACGTTGGCTTGTCATCCCCCGCCAATGTTAGTCCTTTTTCCGCAAGTAACATTCTCAGTGAGGTTAGCTTTTTCATCTGAGGGCCAGAGTGGACACGATATAGGCTCGGTATTTTATTTAGCTCTAGAAATTGCGCAGTAGCAACGTTAGCGCACAGCATAAACTCTTCGATCATTCGGTGAGCGTCATTTCGAACAACAGGGACGATAGAGGCAATCTTCTTTTTGTTGTTTAGCTTAAAAGCGAGTTCTTGTGTATCAAAATCAATCGCTCCACGAACTTTGCGTTGGCCAGATAAATTCAAATATAAACGATGAAGATTCACCAAATACTGCGCAATATTATTTTTAGTGTTGTTGCTTTGGTATGTTGTTTTAGCCGAAGATTGCATGATAATGCGGTTAGCGTCGTCGTACGTTAATCTGGCATGAGAGTGAATGATGCCTTCAGAAAACTCTGAATCTAGCATGTTACCCTCATCATCAAAGGTCATCTCGCATACCATTACTAATCTGTCTTCATTGGGGTTTAGTGAACACAAACCATTAGATAGAGACTCTGGTAGCATTGGCACAACGCATCCAGGGAAATAAACGGATGTAGCACGACTCTGCGCTTCAAGATCTAAATGGTCATTTGGTTTAACGTAGTGAGATACGTCAGCAATTGCGACGAAGAGCTTCCACTGACCGTTGTCCATTTGATACCCATAAACAGCATCATCAAAGTCTTTTGCGTCATCACCATCAATAGTGACAAAAGGTAAATCTCGATAGTCTACTCGTGATGTCTTGTCCTTTTCTTCTACCTGAGAGCCGAAGGCAGATGCAGCATCAAGTACGTCTTTATCCCATTTGTCATTGATTCCATGACGACGCAAAGATAATTTCACTTCTATACTAGCTTCTCCCGGACGCCCTAAGACTTCACCCACCTCAACGGTAGTTGGTTGTCTATAGTCTGGGTAAGTATTGATTTTACAGTGGACAAGTTTGCCGACATTTTTAGCAACCAGTTCATTTGGAGTGACGTAAATGGTTTGAGTTAACTTCGAGTTTTCTGGCAATAAGTAGAGTTTAGAGCCTTTTCTTTTTAACAAACCCACTATGTGAGTTGTTTTTCGCTCCACTATCTTGATAAACCGATGGTTTGAACGACCTTGATGCTGCGTATGCCCTTTCAACACCAGTATAATATCACCATCAAACACATGACTAAGTTGATGCTTTGGTAAGAATAGGTCTTTCTCATTAGCGTCGTAGGTGAGAAAACCAAAACCGTCTGCATGGATGCTTATCTTGCCAGTCACTAACGATGATAGGTCAACTCTCTTGTAGCCTTTTCTTTTCGTAAAAATAAGCTGACCATCACGCTCCATAGCTCTTAAGCGTTTTTTTAAAGCATCTTTCTCTGGCTCGTCATTCAGGCCAGATGAATGAGAAATCTGTTCATAGCTTAAGTAGCTTTTTACTTTATCGAATAGGCCTAGAATAGCATCTCGGCTAGGAATAACATTGTCATATTTAGTGTAGTTTAGTGATTGAGCGGATATATTTAATTTCATTTAATTCTCTTTTTATTCACCAATCGCTTTTAATATAAACCTATTTATACGAGAAAAGCACTAGGCGAACTGATTCATTCTTGAATCAAGTTATTTATTATGTAGGTATTTATTGGCATTTTGCCAAAGATATATACTGAAATGACTTATTAGACGAGTCTATTTTCGTAGCAAAGTGAGGTAAATATTAACGTTTAAACTCAAGTGACTTGGGTATATAAATTTGAATGAAAGTTTGTGATGATAAAAAGAAGAGATAATGGGCACCAACGAATGTTGATGCCATAGAGTCTGTTACATTACAGTAACTTCGCCTGCTTGCAGACCTTTTTTACCTTGCTCAACAACGTAAGATACTTTTTGGCCTTCAGAAAGTGTTTTGAAGCCAGTTGAGACAATTGATTGGAAATGGACAAACAAGTCTTCACCACCACTCTCTGGAGAAATAAAGCCGAAACCTTTAGTTTCGTTGAACCATTTTACTGAACCAGTTGATTTATTAGACATAGATACCTCTATATAAGATAATTTTAATATTAAATTCTTAGCTAATAAGCGCTATTATATGATTTAGAGATATATATTTTGTCGCAGGAACGTAAACGAGGGAATCGATAAAGAACTGAGAGAAATTTGATCTTAAAATAATTAAATAGCTCTTTTCTTAAGAGCTGATGTGCAGTATACCGATAAAATTACTAAAGGCTAGCTTTTTATTTTTATTTTCACCTTAAACTTTAACAGTAGCTCTCTCCCATCGAACGTGTTATGCAAAAGAAAACTCTAACTAGGCATTACTTTCTGGTACTAGTTACTAAAGAGCTATCACACGTTGTAATCTACAAAACCACAACAAAAATCAAAGGCAACCAGCTGATTAAGTTGAATTTATATTTCTCATCGAGTTTTATAAAGGCAAGCATTTATAAAAATGTTGCATCTACTCAAATGAGGAAAAAACGGGGAAATACCTATCTATTTACTTCAATGAGTGTATAGTGAAGTTAGCTCCAAAACGTGAGCTATTGATGAAACATACAGTTCAAGTATCTTCTTAGTTTTCTTTCGAGTCATATCGTTATACAACTCCCTTAGCAGCTTATTCTTTATCTTCCATTAAATAGCCCCAGTTTGGTTTTTAACTATAAAAATAGCTTCATAGATTGCAGCCCTATTTAACAAGGTCCAACTTAGAATTTTGAACTAAACATGAAGTAAAAGTCCTTTTAGTTGTGATTTCTGACCATTTAGATACGTTATCCTTTGGAGCTATTCTTTATCATTGTTAATGAGCAATTATAGTCGTATGTTGAAACAGGCTTACTTCAGCCACTTTAGGCTATCTTTCATGTAAAAAATATAGCCTGTATATTCAATGTACTTTTGATGAATATGTTCAAACAGGAACAAGAATGAGAAAAAAACGAGATAAATCTCCAAGAAAATACAAAAAAAGCGGCTACGAGGTTAAGTTTGAGCAGATGGTTAAAGAATACCATGATGCCAAAGAGACGCTAGAATCAATGAAACAAGGTTCTGAGGAGTATAATAAGCAGAAAAATCTCTGCGAATCTCTATTTGCTAGTGCTGAACGCTTCTTTAAAAAAAATCAGTGATACTATAAAGAATTAGGCCTAATTCCTTAGTGATAGTGGTGTGCAGTGTCAACCGCTTCGCATCGCTATCATTCTCCCCATAGGTTCGTTTCGTTTTCCGGTACCTTGCAGTTGTCAAAAATTTAATGCTACCTTCATCCAGAAATAGCTTGGGTATTGATTAGTAAAATTAAGCCCCTCAAACTGAGAGGCACTCTACTTGACAAGAATACAGCAACGCTATTTATCACACTCTAGCCTAAATCCCATTTGTTCACGCTGAATCAGCATTCCACAAATCATTGATTCCATTAAAAGTAACAGTGAGCGAACCTTGCCTTCCGTGCATTGTTTTTTGTCTTCTCTTGTTGCCCTTCTCGCAATCTCACTTTTGTTAAGTCCATAGACATAGTGAAGAACAAAAAATGTCATTGGCCTTGGGTTTTCCTTATCCATCATACAAGCAACCAACTTATCAATGACTATAGCATCATCATCACATAGCTTATATCTTAAGTCTGGAGCCACAGGCAGGACATTCGATAACCCACACATCTGTGTATACCAATGACAACCAGTATTATTGTGTGACCAGTTTCCCCACCCTCTTAACAGTACTCGTGTACGTTCTAAATCTTGATCTTTCATATTGATACCATTACTTCAATTGCATGTTGGTGTGAACTAAGCTGACTCGTAGAAATACTCAAAGTTAGTACTCATCACGTCAGCTTTGGCCTTGTAGACTTTCTCAATGTCGTATAAGTCATACACTGTCCAGTTCTGCGGAGAGTGATAACTTTCTAACGTTTCTAAGCGAGATAGTCCGATACGTTCGATAAGTCCCCGTCGGTACTCTTTCACATTCCCCGATTTGTTCCCGTTGCATTCGTAGCACTGGCCATGGGCATTGTCTTCATTGAATCTAAGTTCAGGGGCTGCGCCTACAGAACGAAAGTGGCCGCAACACAGAGGCAAGTAGCGTCCACAGCTAGCACACGGTTTGCCGCTATCTCGTAACACGATAAAACGGTTAAATTGTTCTTGAGCTTTTTGAACTCGATACCCGTATTTCTTAATTTTCATTTGTCAGCCACAGCCCCATAAATCCAGTAAAAAGAGCCGTTAGGTAGATGAGAAACAAACTATCGAAATGGAAGCCACGCCCAGAGAAGAGAAAGCAGAATTGCAAGAATGCTGACGATACCACTGCTATCGCACTAACCACCGTAAATAAGGCAAATAACAGACGTATCATGCAAACTCCATAAAGCGATATACGGCGTTTTGCATCTCTTGCTCGTCGTTAAATACTTGAAAAAGTGATTGGTTCCATATGACGTTAAAACAACCTTTGTAAATTTTTTCGAATTGTTCTTGGTCTGCGTTCTCAAAAGCGATAGACCAAGGCCGCTTTACTGTTCCTCCATTGGGGAGCATTTCTAAATCAAAATAACCAGCTTCGATCATCACTTGGTATCGGTAGTTCTCAATACACTTGTAAGCCTCTGGGTCGCAGTGACTTTCTCGCTGTTTTTTTATTTTCGATAAGACGATGTTGGCAATCTCAATACCATGTGTTTCATACATGTCTTCTCGTCCAGCCAGCTGACAGAATTGCTTCGCAGTTTCATGTGCTATGTAATACTCTGGTTCGCTGATTAGGCTTACGTCGGGAGACCAATACTCGAATCCTAGGTGTATCAACGCAAAAAATTTACGATGGTGATCCAAAACACGGGCTTTCGCTTTAGACTTAGGCTTAATAGCCACAACGCGTCCACGCATCGTAGCAGCCTTTTCGCGCATTTCAGGTGTTGCGTACTGAATATAACCACCAGTACCAATTGCACCGATGATCTCTGTCGTTTCTTTTTTCGCCTTCACAGTTGAACAACTACGCACGTTTCAACTCCTTAAAGTGAATTCTTGGTTTCGCCAACTTTTGAGCCTTTTTGGCTTTCTCTATCATCAAGTCGACACGAAATTGAGTGTTCTCAGAGTCATCATCGTTAGCCGCGATCATCTGCTCATAATCTTTGAGAGTAATGCCATAATCATTCGCTATGTCGTTTAACATCTGATTCGCTAACTCACGCGCTTTGCGCCACTCTCCACAATTGTGAAAGTGCTTGTAGATATCCTCATATTGTTCACTAGCAACTTTTTGATTTGCCATATTCAGGCGTAGCAACTTACCCTCGATAAACGGCAGATCAGATGGAATGCCCCACTTTTTAGAACCGGCATACCAAAACTTCGGTAGGTAGTAGATCATCTCTCCCCCTGCAATCGCTCTCGGATTTGTCGTTGTTGCTGGATGAATTTCTTTAACTTTTCAATATCCGCTTGGAAACTGACAATAGCTTTATCGCCACCAGGAATGTTCCATTGTTGATGCTGCATAATGTTCTGCTGCAAACCTGCTACTTTAGATTCAGCTAGACGTATCTCGTTCTCAATTTGGGCTGTACAGTCAAGCTGAACTGGTGACTCTAGGTTTTTATTGCATCGTCCCTTGTTCTGCTCTTTGGCTAACCAAGAATTGATAAATCTAGGGATTCCACTTTTGGTCTTGCGTCTGGTGGGATTAGATTTCAACCAACCAAGCATGTTTCGAAATTCCTGATAAACATCTACAGACGGATACAGCTTTCTGAACTCGAATATGTCCTCCATGTACACGGAATAAATCTCACCACGACGATTCGTTGGAAGTTCAAATTCAGATTCAGGTTTTCTGGTTTCAAGCAATTCATCATTGCTTGGAACAAGATCTTTTAAAGGATCAATGGTTGGTTCTATGACTGGTTCTGTTACCCAATTTTGGGTACCTTTCAAATCCGTTTTTGGGTACCTTTCAAGTCCAATTTTGGGTACCTTCGGAAGGTGTCCATTTTCGGGTACCTTCTCTTCAGGGCTCGTGGTTCTTGATGATTTTGGGACTTGATGCTTCACATCGTCTTCTATGCCTAACAATTCCCATACAACAACCTGTTTCGTTGACCCCTTTCTTTTCCCAGAATCTCGAATGATCCCAAGCTCTTGCATTACCTTTAGGTTCGAACGAATTGTTTTGATGTTTAAGCGAGTATCGAGCTCTATACGCTCCGCACTCGGATATGCTCTATGATACTCATCAGCTCGATCGGCAAGAGATAGAAGGATTAACTTCATCGTGGCCTTGATATCTTGTCGCCACGCCCAATCTGTAGCTCGTCTACTCATATTCTTGACTTCCAGCGCTACGCTGCGCTTTTCTTATACGCCTAGAGGTAAAACCAACAACCCTCTCACCAATCGTTAAGCGTTTGACTTTTATGGCGGTCAAACTCGCGTTGCTTTTCCAGCAATATATTCGTAAGCCCCTGATAACAATCAACGGTCTTTCCCGCCACGACTAACTCTTTAACCGTAAACTCTCCATCTCTGATGACGACTTGAACTGGAGCAGTGATTGTTACGATTTCAGAAACGGGAATTAATGATTTATCAATTACGCCTTTTTTCATTTGTCTATCCCATAAACTCGAATCGCAGCTAACTTGCTCGCGACAACTCGTGCAGCTGCTTCAATAGCAGCTGACTTAATAGCTTTCGCTTCTTTGTTGTCGATCATTTGGTCATTTGCGAGTGCTCGGCAAATCTCGACATTCGCTTCACCAAGTGCTGCCATCTCTTTGTTCTGGATTTCGCTAAGCTCTTCCGCGTCAAGTTCGAATTCCGCCATAGGAACAAACAAACCACCGCGTTGGCCTGCGCGATATTGAGCCAGACAGTAGGTGTCGGCGTGGATTTCCATTGCTTCTAGATCTTCATCATCGAAAAAACGACAACCGTTTCGCTCATAGAGCTTGTTGTTGAAGGTGGTTTCAGACATACCAATTGCGCCAGCTAAAGCACCTCGACCTCCCTTGGTCTTCTTGATGATTTCTTTGATCACTTCTTTTTTCGAGTCAAATTTCACTAACATAATTAGATTTTCCTTGTAGTTATGCAGTTTTCTTTGGTGCTGTATTATCTGGAAATACATCTTGGAACTTGCACTTAGCCCCCAAAGAGCAGAGAGCATTAATTATCTGCCAGCATGTTTTTAGATTCGGGCTACGCCCTTTTTCATATCGATTAACTGTTGCTTGATAAACACCTAGCTCATCAGCAAGTTGCTGCTGAGTTATTCCTAAATTGGTACGGTAATCTTTAATTCGGTTCATATGTCCTCCGTCACATGAGAACACTTATACCAATTTGGAATTCCACATGCAATCAATATATTCCATAACGGTTGTTTTTAAAAAATACCGCAGTGGCATAATTAGCGAATGAAAACAAATTGGAATGAACTGGTTAAATCCAGGATGAAGACCTCAGGCATAACCCAATCAGATCTTGCTGAATTAATGGGAGTGGCTCAGGGAACTATTGCTCGCTACTTAAACGAGAAGCGAGAACCAAGCCTTGATACGATTGCCGAAATGATGAAGCACGTCGGACTTAGTCAAATGACTTTGCTTTCTGACGGCTCCGTTACACCTGATGGTTTTGCTAATGTAAAATCAATAGATGACCAACCTGAAACCAAAGGGCTATTCCCTTTAATCAGTTCAGTGCAAGCGGGACAATGGAGAGAAGCTTGCGAACCGTATAACGTTAAAGACGTACAAATGCTGGCAACAACTGAGAAAGCGAGTTCAAGTTCATTTTGGCTAACAGTTGAAGGCGATTCGATGACAGCACCACCCGGTTCGCCACTTAGTTTCCCTACTGGTGTTCGCGTTCTAGTCGATCCTGAGGTTGAAGCGGTTAATAAGTCACTGGTTGTTGCTAAGCTTGATGATGTTAACGAAGCCACATTCAAACAACTCATCATTGACGCGGGACAGAAGTTTCTCAGTCCGTTAAACCCATCATTCCCTAAACTGCCAATTAATGGTAACTGTAAGATTGTAGGTGTAGTGGTTGATGCTAAGATTAACGTCAAACTTACCTGAGCATAGAATCTACACAGAGTAATTCCCCCACCAATTTGATGATAACCGCCCTAGTGGCGGTTTTTTATTGTCTAAAATCTGTCCCCCATATTTCAGAATTCATCCTATCATCAAAAATAATTCCATTTTGACATTTACATTTAAATTCCATTATGGAATATTAATTATACCAAGGCGATGCCTTGAGGCTCTTTAAAACTGTTGGAAACCCAAAATAAACTGATACGCCCCGCTTTCGATGGCGTGAAACACTTAAACGGATGAGCGAGACCACTAGGTGGTACAAAACGTTTGAGAGCACCTATCAGCAAAGGGCTGATAGATGAGTAACGAAAGTAAATCTACGGTCACCCGACATAGTGAAGTGACTAGACCTGTCCCAGAGGTGCTCTAGTAGTAACGGGCTTTGGCTTTCTTATGAGAGCCATTTTGAAATGCTCTTAACGGTCGGTCGATTTTGATAGTGACAACCGACTGAGCCTTGATAAATCGCGTTAGGGGCATTTCAAAATTG
Source organism: Vibrio sp. 1457 (assembly GCF_033340195.1). Classification (NCBI taxonomy): domain Bacteria; kingdom Pseudomonadati; phylum Pseudomonadota; class Gammaproteobacteria; order Vibrionales; family Vibrionaceae; genus Vibrio; species Vibrio sp. 1457. Next base: position 15,062 of record NZ_JAWOWA010000001.1, read on the forward strand.
CGGTATCGGACCGGTCTTTAAGATCTGTGTATTAATTTTTATCCGGTACCGCAATTTACCCTAGTACACACACGTCCCAACAAGCATAAGACTTTCTTTAGAGGTATTAAAGAGCGTACCCATTGCAACCTCTCTCCCACCTAGCCAGCTCTGGCTTATGCGTGCTCTGTTTAATGTCTCTACTGAGGAATTGACTGTGGACAGACCTTCCCAAGAATCCGTTGAGCAGTTCTGGCTCTCGGTAAAAAAACTACCGCACGATCGAAAAATTATGACCGATTACTGCCGGAAGCATGGTTTCCGTAGTCCTGACTCGGTTGAAGAAAATTTTGAAACTGCATCTTCCCTCAAAATTCAAGGCAGCTTAGCTGTATAAGGACACCTTAAAATGGCTGATAAGTATTTCAAATTAACCTGTAACAAAAAGGTATCGCACAAAGCGGTAAAAGAATCTGGCGATTTAGAACCTGTAATTCACTACATTAAAGCCGCAACCCAAGAACTAGCCAAATCGGAAGCTGTTTGCAAGGTTGAAGCAACTCACCCACTATGCACCGAAAATGAAAATTCCGAATACAGTGATTTCTTCAAAGGCGTTAAGGCCGAAAAAATATCAGAAGAAGATTACCACTCAGCAATTATAGAATTAGAAGCCAAGGGGTTTGACGAAGACGAGTTCATTCACTCAGATGAACAACAAATAAATGTTCCGGATACTCCGTACCCTACCCTAGGCCAAGATGGATACTACGACACAAAAGATCCTCAAGTTGAAGATTCCTCTTTCATTTACAGTAGCGAAACCGACAGTATGAAAGCTGCTAAGGTCTTCATTCTGAGAGTTGGCCATAGCCAATATGCTTACGGATTCCGATTTAAGTTTGGTGACTTCGATAAGCACGAAAAAATGAACTTAGACCGAACCGAAGAAAAACGTGACGACGCGATTGATAAAGCGGTGGAACGCCTTGAAAAATTCCTAGATTACCAAGATGAGTTTGGCCCAGAAGACCAAAAAACCTTTGTCTCCGCAACGATGAAACATGATTTTTATCATGCATTTCAAGAACCCAGTGAACTGTTTATAACAGCACTATCACAGCACCCAGACGCAAAGAACGCATTAGAAGCCCACAGCGATTATTTAGAAGTTGTTGAAGGTCATTTTGCGGATATCTGGCCTTTAGATAAATCCCCAAATCAAGCAATTGAGCATGTGGACTCAATGGTAACGATTGGTGTTCTATACGATTTAGAAGCTTTCACCGAGAGCTTGAAACCTTACCTTCCTGCCGTACTAACCGAGAAAACGAAAGAGTCGATGAAACATATTGAAGATGTTATCGACAAGCCAGCAGCCAATGAATCCATCATTGAACCTAAATGCTGGAAAGCCGCTCTCCCTGTAACCGATGAATTACACGTCGTTATTGCAATCCGAGATTGTGGTGACGAGGGGTGGCAATATGCTGTCGAAGGCAATCAGAAAGCAGAACGCGCATTCGGTGACGCTAACGACTTTGGCTGCGAGTTTGCTACCACCCGAAAAGAAGCGATCAAGATGGCTGGTCAGGCAATTATTGACGCTCTGTACAAGTACGATAGCTCATTAAGTCTAGCTAAGATTTTTATGAAATCTCCATACATTCAGGAGTTCGAAGAAAATTGCATTGAGGTGATGGATGGCGAAGACTTACCGCCTAACGAATGTTCACCAATAGAAAATGCAGTACGTGGACGCCTAGCTCTTCGCCCTACAGCAAGAATGACAGAGGGCGAAGTAAAACTCGCTATGGATGCACTACAACCTCACATCACAGCTCAAACCGACATCGAAAAACTAGTGGAGACAATTAACGGATTGGAAAGATGTGGGGTTTTATTTAATGAAAGTGAGGCTGAGTATCTAGTGGCCAGATGTACGGTTACTAAAAATAACATTCAACACAAACCAACACATAATTTAGAAAATGAGTATGAATGCTTTATTGCTGAAATATTTTCTCGCATTAGTGATGGTAGTCCATATCTAACAACAGAGCAGTATGAAGAGGCAGGAGAGAAGCTTGCTACTGTAGTAGATGAACTCATTAATTGGCACAACGGAGAACGGGAACATAACGGAAAATACTTAACGTTCGTTAAAGACAAAACACTAGAAAACATACGCAACATTGATTTTGATGATGCAAACGAGGTATCAAAATCATTTCTAAACATCCGAACTCTTCGCGCTGTCTTTCGAGAAAATATCGAACTTATTGAAAGTATGGAGCCAGCATCCAACACTCTGATATCAGAAGTAGAGTATCCATCTCTCTTGCTCGCCATAGCTGAACGCTTGGCACATGAAAGTCACGCAGTAACACCTGAACGTGCCTATACCCACTTATTAAAAATCATTACCAAAGACACCGACATTAACGCTTTAGCTGATTACATCAAACAGCTTAAAAATCCAGTGATCATTTGGCATTCAACTGAGTCGGTTAACCTAGTAATGAAGTTTAATAGCCAACCCAAAGCCGTTGGTAATAATGAACAAAAAGAAGCCCAAAAGTTACTAGAACAAGGCAAAAAAGAACCAACCGATGGTAATGGAAAGCCTAAGGTTACCAAAAACGCACCTTTACCCGAATCTGCTAATGATGAGCATCTTGCCGATTCTGATAGCAACATTAGTGGCACTGACGTTCCTCAAAATATTGTAGAGCAAGAGCCAGCTAACGATCCTGAAATTCCAGATGTCGATTTAGACGAAAGTAATTCAAATATGGGTATTTGGAATCAATCATTTAAAACCGATTTGAATTTCACCAAGCAAGACCCATCGACAGGTCGATTATCCATCAATGCTCAATACCGCCAAATGAAAGCAACCGAAATATTTGGTCCTCGTGGTAAAGGCTGGGGTGTCGATGTTAAGCGGGAGTGGACTGAGGACGGTTTGCCAATTTTCGCTAACGGTACGTATACCGGAGTGAATGAGTCTGTCCACAACATGGAAGTCGAGCTTTGGTACATCCACCCCAACAGTGGCGATCGATGCACATTAACAGCTTTTGGTGAGACTGAGCGTTTCTATTGGTCACACAATTACAGTCGCATGATCAAAAACGGAGAGTGCCGTAAAAAATCACTTACCGACGCGACAGGTAAAGCGCTTTCAATGTTAGGCATTTGTGGTGACGTATACATGGGTGAATACGACGATGAAAACATCATCAACCGTTCGCAAATGACGAAGACAACCGACAATGCGCTTAAACAGCTTGAGTTTGATGCGAAAGCAACACAACAGGCGCTAGATAAGGCTAAGTCATACACTGACAAGTTCTCTACTGCTCCTTCTCTGGCAGAAATCAAGCGACTTCAAAAGCTAGCTGAAACAGCTCTGGATGCAATCCCTACCCACGACAAGGCAAGCAAAGCCAAGAAAGACAAAGCGCTATCTCGAATCGCGGAGCAAGCAGAATCGGCAATAAAAGACTTCAACGCTGACATTAAAGATAAGGATCAGGCAAATGGCTGATAAGACAGAAAGCATGAACAATATTAACCAGCAGATCTTTGACCTGTTGGAGCTGGCCAAACAAGAAGAATGGGACGAGCAGACCATTGCGGATAACTTGGCAGGTATCGAGTGTTCTATTGATGACAAGCTCATGGCCTACCGCCGATACATGGATAAGTTAGAAACAGCAGCGAAGCTGGCAGATGCGGAGAAAAAAGTATATGCCGAGCAAGCAAAACCATACGGTGACCGCGCCAAGTCTTTAAAAGACGAACGCAGTCGAATGACCTACCCGCTTCTGAATTTATTCCAAATGTTAAATATCGAAAAAATGAAAGGTGCATACGGTACTTTTTACATCAAAAACAATCCAGCCAAACTTCGATATGAGGAAGCCCACCTTCCTGAGAAATATCTAATACGCGAAGTTCGTTTTGTCCCTGATGAGGACGCAATAAGAAAAGCGCTAGATGATGGTGAAGAGCTAGATTTTGCTTGGTATGAATCTCAGCCTCAGCAAGTCGTACTGAGAAAGTAAAAATGAGCATATTCACCCTACAAATTGAGCCTCACTTAGCTGAGGCATTTTTTCACTACTTAAAACAACGGGGCTATTCAATCTACCCACCAGTGAGCCCTTCTTCACCACAAGTAGCGAGGCGTGGTTCGAGCCGACACACGATATCTACTAAGCCTACGGGTACACTCGTTGTCTCTATAGGGCTGCATCTTGAAGCAATGAAATTTCTCACTACTATAAAATAAGAAACCTATTGCATTGCATTGCATGAGCTAAATATAAACAACCAGTCTCATCGAGACGCTATTACCGTCGCTCGTCAATCTGCAAAAAACAGAGGTAATGCTATGAGTAACTCATACAAAGAAGAACTACATGTACGTTTGATAAATGTCGTGAACACTAAATGCAACATTTTAGGGTGTGATAACTGTGACCTAAAATGGGATGGTGGTTGTAGCGCTACAGACTTGGAAGCAAAAATCATCGAAATTGAAATCAAAGAAATGAACTCTGACACAAGTTCAAATGATTAGGTAATCGGAGACTTCTAAAATGCGTGAAATGACCATTCCCCAATACAAACGCAATTATTATCCTGCTCTTTGCAGCCAAACTATTCGAAATTGGATCAGACAAGGAATCCTTCAGGCTCGTAAAACACCTACCGGCCGCTGGCTCATTTGCATACCTGACGCAGCGAATGACTCAGAGTTAACTACTACCCCCAAAGCAGCACAGCTTCTAAAGTTGATGAACGGAGGCAGTTAACCTATGAATGCTCGCAAGCGAACGACTGGTCGTGAGCGCCTTCCAAAACACTTGTATGTAGAAAAACGAAAAGGCCAAACAAGGTATCGCTTTACTCTTATCGATGGTACCAAAATGCTAATGCCGGCTGAGTTTTCTTTAGATGATATTATTGCAGCAGCTAACGCATACAATGACGAGCATAGACCAGCACAACACTTCCAAATTTCTCCTAGATCTAGAAAAGACAAATTCAACCGCCCGATGAATGAGTGGCTTGAGCATGTAATGGTTAGAATTAAAAACGAAGAAGAACTGTCAGCAGAAATCCTTAGACAAGTATCGAGTGATATAGCTCGACTTAATGAGTTTTTAGGAGACAAGTTTTCCAAGTCAATTAACTTAGAAACCATGAACGACTTTCTAAATACATACTATGGTGATAAATCCAAAGAGGTTTATAACAAGAAACTTTCTCGATTAAAGAAGATCTTTAGCTATCTAGCAGATGAATCCGCAATTGGTGAAAACTTCATGTTGAACAAAAAACCGAAACGGCTAAATGGTTCGGATAATAAGAAAGAACGCTTGGATTTAGATATAGAGGCATTCAAAGCAATTGAAAAAGAGGCCCCTCTATTTTTAAAAGTAGCGATGGGGTTATCGATTCAATCGACTCACGCAGTAGCTGAACTACATAGAATAAAATACCGTATACCAAAGCCAAAACCGGATACATGTGGAATTGTCTGGTTTGATACTCCAAAACCAGAGAACGGAGAAATTGTATTTGGTACCTTGTACATACATCGAGCAAAGGTTAAGAATGCTAAAACGTCTTATGTTGCTATTCCGGTGACAAGCGCTATCAAAGAAGTTGTAGAGCTATCTAAAACAGATAAGCTACATTGCCCTTACGTAGTGCATCGTAGACCTGCAAGAAACAATAATATCGCTAAGCAGTGTGACCACCGTTACCAAGTGACCAGTCGCATGATCAGCGAAACATTTTCCAAAGTACGCGACGAACTCGGTTTGTACTCTAACGTAGAAAAAGCTAAGCGCCCTACTTTCCATGAAATCCGAAGGCTATCGGCAAAACTCATCGATGAAATGGGTGTAAACCCTCGCCAACGCATGGCACATGCCAGTGATAGAACCACTCAGATTTACACTGATAGTCACGACGTAGAATGGCATGAAGTACCAGCCATAAGCGTCGCAATATAGCCCATTTCAAGCGCTGTACAAACTACTGTATTTTACCACCTTTTTACCACCCTTTTACCACCCCCTCGAACTTTACTCAGTACTAACGCAGAGTAATAACAAGGGGACAAAAAAGGAAAAAAGAAGGAATTCCACTTGAATATCAATAAGTTATAGACACAAAAAAAGCCCACCAAAAGGTGGGCTTTTTCTAAAATTTGGTGGGTCCGGGCGAACTCGAATCGCCGACCCCTACCATGTCAAGGTAGTACTCTAACCAACTGAGCTACGGACCCAAATTTTTATGTTCCTAACCATTCAATTCAGAATGGTGCGTCCGAGTGGACTCGAACCACCGACCCCCGCCATGTCAAGGCGATACTCTAACCAGCTGAGCTACGGACGCATTTCTCTGGAACGACGAGGATATTAGCTATAAGCGAACGACGGTGCAAGCACAAATTTACCAACTTTGAACCGTTTGGCGAAAATGTAAACTCAACACGCGTTTTCAGATGATTTTATCGACAAGGACTGAGCCTGCAGGGTTTAAAAGTGTGATCTATATAACTTTTATTATCTCACTTAATTGTCGTAAGGCACTTCACTGAGCATCCAAATCTGTAAGGTTTGCGATACCTTAGGGCAAGTACCGAACAAAATCTGATATTTAGGTTTAAATGGTTCGCCGATATAGGTTGTACGGATCAACTCTCCTGTTTTGACGTCTACTTGAGTGCTCACCCTGCCTTTGAAGTTTTGAAATATGACAAACTGCTCACTGTGGTAAACCATTTGCTCTCGGTAAAACAAGAAATGATCTTGGGGTGTCTCTGTCAATTCACACTCCAGTGGTTTCAAATTAGGTATCGCACTAGCATTCGATGCGATGAACAACGCCGATAAAATCCATCCGTATCGCATATGGCTGCCCTATTCTGCCCTCTTTTTCAAAGTATAGGCCCTGCCTTGATGAATGATACAAAAAAGGCTTTGATCATCTCTAATCAAAGCCCCTTGTTTCTGCTGGTTAATTGTCGTGTTTAGTCGTCCGCCTCAAACACAACGTTATAATTTTCGGTGTATGTACAATTCGGCTGACGGCTACAAGTAAAGAAACGTCTCCCTTTGAACTCACCTTGGCTTGCGGTTTTAATGATCATCGGACTGCCGCATTTTTTACAAAAACGCACTTCTTTATCGGGCTCAATCAAATCAATGTGTGCCGCAAGCAAACGACGTAATCGCCCAACTTGATAACTGTGCTTTATCGAAGCGCCGATTAAAGGCAGGTTGGCCGTCTTACAAACATGAATCAATAACTTTTGTCTTTCTATCTTACCCTTGTTTAGCTCCTGCCCATTATCCAATTCAACGATAACGCGCGGCTCTAGTGTCCTTGGGTCACAAATAACGTAATCAAAATAGCTTCGAGATATACGATTGTTCGCGACAAAAAACTGCTTCTTATTTTTGATTTCTTTTGGCGTAACCAAACTGGACATGTTTACTTTCGCGAATACTACGGCATGCTCCCCTACCGCCGCTCTTAACGCATTATAGAACGCACCCTCTTGACCTCTGAGCAGAGGGCCTTTCGAGCGATAAGGATAATCACGCGTGTCATCGTGCTTAATCACGTACTTTTGAATAACAAAGAAGAATAAAACCAGAAGAACAACAATGATAAAAATGTTGGTCATAAATAAAGTGCATCCAAAACAACTCGTTGCTCAAAGCGTAAATGGAAATGTTATGCAGAGCAACAAAACCTCGCAATTTTGAGGCGCCACGACGATAGCGAGAAACAGAAAATTTTGCTCACCAATAAAAACGAGCCAATCACACACTTGGATTGGCTCGTTTAAATTTTGTTAATACATTATGTATGCTAAGAATCAACTATTAGCGTCTGGCTGATTCTCTGGCATCGCATCAATAAAAGCTGGCAGTTGATTGCATGACTGCACAACAGCGTTAATGGTTGGATAAAGAGAAGTATCTACACCAAAGCGTTGTGCGTTATAAAATTGTGGTACCAGACAAATATCGACAATAGATGGCGAGCTTGTCAGGCTAAACTTGCAATCACCATTTAGTTTACGATGCTTCTGAAGTTTCTCTTCTAATGCTGTAAAACCTTTGTGGATCCAGTGATGAATCCAAGCGACTTTGCGCTCTGGTTCGCAAGCTAACTCCCCCTCTAAATACTGTAGAACTCTTAAGTTATTCAGGGGATGAATCTCCATTGCAATATCCTGAGCCAAAGCTAGCGCTTGGTATCGAAGCGGCGTTTGCTCGGGGATCACAGTGAAATCCGGGTAGTGTTCTTCTAAGTATTGAATGATCGCCAGTGACTGGGTTAACTGAACCTCCCCATCCACCAGCAAAGGAACCAGTTCAGAAGCGTTTAACTCATGGTACTCGTCACTGTGTTGTTCGCCACCATTGCGCACCAAGTGTACCGATTTTGAATCATACGATAACTCTTTAAGATTCAAGCAAATACGCACACGATACGCCGCCGATGATCGCCAGTATCCGTATAAAATCATGCTATCGCTCATATCGTCTCCCAACCAGCATTGTTAGTGCTTGAGATATTGGCTAACTTGTTGGTCAATCGAGCCGAATATGTTGTTGCCATCCGCATCGAACATTTCCAATCTGATTGAATCTCCAAACGACATGAAGTTAGTCGACGGCTTGCCATCACGAATGGTTTCAATCATGCGAACTTCCGCGATACATGAATAGCCAACGCCACCCTCCTCAATCGAAGTGCCATGTTCGGTGCCTTGCTTATTAGATACCGTGCCAGAACCTATAATTGCCCCAGCAGATAGCGGGCGCGTTTTAGTCGCGTGAACAATTAAGTCTGCGAAATCAAACGTCATATCGATACCTGCATTCGGGCGACCAAACGGCTTGTGGTTGTAGGTCGAGACCAATGGTAAATGCACTTTGTTTTCGTACCACGCATCGCCTAGTTCGTCTGGTGTTACTGCCACAGGAGAAAACGCAGAAGAAGGTTTAGATTGGAAAAAACCAAACCCTTTAGCTAACTCTGCCGGAATTAGCCCACGCAGTGAGACATCATTCACCAGCATGATCAAACGAATCGACTCCTGAGCCTCTGCAACACTCGCGCCCATTGGTACGTCACCAGTTACCACAGCCACTTCACCTTCGAAATCAATACCCCATTCATCACTCGCAAACTCGATGTTGTCACAAGGACCAATAAAGGCATCAGAGCCTCCTTGGTACATCAACGGATCCGTCCAAAAACTCTCTGGCATTTCAGCGCCGCGAGCTTTTCGAACCAACTCAACGTGGTTTACGTAAGCACTGCCATCAGCCCACTGATAAGCGCGAGGAAGCGGCGACTCGCAGTAGTGCGCTTCAAACTCTTCATACCCTGCAACCGTGCCATTGTTCAGTGCAACGTATAGCTCTTCCAGTTGCGGTGCTAGCGTATCCCAGTTATCAAGTGCCACCTGCATCGTCGGTGCTAAGTTCATGGGGTGGAAAATTTCTGTCGCTGGTACGCAGCGCGTTAAGTCTTTGCTCACGACCATCAACAAACCGTCACGAGTGCCATTTTTCTTGGTTGCTAATTTCATCCTTGCCTCTTACTTCTCTTGCCAGCTATAGACGTATTCTTTGTTTTCTACTTTTTCCAGCTCATCCGCAAACTGAAGTGCGTGACGCGTATCGATCATGACCGCAACTTCGTCGGTAAAAGTCTTCTTGTGCTCTCGCCCTGCTTTGAATGCTTTCGGGTGAGGACCATGCGTAAATCCTGCTGGATGGAATGTCACCATGCCTGCTTCAATGTTGTCACGGCTGAAGAAATCACCTGCATGGTAGAACAAGACTTCGTCATAATCGTCATTGTTGTGGTAGAACGGTACTTTGAGCGCTCCAGGATCACTTTCAATTGGACGAGGAACGAAGGTACACACCACAAATCCTGCTCCTACAAATGTAGTATGTGCAGAAGGCGGTAAATGGTAACGATGTGACATAAGTGGACGAATATCACGCCAGTTCACTTTTACTACCGCCAAATCACCATGCCAGCCAATCGCATCCAGCGGGTTGAATGGGTAAGTGATAACACTGACTTTATCGTGGCGTTTCACCTGAACCTGTGTTTGATTCTCAGAATATTGAGCACGGAACTGATCGTTGATCGACGGCGTTTCTAAAACCGCCGGATCAAACACCGCGTGGTTTCCAACCATGCCTTTTTCGGGCAATGTATAAGCCGCATCGGTGTTTTCAATCATCAGAATGAACATCGGCTCGCTTGGTTCTAAACGCCAGCTCGTTGAGCGCGGGATCATGACATAATCCCCTTCGCTCACTTTCAAATGACCATAATCACAGTAGAGATCTGCCGTACCTTGGTGGATGAATAGCAGTTCGTCGCCATCTGCATTTCTCACCAAGAAGTCCATTTTTTCATCCATACGCCAAACACGAACTTTACAATTCGCGTTGTGTAATAGATGCGGGACTGCCCAAGGGGTAATATGGCTGGCTTTTTCGACTAGATTAAAATCAAACGCTCGTGGACGTAGCTCGCCCTCCCACTCAGACCACCCCGTTGGGGCATGTTGATGATGAAAATGTGTTGCGGGGCCGAAGAAGCCACTTCGACCTGCCTCACGTTCATAAATTGCCTCTTCCGGGAAGTCAGCATGTGCTTGTTTAGAGCACACTCCCTCCCGATGAGGGAATGTGATCCATTTATGCATCGCTCAATACTCCTCGGCGAATTTGGTCTTCTTCTATCGATTCAAACAACGCTTTGAAGTTACCCTCGCCAAAGCCTTCATTGCCTTTACGTTGGATGATTTCGAAGAACACAGGGCCGATAACGGTTTGAGTAAAGATTTGTAGCAAGATGCCATCTTTCGTTGGCGCACCATCAATAAGAATCTGCAAATCACGAAGCTTGCTTACATCTTCGCCGTGGCCTTCAACACGCTGATCGACTTTCTCGTAATAAGTATCTGGCGTTGGCATAAAGTCCATGCCTCGCTCACGCAAGGTTTTGACCGTTTCGTAGATGTCGTCAGTGGTCAATGCGATGTGTTGAATACCTTCGCCATTGTATTCACGGATAAACTCTTCAATCTGTGATTTATCATCTGACGACTCATTGATAGGAATTCGGATTTTGCCGCAAGGTGCGGTCATCGCACGGCTGACAAGACCAGTCAGCTTACCTTCGATATCGAAATAACGAATTTCGCGGAAGTTACCAATGCGCTCATAGAAACCTGACCAGACATCCATGTTGCCTTGCTTAACGTTGTGCGTTAAGTGGTCGATTTCGTAAAGACCAACATTCGCTTTTGATAAACGCTCATCAGCATCATCATAAAAACGAAAATCGACATCATAAATGCTCTGCTTTCCATAACGATCGACAAAATAAAGCAAGCTTTCACCGATGCCATAAATAGCAGGAATGCTAAGCTCCATCGGCCCAATTTCCGTTTTATATTCTTTACCGCCATTCTCTAACGCATGCGCCAGAGCAACGGTGGCGTCTTTCACACGAAATGCCATGCCACAAACCGACGGACCGTGAACTTTGGCGAATCCCTCAGCTTGGCTATGCGGCTGCGCATTCACAATAAAGCTAATGTCACCTTGTCGATATAACCACGCTTCTTTTGAGCGATGCTTTGCAATCTCCGCAAAACCTAACGATATAAACAGATCTTTAAGCTGTTGAATGCCTTTGTTGTCAGCAGCGGTATATTCAACAAACTCAAATCCGTCTGTTCCTAGTGGGTTATATGCATCAACCATGACTTTCTCCTTGTCTCAGTAGCTTTTGTTTGGACTTATTTTTCTAACTTGGCGCAGGTCTTGAGAAATTGGAATACGTGGGGAGAAATCTTTATCTTGGCGATTTTTACGCATAATTGTAAAACATATGTTACACATAGCGAGCACATCGAACCCACTTTCGTAAACATCAAACAAACTGCTTATTTTCAATATATTAGATTGATGTTTTCGGCTTTACGCCACCACATAAAATGTAAACAAGTTGTTACTTTGGCATTTTATCTTGGCAACGTAGCTCAAAAAGCAAAAGGGGATGGAAAGTCTATTGCACCCTATCTCTATCCGATTTATTCATTTGATCCTGCAAAACATCAAAAGTAATGTTTCGTGACGCTTCATACAGTTCGAAAGGCTCATCGGTCAGAATCGTGTCATGGATACCCCTTTATTGATTCACCTCAGTTTTATTCAAAAGTAACTGTGCCATAAGTGGTGCTCTGTTCCCTATCGAGCCGAGCCACAAGGCTTCACGCTCGATCAGAAAAAGAGACATCTAATGACACACATCAATCAAGAACGCTTAGTTGAACACTTTTGCCAACTAGTACGTATCGACAGCGAATCAAAAAACGAAAAACAAATTGCAGAAACACTGGCAGAACAGCTAGGCAAGCTAGGCTTTACCGTACGCAAACTTCCAGTACCTGAGCACATTTCTAACGGTTTTAACGTGTACGCCCGTTTAGACGGCAAAAAAGACGGCTCTATTCTAATGAGCTGTCATATGGATACGGTCACTCCAGGTATTGGCATTGAGCCACTCATCGAAGACGGCGTTATCCGTTCAAAAGGCAATACGATTCTTGGTGGCGATGATAAATCTGGTATTGCTGCCATCATGGAAGCCGTTCGTTGTATTCAAGCGGAAAACCGTGAGCACAAAACGTTAGAAGTTGCTTTCACCGTGTATGAAGAAGGCGGTTTATTCGGTTCACAATACTTCGATATATCACACGTCACTTCAACGGAAGCAATCGTGTTAGATACGGGTGGCCCTATTGGCACCATTGTGACCGCAGCCCCAGGCCAGCAAAAGATCATGGCAAAAATCAAAGGTCGACCAGCACACGCAGGGCTTGCGCCAGAAGAAGGCATTAGTGCGATCATGGTGGCGGCAGATGCCATCAACCAAATGAAGCTGCTTCGCATCGACGAAGAAACGACAGCCAACATCGGTATAGTGAATGGCGGTCAGGCCACAAACATTGTTATGCCTGAATTAAAAATCGTGGCAGAAGCACGCTCCCTGAATGGCGATAAACTAGATGCTCAGGTCAATCATATGATCTCAACATTAGAGTCTGTCTGTGAAAAACACGGTGCAGAAGTCGACATTGAATCTAGCCGAGCCTACGACGCTTTTGTTATTGAAGAAAACCACCCACACGTAAACGCTATAAAAGCAGCGTTTTCAGAGTTGGGAATTGACGCCTTCACAAAAGGCACTGGCGGCGGTAGCGATGCCAACAACTTTAACAAGAAAGGTCTCACAACGGTCAATCTTTCAACTGGCATGGCAAAAGTACACACGACAGAAGAGTTTATCGCGGTAAGTGATATGGTCAAAATCACTGAATTCGTGAAACATTTCCTAGTCAGTTAACGTCATGCCTTTTGAAGAGCAGACTGACTATCTTCCCCTTCTAGCCTGTGCTTGAAGGGGATTTTAATTTGTATCGAAGCAAAATTACTTCCCGTCATGCCAACTTGATATCAGATCTTCAAAGAAATTCCCCTAGCTCACTTTTTGAGACCAGACAGCTCAACACCTGACACCCTGTTACAGTAATGTTAAAACTCGATTGTGTAGACAATTTATACAATATACATTTTTGACATCTTTCAGGATGAAAAGAGTGAGACAAGGATGAAATTACCTAAGTTGCTTTTATTAGCGTCGATGATGAGTCCAATACTGGCAACATCAAGCTATGCCGCACCGTATCCCGCAGGTGTGACCCTCGATGAGATACAAGAAATTACGCTAAACAATGGAGCTGAAGTTACTTCTATTGACCCAGTCAAGCAAGCCGCAGAGCCCGCTTTTAATCTCGGTCGAGACCTGTTTGAAGGTCTGGTCATTCAAGATAAGCAAGGTAAAACCATTCCTGGTGTTGCTGAGTCTTGGTCAGTCAATGACAACAATACGGTTTATACCTTCCACTTACGTGATGCAAAATGGTCAAATGGCGAAACGGTCACTGCACAAGATTTTGTCTACAGCTGGCAACGCTTACTGAATCCAAGCACTGCTTCACCCTACGCTTGGTTTGCGGCCATTCCAAATATCGAAAACTCGCAAGCGATTATGAAGGGCGAAGCCGAACCCGAGTCCTTGGGCGTGAAGGCGCTGGATGAAAAAACATTCCAGGTAACACTCGAAGAGCCTATTCCCTTCTTTACGAAACTATTAAGTCATCCAGTGCTTGCCCCCGTTCACAAAGCGACCGTTGAAAAACATGGCAACCGTTGGACCCAGCCTGAGCATATCGTTACAAATGGTGCGTTTACTGTCTCTGAATGGAAAGTTAACGAAAAACTGGTGATGGTTAAAAACCCACATTACTGGGACGCAAGCAATGTAGTGCTGGAAAAAGTCACCTGGCTACCAATTGGTGATGCAAACGTAGTGCTAAACCGCTACCTAGCCGGTGAGATAGACCAAGCGGTTTCCATTCCTGCCGCTCAGAAGAAAAAGTTAATTCAACAACGCCCACAAGAAGTGGCAAGCACCAGTGCGTCTCTTGGCTCCACATTCTATTACCTCAACACTCAACAAGGACCAACAAAAGACGTGCGGGTCCGTAAAGCCCTCTCATATGCCATTGACCGTCAACTGTTAACGAGTGCTATCTTGAGAAACGGTGGGGTTCCAATGTATACCCTTGTGCCACCTCAAACAGATGGTTTTAAATCTCACACTCCTGAGTTCGCAACTTGGAACCGTCATAAACGTATCGAAAAAGCGCAGCAATTACTGTCAGAAGCTGGATACGATAAAAGCAATCCGCTTAAGTTGACGTTTACCGTACCAACTTTCTCGATGGACGTAAAAATGGCAACCACCATGGCAGGCATGTGGAAAAGCCGATTGGGTGCGCAAGTCACGATAAAACAGCTAGAACCGAAAGTGTTCTACGCACTTAAAGAGCCGACCGACATTACTCGCGGCGGCTGGACGGCTGACTACAATGAAGCCTCTACATGGTTGGATATCTTCGTTTCTAGTGGCGAGTACAACGATTCTCGTTATAACAACCCGCAATACGACGAGTTAATGGCTCGCTCAAAGACCATGAGCAACCCATCAGAACTGTATCTACAAGCAGAAAGCATGCTGATTGAAGACATGGCCATTATTCCTATTTATCGTCCGGGTAACGATCAATACCTCATCAAGCCTTACGTGGGCGGCTACGAACTGACAAACCCTGAGTCGTCGTACTACCGCAAGAATGTCTATGTAAAAGCCCACTAAAAGCATGTTTTCGGTCTGAGTCGGCAAGTTCAATGTTTACTTGCCGTTCCTCATATCTCTCGGTGGAGAAGGCAACCTGAGCTCAGACCATTTTTTATTCATAACCGTTCGAAGTGATTTCGGATGACCAAAGGATGATGGATCATGATTTGGTACATTGTTAAGCGATTAGCTATCGCTATCCCCACGCTTCTATTCATCGCACTCGTATCATTTTGGCTGATGCACATTGCACCAGGGGGGCCATTTGATATGGAACGGCCTATGCCAGAGGTGGTACGTGCGAATATCGAAGCAAAATTCCATTTGGACCAGCCCTTCCTTACTCAGTTTTGGATTTACATTGGTAATTTCATACAAGGAGATCTCGGTCCGAGCTTCGTTTATCAAGACTTCAGTGTTACACAGCTCGTCGCACAATCATGGCCAGTTTCAGCAGTATTAGGCGTACTCTCCTTTTGTATTTCCGTTCCACTTGGCATGTTGCTTGGCACCATTGCGGCATTGAACCGAAATAGCCGCCTAGATTACGGCCTGATGACACTTTCGATGACTGGAGTTGTGGTGCCGGCCTTCGTTCTTGCTCCAGTTTTAGTCATGATCTTCGCTATTCAGCTCGGCTGGTTCCCTGCTGGTGGTTGGGAAGGAGGAAAGCTGGCTTTTCTTGTTCTTCCCGTGCTCAGCCTGGCGATTGGCTCCATTGCGAGTATTGCACGCGTCATGCGTGGCGCAATGATTGAAACACTCAACCAACCATACATTCGAACGGCAAAGGCCAAAGGTTTGTCCACAACCTACATTTTATTCCATCATGCTTTGCGACCATCCCTTATTCCCGTCGTTGCGATGCTCGGCCCTGCGTTTGTGTCTGTTGTGACAGGCTCGGTGATTATCGACATTTTCTTTGGTACAGGTGGCATGGGACAACACTTTGTGTCTGGTGCTCTCAACCGCGACTACGGCCTAGTAATGGGCATTACTCTGATTGTCGCTTCACTCACTATCTTCTTTAACCTTGTGGTCGACTTGCTATATACGATTATCGACCCTCGTATACGCGTTTAGGAGTACGGCATGTTAACGATCAAAAAACTGGATACACAAGCTCTTCAAGATCAAGTCGTCGACAATATTGAAGCCGTCGAAGGTCGCAGTCTTTGGCAGGATGCATGGACTCGATTTCGTAAAAACAGAGCCGCGATGACATCAGTGTATGTTTTGGCGTTCATTACCTTATGCATCACCTTCGGCCCCTCTCTTGCCGCTTTTGGCCATGATGAAATTGACTGGGAAGTGCTCATCGATCCATACGAGCTAGGAAAACCTTCACTGAGCAGTGGTCATTACTTTGGTACCGATGATCTCGGGCAAGATGTTTTCGCTCGCACGATGCAAGGTGGCAGGCTCTCTATTTTGGTAGGTTTTGTTGGCGCCTTAGTCGCCGTTGTTATTGGTACGATTTGGGGAAGTATTTCCGGCTATCTTGGCGGCGTTGTCGATAGCGTAATGATGCGCATTATTGAGGTGCTCGATTCGGTGCCATTTATGTTTATGGTTATCCTGTTTGTTACCCTTTTTGGCAACAACATCTACCTGATTTTTATCGTGATCGGAATGGTATCTTGGCTGGGCATTGCCCGTGTTGTACGTGGCGTCACCTTCGGTCTAAAAAAGCGAGAGTTCATCGAAGCCGCACACTCTATTGGGGTTTCTAAATTGACAATTGTCCGACGCCATGTTCTGCCTAATGTTCTTGGGATCGTGATGGTTTATTCCTCCTTAATGGTACCAGGATTCATTATGTTCGAATCGTTTTTGAGCTTCTTAGGGCTTGGTGTTCAACCACCAGACACGAGCTGGGGAATCCTAATTTCCGAAGGCGCAAAAACGATTGACGTTGCATTGTGGATGCTGCTTTTTCCCTCTCTGTTTTTAGTTGCCACCCTCTTTTGTTTTAACTTCATCGGCGATGGCTTGCGTGATGCTCTTGACCCGAAAGACCGATAAGGACAAACCCATGCTATCTATTGAAAACATGAACGTGCGCTTCGATACGCCAGATGGGCAAGTGCAAGCGGTCAGTAATCTCTCCTACTCGATTAAAGCGGGCGAAACTCTTGGGATTGTTGGGGAATCAGGTTCGGGAAAAAGCCAGTCTGTTTTCGCATTAATGGGGTTAACCGCGGATAACGGCGCCGTGTCTGGAAGCGCAATGTTCCACGGTGATGATTTACTCGCGATGTCTAAAAAGCAGCTCAACCGCATCCGTGCAGAGAAAATCGGAATGATCTTTCAAGATCCGATGACGTCACTCAACCCATTTATGAAAATTGGCAAACAGCTTTGTGAAGTTCTCATGATTCATAAAGGAATGACCCGAAAACAAGCAAAAATTGAATCGATTCACATGTTGGATGCGGTGCGTATTCCCTCTCCCGAAACTAGGATGAATCAATACCCTCACGAATTATCTGGCGGAATGCGTCAGCGAATCATGATAGCGATGGCCTTGTTGTGTAAGCCCGAGTTGTTAATTGCAGACGAACCAACCACCGCGTTAGATGTAACCGTTCAAGCTCAAATTTTGACGCTATTACGAGACTTACAACAAGAGTTCAATACGGCTATTTTACTGATCACTCACGATATGGGCGTCGTCGCCGAGATGTGTGATCGCGTATTGGTCATGTATGGTGGTCAAAAAATGGAGCAATCAGATACCGAGACATTGTTCGCTCAACCTGCGCACCCCTACACTCAAGGCCTGCTAAAGGCGATTCCTTCCATCACTGAAGATATGCCGCGTTTACCAACCATCCCAGGTAACCCACCAAGTGCGTTGATTAACCATCAAGGGTGTCCGTTTAAAGAGCGGTGCGAGCATCGAGAGACGCGTTGCCAATACGAAACCCCACGGTTTTCTCCATTAAACACGAGCCAGTCCATTGCCTGTCACGTTAAAGCACCCAGTGTTATCACTCCCATTCAAATAAAAGCTTAAGGAGGCGTTATGAATAAAAAAGAAGTCCTCATGTCTGCTCGTGATTTAAACGTCCACTTTCCTGTTTCACGTCATCTTATTCCAAGTCGACGTAAAATCGTGAAAGCGGTCAATGGTATCGACTTAGATGTTTACCGAGGTGAGACACTTGGCATTGTGGGGGAATCAGGCTGCGGAAAATCAACACTTGCTCGCGCCTTACTTCGCTTAATTGAACCTACACATGGCGAGTTGACTTGGAAAGGTCAAGACATGCTCGGGTTTAGTAAAAAAGAGCTTTCCTCTCGACGCAGAGAATTTCAGATGGTGTTTCAAGACCCATCCGCTTGTTTGAATCCGAGGTTAACCATCTCAGAATGCATCGCCGAACCACTGCTCACCCACGAGCCAAAGCTTAAACGGGCAGAGGTAGAAAAGCGTGTCATCGCTATGATGGATAAAGTGGGTCTCTTGGCGAGCCAGCGAAACCGCTATCCACATGAATTTTCCGGAGGTCAATGCCAGCGTGTGGGCATTGCCAGAGCATTAATTCTCAATCCAGATTTGGTCGTGTGTGATGAACCCGTTAGTGCACTAGATGTCTCCATACAAGCTCAGGTCATCAATCTTCTAGATGATCTTAAACAAGAAATGGGGTTAACACTGGTGATGATTGCGCATGACTTAAGCGTGGTGCGCCATATCAGCGACCGCGTTATGGTGATGTATCTTGGTAAACCTATGGAAGTAGGACGTTACGATCAAGTATTTGATGATGCTCAACACCCCTACACCAAAGCACTGTTATCTGCTGTCCCGATAGCTAATCCGCAATTAGCACGTGACCGTGAAATACAACTATTGCCCGGCGATCTTCCTTCTCCACTTAACCCACCGAGCGGTTGCGTTTTTCGTACTCGATGCCCAGAAGCAACAGAAGTATGCGGGCAACAGAACCCAATAAAAACAGGCTCGGAGCAGCATCATATCTATTGCTCAAATATGACTTTAGGAACCATTTAATGAACAATACTAACTCAGTAAACCAACGCCTTACGTTATTGCGTGAGGCAATGTCCTTTCACAACGTGTCTGCATATATCGTGACCAACAATGACCCACATAACAGTGAATACTCAGCGGATCATTGGTTAGCGCGAAGCTGGATTTCAGGTTTTACCGGCTCAGCAGGCGATGTCGTCATTACCCAACAAGGTGGTGGCCTGTGGACTGATGGTCGTTACTATATTCAAGCTGAAGAACAGTTACACGGCACAGGACTTGAACTGTTTAAAGCCAAACAACCAGAAACGCCGACAGTTGCCAAATGGCTGGCTACCACGCTACCAGAAAACAGTATTATCGCGGTTGACGGGCGCGCCATCAGTTACGCTTTTTATCAAGGCCTCAAACAAACCTTTGAAGCGAAAAACATTAAGATCATTCTCGACCTGGATTTACTCACACCGATTTGGCTTGAAAGACCACCTCGCCCAAGTGCACCCGTATTCGAGCACCCCACCGCTTTTGCTGGCGTTGACACTGAAAATAAGTTAGCGAGAATCCGTTCTTGGTTAACCGAGAACCAAGTAGATAGCTTATTAGTGTCAACGCTAGATGATGTCATGTGGACAATGAATATTCGAGGTGGTGATACGAATTACTGCCCAGTTTCTGAAGCCTATCTAGTCGTAGAGCAATCACTTGCGACACTGTTTATTGATAAAGCCAAACTGCCTCAAGACGTTGAAAGAGCGCTGACCGATCAGAGTGTACACATTCGCCATTACAACTACGTAAGTCAGTATTTGAATCAGCAATGTGAGGGATTATCGCTCGCTTTTAACCCGACCCACACAGACAGCTTATTGGTGAGTTCGATTGAAGGGAATGTGAATCTAAAGCCAATGGCTTGCCCTGTAACGGCAATGAAGGCCATAAAAAATGCGACCGAGCTAACTAGCCTAGAACAGGCATTAACAGATGATGGTGTGGCAATCGTAAGGTTTATGAACTGGCTCGAAGAGCAAGTTCCAAGCGGACTCGTTACAGAATTGTCTGCTGAGGCACAACTGAATCACTATCGCCGTCAAACCCGACATTATGTGAGTGACAGTTTCCGCACTATCGCAGGCTTCGCAGCTCACGGGGCAAAAATGCATTATGCCGCCGATGAAGAAAGCAATGCGGCAGTCAATGAAAGCAACTTCTTTCTCGTCGATTCTGGTGGCCAATACCTTGGCGGGACAACAGACATCACCCGTACTTTCCACTTCGGGTCACCGACCATTAAGCAGCGCAAAGATTATACCTTGGTGCTCAAAGCGGTCATCCGACTGACTCAGACTCGATTCATGAAAGGCTCTACGGGTGCCAATCTTGATATCATGGCGCGTGGCGTCTTATGGCAACATGGTATTGATTACAAGTGCGGCACTGGACACGGCGTGGGCATTTGCTTGAATGTTCACGAAGGCCCACAAAATTTCTCGCAAAGCCACCACGAGGTTGAACTAAAACCGGGTATGGTCATTACTAATGAGCCAGGCGTTTATCGCGAAGGTGAGTACGGGGTAAGAATAGAGAACATTCTTAAAGTTGTAGAAGTAGAACAAAATGAGTTCGGCACGTTTTACGGTTTTGAGACCATCACTCTTGCTCCAATTGCGACCAACGCCCTTGATTTATCAATGCTAGATCAAGCAGAGCTAGACTGGCTCAATCATTACCATTCACGAGTCTATCAAGCACTTAGCCCTTTTCTTGATACGCAAGATAAAAACTGGCTTCAACGCACAACCCAACTTATTGAGAAATAGGATATCAGCAAGCTTTATAACGTTTTCATTTTCATCTCAAACTCCTTGTTTGCCAGCCTTCGGGCTGGTTTTTTTATAGAGATAACGGCGTGAAAAACAAAAACGCCCCGCAATGTTAGCGAGGCGATCAATTAAATTAAAATGATGCAGTTAAAATGCCCTACTGACGACACTTCTGAGCATCAAAATCAACGACGATGGCGGCATTCTCAAAGTCACCAGAGACTTTAACGTAGCCCCAGTAGTTACTCTGATTTGACAACGTAATACACTCTCCATTACCAATATTATCTGACCACCCGTGAAGATTAGCACCATCCGGCCAACCAGAGTTACTGTATTCAAGCTTTAGGTTGCCCATACCGTTCCCCGTCGTTATCGCCAGATTTGAGCTCTCATTCACCGCTGGCACGCTCAGCCAAATGGTTTGTTGATTTGCCAAGCAAACAGGCTCTCCTGCTGTTAGGCGCCCACCGCTTACTTTACTTTGCACCGCGCAGTCTTGTGGCAATGTGTCATTACCGCCCAACGTTGAGATAACAACACTATGAGTGGCGGTTGCCGTCAAGCCTTCACTGTCTGTCACACTTAGACTGACCGAATACTCCCCTTCACTCCCATATTGGTGCGTCGGCTTGGTTTGTGTACTTGTCGAGCCATCACCGAAGTCCCATAAGACGCTGACGATCTTCCCGTTTGGGTCTGTACTGTTTTCACTGCTAAATGTAATGCTTTCACCGACTTTCCCCTTGTTGTTTGCGGTTATGACTGCATTAGGTGCACCATTTGAGACAAGGGCTTGCTGCCACTGCTCAAACTCACTTTGATATAAATTCGCCCATTGGGTGATCGTTGCTTTGTAATTGCTCCAATTCCCTTGGCGTGTTTCCACCAGCATTTGGTTTACGTCATCTTTATGATTTTCAAACATAAAACGTACAGCTAAGTACCCCCAACGATAAATTCGATCGACATCAAACCCATCATAAGTAGTCTCGAAAATCTCACTTAAGGTATATGTCGAGCCGTCTAAAATCGTCTCAAGTGCTGCTTGGTTGTCATTTTCTTGAGCGACATACTCTGCAATGCCTTCACTCCACCACACTATTTTTTCAGTTGGATGACTAAACCCTCCATAGAGATCAAATCGACCATCTAAGTAATGCACGTATTCGTGCTCTAAGTTCCAGACAAAGTGATCCGCGTTCGCATAAGAGGCTTCATAAGCAATAAAGTTGGGAATATTCCCCGGCTGGGAAGGATCGCCTTCCAAGTACATACCGCCATTGTCAGTACTAATATCGAAAATTGGCCCTGCGTACTTACCATAATCGGTGCTTGAATCGAAGATATTGACTTGGAGCTGAGTATTGTGGTCATCTTTTACTGGCTGTTCACCAGTTTCTAATGACTGATGAAAGTAACCCTCTTCGTAACCCATTTTAGAACATGCGGCCGCGTGTTGCTCTTGCGTCATATTCTGGGACAATATTCGAATTGTTGGACTACAAGTATAAGTTTGCGATAGCACTAAGCCTTTTAGCTCAGTTTCGAAATTACAAATTCCGAACTCACTACAATCTGCGTAATATGAGGCAGTGTCCGCCGCCGCAAGCCAAACCGCGTCACCCCGACCATACATTTCATACTGTTCAAAGATTCGACTCAGCTGACTCTTCACAACAGAACTCGCGTTACCCGTATACTTGGTTAAACGCCCGAGCTCTCGCCCCGCATTCGCGGCCATGAACTCATCTTCAGCACCGATTGATGATGCCCTCAGAGCAAAATCGCCTAAAGCTTTGGCAAGGTCCGTTTGGTTGCCAATTATTTGCACAAATTGCTCGTTCCACTGCCCACCAAACAAAATAGTGAAAACACCGTTAACTGCATTGCGCATATACCAGTGCTGGGCGTATTGATCATTCCAACGTGTAAGCCACTGGGTCACTTGCGGTAAGTACGCGTGCTGCAAGCCCGCACTATCCATAGTGATGATGACTTCACTAAGCACTTTGCCGTGACGGTCGCTGTTCTCATAGAAGTTTGCGTTATTAACAAACGCATCCACGGATTCTTTCACCGCTAGGGTAACCCATTCAATAAATGAGATGTTGTCATTGTAAAACTCGGCGTAATAACCCGCGCGCAAGTATAAGAAAAACGTTTCGAGTTCATCGCTCCCGCCACCTGTATACCCCTTCGCCAATGTCGTAGTGCGCTTCGCAATGTTGTACATATGATCGGAGCTAAATACCGACTCCTGAATCCGACTTTCAGCAGAGAATAACTGGTTCACGCACGTCGCGCCCTGACTTAAAATTTCGCTGATCAATTGGTTACTGCTTTCGGTAACCAATGCTTCCAAATCACAAGCAGTGCTCGACTCATCAAGGCTTTCAAGTGACTGTACTCGAGTTGCCTTGGAGGGCTGAATAGGGAGAGTTGCGGTTGGTTGGTATTCAACTCGATTGGATTCAACACCGTGTGTATGAGCCGAATGTGCATGTTGCTCTGTAACTTGAGAAACTGGCTCGCTTAACGCAAATACGCCAGTGCTGGTTAATGTTGTCGCAATCGCGACACTCAAAGTCTTCAGTTCCATCTAATTTCTTCTATATTGAGTTTTCCTTAAATGCATTACGTCTTTTGCATCGCCACTGCCCTTATTACTGCAAGAGCATCTCCATATAATCTACTCGCAAGACAAGATGAAACATTTTGTTAACAACTGAACGTGACGGTGTCAGTTTTTGGTACTCGAGTTGCCGTTGCACGAGCTTGCCAGAAATCGATTTGCTTTAGTAATATTGATCAACTAGTTGTTTATCTTTCCATTCAAATATCTTTTATTGCTCCTCACAAAAGCGATAAAATGGTTTCTTTTCTTTTTGCTAAACAACTCCTATGACCGACGCTGATATTGAGCTACAACATCTTTGGTTAGAAGTCCAAGCCGAACGCTGGCAAAACCTGCCACGCTTTTTATTCAGTTACTACTGCTACAAGCACAACCTTGTCAGTAAAACCAACAAAGTTTGTTGGGAGACGGCACGTGCAAGACTGCCCGCTTCAACATCAATAAAAGAGCGAAAAAAGGCGGTGGTTGAACCGTTAGTCTCTGAGGAAACCGTCGTTGGGTTATTGAAATCCATCAGCAAAGATGGGGAAATGACGTTTAACGTGATGGTAACCACACTTAATGCGTTTTTGCACTATGTTGTGATTAGCAAGGAAGAGAAAGCCCGACTTAAACCAAACATGCCAGCTAGTTGGTATCAGCGATCAAATAAGTCGCCTTTGGCACGTTTCGAGCAGGCTGGCATTAATCTACAGGAGTGACATGTCAGTCATCGCTGATGATAAACACAAAAGACAAGCGCCTACAATGAGGCGCATTTGGTCAAAAATTGAGGAGCACCTAAACAAAAGTGCGTAGCGAGCAACAAAGAAAAAGTTTGGTTATTCTTGAATGCCTCGAATGCGTACATTACGCCTACGTAGAACTTCTAAAGTCACGAGCAAACACACCGACATAAAAATCAGCAACGTAGCGACCGCCAATATAGTCGGACTGATTTGCTCTCGAATTCCTGACCACATCTGCCTAGGAACGGTTTTTTGTTCTGCCCCAGTCAGGAATAACGCCACCACAACCTCGTCGAACGAAGTGCCAAAAGCAAACAAGCCGCCAGAAATCATCCCCGGACGAATCAGAGGAAAGGTAATGTGTCTGAAAGTATAAACAGGGTTTGCTCCTAAGCTAGCCGCCGCTTTTACCAAGCTATGGTCAAAGCCGCTTAACGTCGCAGTAACGGTAATGACGACAAAAGGCGTACCTAACGCAGCGTGTGCCAAAATGACGCCTAAATAAGTTTGTGATAAGCCAAGGCGTGTGTAGAAAAAGTACATCGCAGCAGCAGAGATAATGACTGGTACGATCATGGGCGAGATCAACAGCGCCATAATCGTATTGCGAAAAGGCAAGTTACTACTTGCTAAACCCAACGCCGCCAGAGTTCCCAGCCCTGTTGCAACGAGTGTCGCCATAAAAGCAATGAACGTGCTATTTTTCAGCGCCAACAGCCACTGATCACTAGTAAACATTTCTTGATACCAGCGAGTAGAATACGCTGCAGAGTCAAGGTTTAACATCCCCTCGGTAAAAGTAAAGTAAGGCGTTGCATTA
This sequence comes from Vibrio sp. 1457, assembly GCF_033340195.1. Classification (NCBI taxonomy): domain Bacteria; kingdom Pseudomonadati; phylum Pseudomonadota; class Gammaproteobacteria; order Vibrionales; family Vibrionaceae; genus Vibrio; species Vibrio sp. 1457. The sequence goes on from NZ_JAWOWA010000001.1 coordinate 40,395, forward strand.
AACGATAACGGGATGATGGTCAGAATTGGAGCGATTAAAAAGAACAGCACCACCCCACAAAAAGCTAAGTAACCTGCGTAAGCAACTCGCTCTACTTTTGATGCATAGTTTGGTAATGCCATGGTTATCCCCCTACCTTAAGGTTGTTAATGCCAACCACACGGTTGAACATATAAAACAGAACCAGTACAACGAACAAAAGCAGTCCACCCAATGCGCCAGCCATCCCCCAGTTCAGTGATGTCTGCATATGATAGGCAATCATATTGGAGATCATCTGTCCGCTTCTTCCACCAACCAAAGCGGGCGTAATGTAGAAACCAATAGAAAGAATGAAAGTGAGCAAGGCCCCCGCACCTATCCCAGGTAACGTAAGCGGCATATAAATTTTCATGAACGCAATGAAAGGCGTCGCGCCTAGAGAACGAGCGGCACGGAAATAAGTTGGGCTAATTCCTTTCATTACACTATACAGAGGCAGGATCATAAACGGCAACAGAATGTGAACCATAGACACCACCGTTCCGAAGGTATTGTGAATCATCTGAATTCGCTCAGAAGTAAAACCCGACCAAATAAGGAGATCATTAATGACCCCTTGGTTTTGCAGCAGAACAATCCAAGACGTGGTTCTGACTAATAATGATGTCCAAAATGGCAGCAGCACAATAATTAAAAGTAAGTTCGCGCGCTTATCAGGTAAATTGGCAAGCAGGTAAGCAACGGGGTACGCCATCACCAAACAAATTAAGGTGATTGAGATAGACATCCAAAAAGTTTTAAAGAAAAGGTCGACGTATATTTGGCGTTTTTCTGGTTGGGGCTCAATGTCTCCAAACTCATTCACTTGCAAGTCTAGCGCTGCAAGATAATGACTGAATGTTAATGCGCCACTAAGATTCTTAAACGCCGCCCAATATTTAGGATTAGCCCAACGCTTATCCAGCTTAGCTAGCTGTGTCACCGAGATCGGCAGCGACGTCAACCGAGACAACTTTCTGCCGGTTTTCATGAGTAAACTGCGCATACCAGACTCTTCAATATTCATCCGGTTGGCTATTTTCGGTAGCTCTTTGCTTTGATAAAGCGCAAGTACCTCAACAGAGAATGCCTCAATGACTTCTTGATGAGGCTGACCTTGATAATCCCAACTTTCTAAAGCTTGAATAGTTTGTGGGAGTGACTGGGATATTTCTCGGTTATCCACGCTTCGAAAAAGCATGTCGAGGATAGGAAAAGCAAACGTAAGCAGAATAAAACACACCAATGGCGTTGTGAGCATAATGGAGCGAAGCTTTTTTCGGCGCTCTGCCTTTTGCAGCTGCGCTTTCAGATTGGTTTCTTGCTCATGAACTTGGCGTTCGATTTCCAATACAGAATCTAATGCGGTTAGCTCTCGACTCATGCTGCTACCTCGCTACTTTGAGTTTGTGTCCCATCAAGAGCATGGCAATCGTCACTTTGCCAACCAATACGACAAATTGAGCCAGGCGTTAACTGCAAGTGTTTACGATTATCGTTAGGTACTTTAACGATGAAGTGACCAACGCTCTCTACTTCGACGACCAGACGATAATGATCACCGTGATAAATCAATTCTCGTAGGACGCCCGAGACTTGGTTCTCACAAGACGCTTTCTCTGGTTGAATAACAATCTTTTCTGGTCGAATGGAAAGTGTTGTTCTCTGCCCTTGCTCAGAGACTCTGACAGGTTTCGCAGTAAATAACTCTTTCCCAACGAGCACTTGGCAATACTTTCCGTCCCACTCTTTGACTAAACCTGAGAGTTGGTTGTTTTCTCCGATAAACTGCGCAACAAACGTATTACTCGGAGATTCATAAAGCTCGGTTGGTGTCGCGAGTTGTTGCACTTCGCCGTGATTAAAAACCGCAATACGGTCGGACATAGTGAGAGCTTCGTCTTGATCGTGCGTCACATACAAAATGGTAATGCCAAGCTTTTCATGCAAATGTTTAATTTCCATCTGCATTTGCTCACGCAGCTGCTTATCTAACGCGCCTAGTGGTTCATCCATCAACACGAGTTTAGGCTCAAACACTAATGCTCGCGCTAACGCAACACGCTGTTGTTGACCACCTGATAACTGCTTCGGGTATCGAGTCGCAACATGCTCAAGCTCGACCATTTCTAATACACTCTGAACTTTGCTTTGAATCGTGTCACTGTCGAGTTTTCGCACCTTTAAAGGAAACGCAAGATTCTCAGCAATGGTCATATGTGGAAACAACGCATAGTTTTGAAACACCATACCAATATCGCGCTTGTGCGGCGTGAGATGATTAACAGGAACGCCATCAATATAAATGTCTCCACCGGTCGCAGTTTCAAAGCCTGCTAGCATCATCAAGCAAGTGGTCTTGCCCGATCCTGACGGCCCCAACATAGTAACAAACTCTCCAGGAGCAATATCTAAGTTGAAGTCTTTCACCACCAAATTCGTGCCATCGTAGGTTTTCTTAACGTGTTGAAAGCTGACATAGTCCTTGTTTTCCGTGCTCATGACTTCCCTCTTCTCATTTTTTGAATATTACGAATAAGTAGAGCGTCAGTTAACGCTCTACTAAACAGCACAATTACAGATTGTATTTGGATAGGTCTAAGCGGGTTTCTAACGCATGTTCAACCATTTGAATGACTTGTTGACGCTCTTCACCTTGTAAGAGTTGGCGTGGCGCACGAACCTGTTCAGAGCCACGTCCGCAGACTTGCTCGGCCAATTTTATGCACTGAACCAGCGTAGGAATGGTGTCTAAACGCAGTAGCGGTAAGAACCAACGGTAGATTTCTAACGCTTCAGCATAACGACCTTGGCTTGCCAGTTTATAAATCGCGACGGATTCTTCTGGGAATGCGTTGGTTAAACCAGAAATCCAGCCGGTCGCACCTAGCATCAATGATTCAAGAGCGATGTCATCAACACCACTGAACACGGTAAAGCGGTCATCAAATTTATTGTAAAGCTCAGTGATACGACGAGTATCAGTGGTCGACTCTTTGATAGCTACAATACTTTCAAACTCAGCCAGTTTCGCCATAATATCGAGGTTTACATCGACACCATAAGCAACCGGGTTGTTGTAAATCATGATTGGCATTTCTGGCGTTGCTTCTGCTAGCGTGCGGTAATATTCGAACGTTTCGCTCTCAGACGTGCGGTAAACCATGGCAGGCATCACCATACAACCATCGATACCAATTTTGTGCGCATCCTGCATGTAATCAACAGCTGCTGTGGTAATAGACTCTGCTGTACCAGCAATCAAAGGCACACGGCCATTTACGACTTCTTTTGCCGCTTGCAAGACCTGGCGTTTCTCCTCCGGGTACAACGCACAGTTCTCACCGACAGTACCCAAGCAGATAATGCCATTCACACCATCTTTAATCTGGTTGTCTATAACGGTTTGCGTTGCGTCTAAGTCAATTGACTGATCTTGACGAAATTGCGTACTGACCGCCGGATAAACACCTTTCCAATCAATTTTCATGAACTACTTTCCTTATATGTATATTGTATGCAATTTAAATGAACGAGCGAAAATGCTCAGACATGGCTATCTATGCCATTTTCTAACAACACCGCCTTTACAGCGGCCAAATCAGCCAAAGCACTGCCAACTGATTTGTATAAAGTAATGACCTCATCGTTTTGACGTCCTGAGATTTGTTGGGCGCAAAGCTGCGGTAATTCCCCTTTAATATCGTCTGACGTGAACACGCCCTCTTGAATTGGAATGAGAAGATCGCCCGCTTCGGCTAATACATTAATACGGCTATCAACATACACCTGTGCTCGTTGCACTGCTTCGGAGTCGCATTCACGCTTATCCAAGTCATGATTACCGACCAAATCAATATGGGTGCCCGGCTGCACGTCTGCGCCATTAAACAAAGGCTCTGCTGATGCGGTAATACAGCTGATGATGTCAACGTGTTTGATAACGTGGTCCACATTTTCTACGACTGAAACACGGAACCGACGCTCATCAGGAAGCGACTGATACTCTGAAGATGACACAATGGCATCTACCGTCGCCTCGGCTTTGTCTGAGTTACGCCCCCAAATATAAACCTGCTTAAGTGGGCGAACCGCAGCGTATGCCCACGCAAAATAAGGCGCAAGATTGCCCGTTCCGAAGATCAACAGACGATCAGCATCGGGACGCGCCAAATAGTCCGCTGCCAACGCAGAAGCTGCGGCGGTGCGCCAAAACGTTAAAACTTTACCGTCTACGAGTGCGAGCGGCTCACCATCGTTTCGTCTAAAAACAAGCAGCTTAGATGCAAGCGTATCTTTGCCTTGCTCAGGGTTATGCGGGAAATACGTAAAGGCTTTCACCGCAATTAACTCCTGGTTCCAAGCAGGAAGTAGCGCAAACGCCTCGTATTCTCCCTCTTCTAAGGGCATGACTCGGCGTTGAGGTATTGTTGCTGGCCGCGAGTACATTTCACGCATCGTTTCAATAAGAGACTTCATTGTTAAACATTGCGCGACTTGCTGTGCTTCGATGACTTTCATCATTTCTCCGAAAACATAAATACAGTTGAGGAAAAGTACGGAACCTCGCTTATGGATGAAAACTCGACCCCATACACAAATTAACGCCTAGTTAAGCAGCCAGGTATTGAACTCTTCATTTAGTTCATCCGCGTAGTCTGACCACCATTCATCGTTAATCAGGAAGGCGGTTTGGAAGTTTTGAGGTGCGGTAGGAAGGTTCGCTAAAATGTCTGGGTTCACCTCCGCCGAAGACGACTTACGCGTAGGCCCATAGGCAACGTACTTAGCTTGATCAGCTAATGGTTTTGTTCCTGAAGAAAAAGCAATGAAGTCCAATGCAAGCTTTGTGTTCTCACTCCCTTTAGGTATCGCCCATCCATTCATGTAACCCATTTGACGGTCCCATATAATCCGAAATGGTTGACCTTCATCTTTACGGGCATTGTGAATTCGGCCGTTAAACGCCGAGGCGATCACCACTTCTTTGTCTGCAAGCATTTGAGGTGGCTGGGCTCCTGTTGTCCACCACAGCACTTCTGATTTGATCGTATCCAACTTAGCAAACGCACGCTCACGCCCGGCTTCGGTTTCGAGCAGGCTGTAGACCTCTTCTGGTTTTACACCATCAGCCAATAGTGCCCACTCAAGATTACCCTGAGGTTGTTTTTGCAATGCACGTCGACCTGGAAAAGTTTTTAGGTCAAAGAGATCGGTCAACTTGCTAGGCAAAGCCTTACCTTTAAATGCGTCTTCGTTCACCGCTAATACTGTGGACACAACGATGGTATTGATTGCGCATTCGTGAATCGCACCATCAATGAAATCCTCTTGTGCTGGTGTTCCATCTGCGCCCGGAGGCAAAATACTTGGGCTCACTGGTTCTAGTAACCCTTCGGCGCAACCACGAACAATGTCTGGCTTGTCGAGAGAAACCAAATCCCAGCGCACGTTGTTCGCTTCCACCTGCGCTTTAATTTCGGCTAATCCGCCGCTGAAATCCTCGGATACGATCTCGACACCTGTTTTTTTAATGAAAGGCTTGTGATATGCCTCCACTTGGCTCTTGGTGAATGCACCACCCCAAGATACGACCGTCAATTTGTCTTCAGCATAAGCAGAGGTCCCCAACAGCATTCCTGAAATCAACAGCGCCAATGGTGCTTTGGTCATTCGTGACATGTTTTACTCCTTTTGGTTGTTTTCTGGAGGCATCCGAATACGGCTGTTGGACACCATCTTTGTTAAAATTAAGTTAACATTAGCATTTAATATATTTTATACAATATTTAATATTAAATTTTTCAGGCGAATCGTTGTAGTGAAAAAGGTGAAAGATCAATCGATGTCGGCTTTCCTTCGATAAGCTCTAAAAGGAGATCTGCCGTAATCGCCGCTTGAGTTAATCCAAGGTGTTGGTGGCCAAATGCCAGTAATACATTTCCATCCCAAATGCTATCAATAACCGGTAACGAGTCGACTGTTGAAGGCCGATTACCCATCCACTTTTCTCCTTGCTTGAGTGGATGTAACCCCGATTCAAACATCTCATCACCTAACTTAAAAAGCATTTCTGAACGTTTCATATTGGGTGGTGACTCTACATCGGCATACTCAACAGTGCCTGCCAAGCGTAGCCCACCAGACATCGGAGTCATGATGAATTTTCTATCGGCAGAGCTAATAGGAAATGGCAGTACATCATGCTTGTCGTCCACCATTAGGTGATAACCTCGCTCGGCTTGAATAGGCACTTTGACTCCGGTTAGCTGCCGTATCAAAGGCTTAGAATGTACACCAGCGGCAACAATGATTCGGTCAAATGAATACGTTTGAGACTCAACCAGCACCTCGCCATTTTTCGCCAACGCAGATACACCGTTTTGTAAAACCTTACCGCCAAGAACTTCAAAAGCTTCACTTAGCTCAACACAGAGCTGATAAGGGTCTAGCGTATGACCTGTATCGGGAAAAAAGACGCCGACACGAACCTTATGGCTGAGATCAGGTATCCGCTCTCGAATCGCCTCTTGTGTCCAAACTTGATACGCCACACCGTTTTTAGCCAGTGAGTTAAGCGTGCTTTGATAATTCTGAAACAGTTTCTCGTTTTCAAAAGTGAGCAATGAACCATTCATTTTTATTAGATGTGCTTTTCCGATTGAATCAAGCACGCCACGCCAACTTGCCACTGACCGCTCGTTAAGACTCTTAATCGCGTTTTTTGCCCGCTCCGCGGCTGATGGCTTTGTTTGTAATAGAAAACGAATCATCCACCCGATTGTATTTGGAATATCTTGCCAACGGATCGAAACCGGACTTTTGGAATCTAGCAGCATTTTAGGTAATTGTGGAAGCAGCGCTGGCGTTGCAAGAGGGAAGATTTGCTCAGTGGCGATATGACCTGCATTTCCCTTAGAGCATCCATTCCCCACGCCATTGGGATCAAAAATCGTGACTTGATAACCTTGCTGCTGCAACTTCAATCCAATTGATAAGCCAATAATCCCCGCACCTATCACGGCGATCCTTTCCTTTTTGGTTTCATCCTTGACCAACATAAATATGCTCCGAGTCACACTTGAAAACGTAGATTGTATACAATATATTTTACATTACGTTAACATCACTATTGTTTAATTCAACCATTTTTTCAGCAAGGAGCGAAAAATGAGACAAGGAACTTTTTTCTGTATTGATGCCCACACCTGCGGCAACCCAGTTAGGCTGGTCGCAGGCGGTGTGCCTCCACTCGAAGGCAATACCATGAGCGAAAAGCGCCAATACTTTCTTGAGCATTATGATTGGATTCGTCAGGCACTCATGTTTGAGCCTCGCGGACACTCAATGATGTCGGGGTCAGTTGTCTTGCCTCCTTGCAGCGATAACGCAGACGCTTCAATTCTGTTTATTGAAACCAGTGGCTGCTTACCAATGTGTGGCCACGGCACCATTGGAACCGTCACTACCGCTATCGAGAACCGCCTTATCACTCCCAAAAAAGAAGGACGTTTGATACTTGATGTCCCAGCAGGACAAATCGAAGTGCACTACCAAATAAAAGGTGACAAGGTAACGTCGGTGATGATATTTAACGTACCAGCTTACCTTGCCCACCAAGACGTAACCGTGGACATAGAGGGCTTAGGTGAGCTCACTGTCGATGTTGCTTATGGCGGAAACTATTACGTAATCGTCGATCCTCAAGAAAACTACGCCGGACTTGAACACTACTCTCCAGATGAAATATTGATGCTTTCACCAAAAGTTCGCGAAGCGGTATCTCGAGCGGTTGAATGCGTACATCCAGAAGATCCAACAGTATGCGGTGTTTCTCATGTGCTATGGACCGGTGAGCCCACTCAAGAAAACGCCACCGCCCGAAATGCTGTGTTTTACGGCGACAAAGCGTTGGATCGTTCGCCATGTGGTACGGGAACAAGTGCACGTATGGCGCAATGGCATGCAAGAGGCAAACTCAATCAAGGGGAAGACTTTGTTCACGAAAGTATCATCGGCAGCCTATTTCAAGGACGTATAGAAGGCATTACCGAAGTGAATGGCAAAGCGGCTATTTTGCCAAGCATTGAAGGATGGGCACAAGTATACGGTCACAACACGATATGGGTAGACGATGAAGACCCATATGCGTACGGATTTGAAGTGAAGTAATAAGGATAGTAAGGAAGAATGATGAACCCACAAGAACCAACCACTTTTTACGCAGTCAACGCCTTTACTGGTGAGCCTCTACCCACAGCGTTTCCGGTACATGGAGAGCAAGAAGTTAATCAAGCCGCCTCAGCCGCCCAAAGCGTTGCGCGTGAGTTTCGCCAACTAAGTAATGCAAAGCGAGCGAGCTTACTTTGCTCTATCGCCTCTGAATTGGAAGTGAAGAGTGAAGAAATCGTTGCTCGTGCTCATTTAGAAACTGCCCTTCCCGAAGCACGTTTAAGCGGTGAAATAGGACGTACCGCGAGCCAATTAAGACTATTTGCCGAGGTTGTGAGATCGGGTAATCACCATCAAGCAATTTTCGATACGCCAAACCCAAACCGTCAACCACTGCCAAAACCAGATATTCGCCGTCAACAAATCGCAATTGGCCCTGTCGCCGTGTTTGGTGCGTCTAATTTTCCGCTCGCATTTTCTACGGCAGGTGGTGATACGGCTTCGGCACTGGCAGCTGGCTGTCCTGTGATTGTAAAAGGCCATACCGCCCACCCTGGCACCAGTCAACTTGTTGCAGAGTGTATTGAGGCTGCACTGGAGAAGGAGTGCTTACCGCAAGCCATCTTCACGCTATTGCAAGGCAACAAACGCGCACTTGGCCAAGCACTCGTTACCCATCCAAAAATTAAAGGGGTTGGGTTTACAGGCTCCGTCGGTGGTGGCCGTGCGCTGTTCAATCTAGCTCAGCAAAGACCAGAGCCAATCCCCTTCTATGGTGAACTAGGGGCGATTAACCCAACATTTATTCTCCCTTCAGCCATACGAGCAAACGCCTCATTGGCTGAAGAGTTTGTGGCTTCTATGACTTTGGGCTGTGGACAATTTTGTACAAAACCAGGCGTTGTATTTGTCTTGAATAGCCCAGAAACGCAAGCCTTTATCGAAACCGCTCAAGGGTTAATTCGACAACAATCAACGGCCACTTTGCTAACGCAAGGAATCCGAGAAACATATGAATCCGAAGTGGATAAGCGAGCTTCCGAAACAGGTATTAACGTCACTCGTTCTGAACAAGCAGAAACGACCAATGTCTCACCAGCACTGTTCGTGACGGACAGTAAAAACTGGCGTGAAAACCCGCAATGGGAGGAAGAAATATTTGGTCCTCAATCGTTAATCGTAATCTGTGAAGATTTCGATGACATGTTGAAACTGAGTGATTCACTGACTGGATCGCTCACCGTAACCCTTCACGCTACCGCTGAAGACGAAGAACAAGCCAAGCAACTGCTTCCAAGTTTGGAAGAAATCGCCGGACGAATTGTATTCAACGGTTGGCCAACTGGCGTCGAGGTTGGTTACGCTATGGTTCATGGTGGACCATATCCGGCTTCAACCAATTCTGCCTCAACATCTGTCGGTGCGGAGGCTATTCATCGTTGGTTGCGTCCGGTCGCTTATCAAGCTTTGCCAGAATCTTTATTGCCGGATTCATTAAAAGCGTCGAACCCACTGGGTATTCAACGCGCCATAGATGGCAGTGTGTCCCAATAAGCCCACCAAATGGCTCAAAAAGGCATCAACTGATGCCTTTTATTTCACTCTACTTCTCAAAACCTTCTTTCCTAGTTGGTTTGTGCCAGAAAAACAATAAACTACTAAAGTAAAATGGATTGGATACAATATTAATTTCACGGGAGACTTCAATGTCACAGAAACCTGTTTTTAAAACGCGCACTCAGCTCGTTGAGGAAGCAATTCGAACTCAGATCTTGAAGGGCGAGTTAAAAACTGGTCAACCTTTACGTCAAGATGCGTTAGCAAAAGAGTTTAATGTTAGCCGAATTCCTGTACGTGAAGCGTTAGTTCAATTGGAAGCACAAGGACTCGTTAGCTTTGAACCTCACAAAGGTGCGACGGTCACTGAGCTATCTCCAGAGAAAATCAATGAGCTATTTGAACTGCGCGCTGTCGTGGAATGCCACATTTTAGAGCGCGCGATTCAAAATATGACAGACGCTGACCTTGAACGCGCGCGCGAAGTTCGCGAACGTTTCGAGTCAGTAGTGAACAGTGGCGACGAAGTAGAAGAATGGAGCAACTACAACTACGAGTTCCACAAAGCCCTATATGCGCCAGCCAACATGCCTGAAACTATGGACGTCATTTACAACCTGAACACAAAGTGTGACCGATACATACGCATGCAGCTATTGTTTACTACAGGCATTAAAAAGGCAGAAGAAGAGCACTTAAGCTTGTTTGAAATGTGCCAAAATCGCGATATCGAAGGCGCCAAGTACCTACTGAAAAAGCACATTCTAGAAGCAGGCACAGCGATTCGAAACCTGCTGCTTGAAAGGCAAAATATCAGCCAGTAAACGGAATAACGAATAAGGTGATATTCAAGGATGAATGTTGGACCAAAGTTTTTACTTGCAGCGCTACGACAAAAGATTAAAGAAGAAGGGCTTTGCTACAATTCCTTGTCAGAGAAAAGTGGCATCCCTTTATCTAGTATTAAACGCCACCTACATAATCCAGCTTTAGGTTTGGATAAAGTACTTATTTATCTGAACTACCTGAATACCGATCTCATCGAACTCGCAACCTTAGCCAACGAGCTTCAGCACCAAAACGAGCAAATGCTAACAGATGAAGAGAGCGCCCTTTTCGTTGAGCATCCTTATTTACTTGATTTTATTTATATGCTGACTTCTCGTGATATTAAACCGCAAGAGATAGCCCAAACTTACGGACTTTCTGATACAAGCTTACGATTCTATTTGCGTATCGCGGAAATTCTAGGATATGTCGAAAACTTCGGAGACGGCTTGTTTTACCGTTCTGGTCGTCGATTTATTATGGAAGAAGGTACGGCATTAGACACCTTATTCAAAGAGCGATTTCAACAAGATTCGCTTTCTCATGATATCAACCCAGGCGTATGTATAGGTCGCATTAGGCTCACCGAAGAGCAGAAAGTGCAAATAGAGGACGAGCTTTGTAATAAATTAGCGAAACTTAACGCAGTTAACACTTCCAACAATGAAGGTGAACTAACAAATATATTAATGCGCTGCACTCCCGGTGCTCAGATATTTTTCGCTGATGATTTACCTAACATTGACGGAAGCTTATTAAAGCACGTCGCTCAACTCACTAAATTAAGTTAAAGCATCAGATAAATAAATCAAACACCCCCGAGATAACATCATATATCCCTACCAAACTATTGATTCAAAGCGTTTCCTGAATCTAATTCTGATTTTTTATTTAGCAAGCGTCGCTTAGTCAACTAAGAACTTGTCTTAATTTCACACTTATTAATTGTCTTGTTAGCTCTTTTGAAATAGACAGAAAACTTAAGTAATGACTAATTTAGCTTAAGTATAAAAGACAACTTTTTTACGTTATTTACCTCACACTATTTAACTATAAATTTGCAGACGAACAAATTAAATTAATACATTCACCTAGCTAATAAAAACAAAAGCAAAACACATAATTATAATTCTATTATTTATAAGGACATAGAAAAGTGAAATTTAAGTATTCTTTAGCAACGGCAGTCACTCTCGCATTATTACAAGGCTGTGGCGGTGGTGGCGGTGATAGCTCATCACCTACTCCGTCCACTAGCAGTGCAAACGGTCCAACGTGGAAAGTTCATGATTTTAGCCAACCGTCGAAAACGTTTATCAACCAATGTGAAACGCCCCGCGTCGGACTGGACCCATATGACAACTATGCCGCCTATCCAGATAAATTGGGCTCTGCATTACACGAAAAACTCTTTTTAAGAGCTTTTACTAACGAAACGTATCTATGGTATGACGAGGTTCCTGATAATAATCCAGCAAACTACAAAACTGTTACTGATTACTTCAATACGCTGGTCACCTCTGCTACTACCGCGACGGGTAAACCAAAAGATCGCTTCCATTTTACCGTCCCTTATGAGGATGATATGAAATCATCGCAATCCGGTTTAGTTGCTGGATTTGGTTTTAACTGGGCATTCCTACGTGGCGTACAACCTCGAGACGTTCGTATTTCCTACACTGAAGAAGCCTCGCCAGCTGATAGAAGCGGCATTGCTCGTGGTGATAAGCTTCTGAAAATCAATAATATTGATGTGGTTAACACCGGTAGTCAGTCCGACATTGATTTTATTAATAAAACGCTCTTTAACCCTGACATCAATCAAGATTACACCTTCACATTTGAGAGTGTTGGCGGTCTAGAGAAAACCGTGACGCTTACCGCCTCTGATGTCATGACCTCTCCAGTTAAAAATGCCAAAGTGATTACACAAAATGGTATGCGGATCGGCTATCTGCAATACAACTCCTTTGAACCAAGCGCTCAAGCCCCGCTTATTGAGGCGTTCAGTACGCTCTCAGCAGAGAATGTTGACGAGATCGTCGTTGATTTACGTTACAACGGCGGTGGCTTAGTCCTTCAGTCCTCGCAAGTAGGCTACATGCTAAGCGGTGCTGGTCAGAACCGAGTCTTCAGTGAGTTGATTCATAATGACAAAGTGATGCGTACCATTAAAGATGGGGATAACATCTATCGCTTTACGAATCTAGCAATAGACTGGGCAGCACAGAAATATTCGGATCAAGTGCTTCCGACACTGAACAAAAAGCGCGTATATGTGCTGACTTCAGGAGGCACGGCTTCCTCAAGTGAACTGCTAATCAACGCTTTGCGCGGCATTGATGTGGAGGTTATCCAAATAGGTTCAACAACCACAGGTAAACCGTACGGGTTCTCACCAGAACAAAACTGCGGCACTATGTACTACACTATTCAGTTCAAGTCGGCGAACGAGAAAAAATTTGGCGACTTCGCTGATGGTTTTATTCCTACTCCAAAGAGCCAAATCAATACCGAGCTAGGCTTAGACAATAGAGTGGAAGGTTGCTGGGTCAATGACGACCTAACAAAACCATTAGGCGATCCATCTGAAGGTATGCTTTCTGCGGCGCTAAACTACATGGAAACAGGAACCTGTCCGCCAGTATCCCCTTCAAGTTTCAACGCCATGCCGCGTAACATTTCATCTCCGGAGTTAAGCGATCTTCGCTCTCCGCTACGAACAGAGGCAATTCATGTTGAGATCAACTAACTTTTTACGAATGCTGATTCGGGTTGCGCTTTTCTTAGGCACTTCGATTTCTTTGATTGGATGCCAAGCTATGTCACAAGAACCCGTTGAAGCATTGAGTAAAAAGAACTCTCCGGAAACAGTCATAGAGATTCAAAACGCGATCGCAGAAATCCAAGGGACACCAGCACCTAGAATCGCAAATAACGTATTTGAATCCTCACCGCATTTGTTGATTGAAAAAGGACGAGTAAAAGGTAACAACAATCAACTGCTGGATGGCAGCTATACGGATCTTCCAGACCAATATACGTTGCAGATAAGAGGTGAAACCTGTGGCTTGTACTATGCCAAAACAGATACTTTTGTCTCTCTCAGTTCACTAGATTGTGAGCCCATCATTAAGTTTTAGATCTCCCAAAATAGAAGCCCGCTGATATCAGCGGGCTTTCTACTTTATTGTTCAGTGTGAAACGGTCAACGTTACTTTAGTTCAATCCATGCTTTGCGCTGTTGCTTATCCATGTATGACCAAGCTACAAAGCGGCTCACTTTCTGCCCTTGACTCATTTCAACCACACGAATGGCCTTCACACCCAATTTTTCAAGCTGCTTGCGCATCGGGCGAACGTTGTCTTTTTTGGATATAAGTGTCGTAAACCACAAGACCTGTGCGGCAAAAGCTTGGCTTTCATTCGCCATTTTTCGGATAAACGCCGCTTCTCCGCCTTCACACCACAATTCAGCGTTTTGACCGCCAAAATTCAACGCAGGCTTACTTGTCTTTACTTGTGCGGTTTGAGGTTTTAGCCCTTTCTTACGCTGGTTTGCTTTTAGATTATCGATTTTACGCTGGCTGCCCATAGCGGCATCTTCCGCCGAACGGTGGAATGGCGGATTACATGTCGTCACATCATAACGATCATTCGGTTGAATGATACCTCGATAAATATTGGCATCATTGTGTTGCTGTATTAGTGCAATTTTTCCCGTCAAAACACGATTGTGCTCTACGATCGTTTGAGCCGATTGGATGGATTTTGGATCGACATCGCTGCCCGTATAGTGCCAACCGTATTTTGTTACACCAACAATCGGATAAATACAGTTTGCTCCCACGCCAATGTCCAACGCTTTCACTTTTTGGTGCGTGTACTGACCTTTTACTTCACCATCAAGTAGCTCTGCCACTCGGTGAATGTAATCAGCGCGGCCCGGAATCGGTGGGCAAAGGTAGGTGTCGGGAATGTCCCAGAACTTGATACCATAATACGCAGCAAGCAATGCTTTATTGAGCATTTTAACAGCGTTAGGATCAGAGAAGTTTATGGAGTCTTCCCCTTTCGGATTTTTGATAACGAATGGCTTTAACTGTGGTTCACTTTCCACGAGTTTTTTAAAATCGTAACGACCTCGATGAACATTACGCTCATGCAAACCATTCTTCGCTATTTTTATGAACTCGACTTCGCTCTTTCCTGCAGGCTGCGGAGATTTGCGCGCAACTTTGTCTTTAACACGCTTCGGCTTGGCTTTATTCGCGTCTGTATTCTGAGCCGCCTTTGAAGCCTTTGGCTTTGCTTGCTTCGCGTTGTGATTATTGTTCTTCATTCAAATTCGCTTTTAAATCGAGGTAAATCATAAACAAACGAGCATCAAATTCGAGTTGGTGATACTCAGGCTCCATGTAGCAACATAGCTGATAGAACGCCTTGTCGTGGTTTTTCTCACGAGTATGCGCCAACTCATGTACCACCAGCATTCTTAATAGTGGCTCGGGCGCATCCTTAAATACATTGGCAATGCGAATCTCGTTTTTCGACTTCAGCTTACCGCCATGGTTTCTACTGATAACACTGTGCAAACCAAGCGCATTGTTTACCGCATGAATTTTCTTATCGTAGACAACTTTACTGATTGGCGCGGCTTTCTTCATGTAGCAGTTTTTGATTGCCATGGCGTACTCATAGAGCGCCCTTTCGCTTTTGATTTGGTGCCTATCGGGATAACGCTTTTCGAACCAAGGAACAAACTTGCCACTCGTTATCAATGAGCTCACCTGCTCTACGATGTTTTGTGGGTAGCCTTGAATGTATCGAAGTGACGGATGCATAGAGTTAACGTCTGTTATGACAAAATAAAGGCGCTCAATATACCTGAGATAAAGGACAGTTTCACCTTAGCTTTCGCCTTTCATTTATGGTGAAAGGCCGTTAAACTTCGCCTCCCAATGATAATGGAGAGAAACTCAATGAAACGTGTCGTCCTTTACGTCAAAGACAAATGCCCTCACTGCAAAGATGCTCAACGTTATCTGGATTCGAAAAATATTAACTATCGTTTGTGCAATGCTAAGATGCAACGCGGTCGCAAAGAACTTGATGCGCTTGGTGCTCGTTCAGTGCCAGTTTTAAAAATTGGTGATCGGGTAATGATTGGCTGGAACCCAAAGAACTTCGAGAAGATGTACAAAGGCGACTAGTGCTCGGACGATGAATCTGCGCTGCGTTTAAACGTAGCGCTTGATAAAGTCGATAAACGTTCGATCTGCTATTGATAAATACCCCTGCTTGCGCCAAGCAAGTGCCAGATCCAGCGTAACTGGTGGTTCAAACGGTAAGCCAACAACGCCCGACTCATGTTGAGTCACCAATTCCAGTAACGCGGTAATCGCAAACTCTTGTTTTACAATACTCAAAATCAAAGGCAGTAAGTTGGTCTCGAATGATGACTTCATGGTAAACCCATGCTCCTCACTCACCTGATCCAAAAATTCGCGGTGAAAATAGCCATGCTGAAACATAACCAAATCGTGTTCAAAGAACTCATCAAAAGTAAGAGCGTGTCGCTGGGCTAACTCATGCTCAGGTGAAACAACTGCGACCATTTGGCTAGTAAACAAATGGTCAGTTTCTAGATCATCAGGCACATTATCACAACTGATCACACCAATATCGAGTTGACCATTGAGCAGCATACGACGAATCGATTGAGTTCCAGCTTCGACCAAGGTCAATTTTAACTCAGGGAATTGGCTTTTAAACGCCATCACAATTCGTGGAAAGAAATAACTGCCCATCATTGATGGCGTTCCGAGCCTTACTTCGCCTTTCGCTAAACCTTTCAACTCATCAATCGCGAGCTGCGCGTCGTGCAACTGTTGAATCACCCGCTTAGCATGTACAAATAACGTTTCGCCCTCTTTCGTTAAGCTGATTTTTTTATCATCACGGCGAAATAGGGTAACGCCCAAAGACTGCTCAAACTTTTTGATAGAAATGCTTAATGCGGGCTGGGCAATATGCAGGGCTTTCGCCGCATGGGTAATGTTTCCGTGTTCAGCGACCGCCAGAAAATGTTTAAGTTGTTTCGATTCCATTAGATCAAAAATATATGGTGTCCATATTTTTAATATATTTTTTTAATTTATAACGAACTGATAGATTGATCACAGTCTCTCCATTTGCTCACATTAGGCAGGATTCATGGTCAGTTTTGGCACACCGGAATACAAACGCATTACGCTCTCGCTAGCGCTTGGTTCCTTCTTGGTTTTTTCAAATTTATACCTACTACAGCCAATGCTGCCCACTTTTGCCCAAATTTTTACGATCTCAGAAACGCAAGTGAACTGGTTATTTGCGGCCTCAACACTCGCTCTCTCTTTTAGCCTCGTTCCAATGGCTGTGTTATCAGAATCAGTGGGACGAAAACCAGTCATGATGGCTGGTCTGTTTTCGATTCCTACCCTTTCCGCTTTGATGCTATTTGGTGACTCATTTCTGTTTTTGGTGGTATGTCGAGCACTGATCGGTGTCGCGCTCGCAGCTTTTGCTGCAGTCGCCGTGGCTTACATGGCAGAAGAGCTCGACAAGCACGCTTTCTCGATGGCAATTGGAACGTACATTGCGGCTAACTCATTAGGCGGTATTGCAGGGCGTATTAGCGGCGGCTTATTGGCGGACAATTTCAGTGTTGATGTCGCCATTGAAGTTATGATGGTGTTCACTCTTCTTGGTGTCATTGGCGTTCACTATTTATTGCCAACACAGCGCAACTTCACCCCGTCATCAAGCAGCTTGCGCCATCAAAATCGTGCGCTTATTGGTCATTTTAAAAACCAACGCGTGTGGTTCGCAATGCTGATAGGAGGACTCAACTTTGCTTTGTTCGTCAACCTTTACTCCGTCATGGGTTTCCGTCTGGTGAGTGAACCTCACAATGTGCCCGTCGGGTTGGCCTCACTGATCTTTATTTGTTACTTGGGAGGGACTTTCTCCTCTCGTTGCGCAGGCCACTGGAGTAAACGTTATTCATCAATCCTCGGTATGTTCTTAGGCGCGATAGTGAGCATGGCGGGGATGTGGATTGCGGCGGTTGAAAGCTTGACTGCAATGCTATTTGGGTTGTTGCTGATAAGTTTTGGTGCCTTCTTTACTCATACCCTCGCCTACGGTTGGGTCGGTCAGAACGCCACTCGCGCCAAAGCCACCGCGACAGCGCTCTACTTAGTACACTACTACGTAGGCGGTAGCTTAGGAGGATTCTTACTTCTTTATTGTTGGCAACATGGTGGTTGGTCGAGTGTTCTTATGGGAGGAAGCGCAGTCTACCTAGCGATGTTTGCTGCAATTGCGTATTTGAAACACATTGCCGAAAGAAAGCATACTGACCAAACACCTGACGCTGCGAGTTTAAAGAGTAGCTAAGGTACGCTCATTTGCGTAATACCTCTCTGGTTACTTGGATAACCAACTCTGCTATGCTTGCGCTACTTTAATAAAAACCAGAAAGTCGTATGTCAACGCGTTCAACACAAAACACAGATATCGAAGCGATCACTCAACAGGTCAACCAATGGCTCAACGATGTGGTAATCGGGCTCAACCTTTGTCCGTTTGCTGCCAAGCCGCAACGTAATAAACAAATCAAAATCTTTGTTAGTGAAGCGACTCAAGAAGAAACGCTTCTTGAAGATATTTTATTGCAACTGATTGAGCTGAGTAACACAGAGCCCGAACAACTTGAGACCACGTTGGTTGTGGTTCCCAACATGCTACAAGATTTCTGGGACTACAACTTTTGCATAGATTGGGTTGAAGGATTAATTAAGCAGCAAAACTGGGAAGGTATTTTCCAAGTAGCGACTTTCCATCCTGATTACTGTTTTGGTGGCGCAAGGCCTGAAGACGACGAAAACCTGACCAATCGTTCTCCTTACCCAATCTTCCATTTGATTCGCGAAGAGAGTATGGAAAAGGTACTAAAACACTATCCTGATCCTGAATCCATTCCCGATACGAACATCGCTCGTGTTTCCGCCCTTTCAGAGGAAGAACGTAAAAAGCTGTTCCCTTACCTATTTCGTTAAGCACCACTATTCCCCAAAGGCAGATTTATCACCAGTTAGATGCAATGCCCTTGGGGTTCAAAGTGCGGTTTGGTATCATTGCCGCTTCAATCGATTCAATGGAAATTAGAATGCAACTGTCAAAGCTAACCCAAGAGATTTTTGATCACTTATACCGTGATATCACCGAGTTCCGTAGTACGTTCGACTTACCAGTCGCAGACGCTGCAAGCCTTGATACGCAAGCAGACACACTACACACCTCTTTGGCGATCGAAGAGCTAACAGAGCTAGCAGAAGCAGATTGTAAAACTGAGCAAGCAGATGCCATCGTAGACAGCGTGTATGTATTAATGGGCCGTCTCGTTCATCTTGGCCACAGCAAAGTAGAAGACAACCTGGCGATCAGCTACTTAATCGATCTTCTATTAAACGTTGCAGTAAACCGTGGTATTGAATTTATTCCTTGCTGGGATGAAGTGCACTCAAGCAACATGAGCAAAGTATGCCGTAACGAGCAAGAGTACTCAGAAACAGAGGCATTCTACGCGGAACAAGGCATCAAGTTGATGGCGGTGCAGAAAGGTGAATACATCATCGCGAAATGCGCCGAAGATTTCGTATCGGAAGGTAAAACCATTCGCAAAGGCAAAGTACTCAAATCTGTTTACTACCGCCCAGCAGATCTAAAACCGTTAACTCAATAAGCGTTGAGTTTGGCTATCTCGATTAAAAAAACGACCTCAAGTAGGTCGTTTTTTATTGTCCCTAAATACTAATCAAAGATTAAATAAGGTTGCTCATCTACAATGACCTTTTTGACTTGAGTATTGAACACTTCCCCGAGAGCTTCTTCCGTTAGCACAGTATCGGCACTTCCTGATGAGTGCAGCACACCGTTGTTAAGCAGCAATACTTTATCTGCGTGCTTTAATGTGCGATTGAGATCGTGATTAGCAACCAATACTCCAATTCCCTGCGCCGCCATAGCGTTAATCAATTGATAGAGCAGACCCTCTTGCGCAATATCTAACGGTGCTGCTGGCTCATCCAAAATTAAAAACTGCGAAAAAGGATTAATGGTACGCCACACCTGCAAACATACACCTGCTAATCGGACACGCTGCCACTCACCACCGGATAATGTTTGAATACTGCGATGAAGCTTATCTTGCAGTTGTACCAGCTCCACCACCATATTGACAGCATCACGCACTTTGATATCCGCAATCTCAGCGCCACTAGGCAGAGATAGTGCTAGATACTGAAACACATCAACATTAAACGCTGGGCGCGATTGCTGACACAAATAACCTCGAACATGAGCTTGCTCTGACAACGGTAAAGTAAGCAAGTTTTTGTTGCCAACGTACACTTCACCACTCATACCGTCTCGGTGACTTAACGTACCAGAAATCGCAGCCAATAAAGTACTCTTACCGGAACCATTAGGCCCAACGATATGTACGATTTCGCCAGCTTTGCATTCAAAAGAAAGAGGCAATAATCGACTACCAACCGACATATGTTTAACGTGCATCATGACTCTTCACCAGCATCCAGATGAAAATAGGTGCGCCAATCGATGTTGTCATGACACCTAAAGGTAACTCTGCGGAGTCCAATAACAGTCTTGCGCCGATGTCAGCAAATACAAGCAACGCAGCACCAGATATTGCAGAAAGTGGCAATAAATAACGGTTTTCAGTACCAAAAGCCAAACGCAACAAGTGCGGCACCACCAAACCAACAAAACTGATGATGCCACCCAAAGCGACTGAGCTACCCACCAAAACAGAAATGGCGAGGATCAATTTCCAACGCATTTGATGCACATCGACACCCAATTGGGTCGCATGAATCTCACCCAGCATCAATTTATCAAGCGACTTGCCTTTACAACATAACCAGATAAGCACCGGTAACATCACCAAAGTAACGGTATGTTGATACCAACTTGCACCGCCAATACTGCCCATTAACCAATACATCAGTTGGCGTAAACTGAGATCATCACTAAAGTAAAATGCCCACGTCACAATCGCGCTCGATAAAATACCCAATGCGACCCCAACCAAAAGCAATCGAGCCGTCGTCAGGTGCATTGCCCTTGCTATCGCCACCAAAACAAACGTGAATACCATCGAGCCAGCAATCGCTGCCAACATAAAAACAATCGGGGTAGGAAGAACAGGTGACGCGAACATGATTAAGACCATTGCTAAGCTTGCGCCACCAGAGATACCAAGCACGCCAGGTTCAGCCAACACGTTCCCAAGCAACACTTGTAACGTCGCGCCAGATACCGCTAACGCAGCACCAATAATTGCCGCAGACACTAACCTCGGTAAACGCAAGTCCACCAATAACTTCTGTTCAAATGCAGATAAGGATTGAAAAGGAGAAAGGAAAATTTCTCCGACCATCAAGTGAATGGCAGAGAGTACAGCGAGCACGATCGACATAACCATCAGGTTACGTTGCCAGCGTCGTTCCTTGTTCAGGATAAGTTGTTGAAAATCCATAGCGGCCGATAAAAACAAACGAGGCTTAACCTTACAGTTAAGCCTCGGTAAATTGCAATTAACTTCTCAAAGCAATGTTGGATTAATCGTAAACCAACTCACCCTCTTCAAAACGGGTTTTCACTTCACAAACCATCAGAGCTGCACGTTGACCTATTGCGACGTGGCGGTTCGGGAAGACAATCGCTTCGTTTTCATTCTTCGCCATTAATGGTTTGTCGCCATCATGACCAAACACTTCGCCGTGAACAAATGAGGTGAAGTTTTCAACATTGTCGTCGAACATAAAGTCAAAGTCTTCGTTCAAACGAACGATTGTGCGACTTACGCGATACTTAATGCATGGTTTTGGTAAGTGTTCTGGCTTCGTTTCCGCAATCAAATTACGTAAAGACAAATCAAACGCGGTCAGTTTATCGAGGTCATTTTCACCGATACGAGCCACACGGCCAAGCTCCATTGTGAGAGCCTGCGCACCAAAGTTCTCGGCACTGTACCAGCTAAACGTGCTCGATGGTGAGTTTGACAGGAGCACTGCTTCAATGTGTGCACTGTCCAAGAAATCGATCAATGCTTTGCTGCGCACAGGATGACGAGTCTTAGGACTTACTGCAAACGTATAGTGCTTCGAGCCTCTAATCGCGCAGTGTAAATCAAGGTGCCAGCGTGTTGTCGGGTCGGTATCCTGATAAAAATCTCGAACAAGCAGCTTAAGCGTATCGGCGATAACAAGCTCTTTTGTCTGTTTGTGTTCTTTTTCGTCAAACAAACGGTTGAGGTTTTCTTCAAGGAATCGCGTGTGCGCCAGAGTGGACTCTGGGTGAGCGATAATGAACAGACAACGGGTATCGACCGTCTGGAACCCAGATTCTATGTCTTGAATAATGGAATCCACCAGCTCCATCGGTGCGGTTTCATCTCCGTGAACCCCACAAGAGATGATGATGTTCTTCGTATCCTGAGTATAATTCGCAGGGATTACTTCTAATACACCACGCTGATAGAGTTTAAGTTTTACACCGTTAGAAAGCACCTGCTCCGCTGGTGCAACATCAATATGAACATCTAACGTGTCAGTTAAAAACGATTGGCGAAAGAGAGACTTCGTCATGCGTTACTCCTTAATAGCACGGCGGATATGTTAATAAATTGTACAAAGGATTTTTGTTGCTACGATCTCACTTATGAGTAGAAATCACTATTTCCCTCGAAAATCCGATGCCTTTTCGCGCCAGGCACTCAAATCAAGCATTGAGGCGTTTAATTTTCAAACAATTACAAAGTGTTAGGGCTGTGAACTTTACCACAGCCCTGATTAAGATCATTATGATTTGATCAAATTTTTGTAGCTATAAAGCAGATTATGCATCAACACTGCGAAAAACTTAGCCGCGCTGTGCGAGCAAACGCTCAAACTCATCGACTTTTTCACGCACTAGCTCAACACTCTGCTGCCAAAACGTTGGCTGGGTTAAATCCATCGACAGGTGCTTTTCGACGACATCTTCCGCCATCATGCAGCCTGTATCGCGCAGCAAATTGATGTAATCGGTGTAAAACGCTTCGCCTTTGTTTTCTCGCTGTGCATAGATACCCTTGCTAAACAAGAAACCAAATAGGTATGGGTAGTTATAAAAGCTCACGCTATCAATAGAAAAGTGCAGCTTGCTTGCCCAGAAGTACGGATCCGGTTCGCTCATTACGTCGCCATACCATTCTTTCCAAGTTTCTGACATCAACTCACAGAATTCATCTGCGGTTAACTCTCCATCCTGGCGGCGTTCATAGAACGATTTTTCAAACTCGTAGCGAACCGGAATGTTGGTCATTAAAGCTAGCGCAGATGACAACTCTTCCCACAACATCTCGAGCTTTTCATCAACGCTCTCCGCTTTCGAAATCAAATGATCACGAACGATGTTTTCTGCAAAGATAGAGGCGGTTTCTGCTAACGTCATTGGGTAGTAAGTTTGGCAAAGTGGCAAATCACGAATAACCCAGTTATGGAACGCATGGCCAAGTTCATGTGCCAGAGTCATAAGGTCTGAACGGCTGCCACTCCAAGTCATAAACACAAGTGGTGTTCGCGTTGCTGGCAGTTTGGTGCAGTATGCGCCAAGACGCTTGTTAGCATTTGGCGCGGCATCAATCCAACCATTTTGTACCATCAAACGGACAAACTCCGACATCTCAGGGTTTACTGTTTCAAATGCTTCACAAATAACATCAATCGCTTCATCAAAATCGTAAACCTTCGCTTCACCGCTCAAAGCAGGCATAGCCGCCAGATGATTCCAAGGTTTCATCTCATCCAGACCATGTACTTGCGCCATCAATAAGCCTGCTTTCTGACCAATAGCTCGACTATCTTTGGCTACGGTCATCATCGCATTTAAAGTTTCAGCTTGGATTCGGCTACCATGCAAACTCGGCTCTAGGAAGTGAACTTCACGCTTCGTAGAACGCTTTTTGTTTTCAGTTAAGCGCCATCCTGCTAACGCATTCAAAATCGCAGCGAATGATTCTTGGTGCGTTTGCATTGCATCTTGTACGCCACGCCACGCGGCTTCTTGACGCTCGAATTCAGAACCATAAAGAATGCTTGCCGCTTGAGAAAACCCAAGCTCTTCACTATTACCATCTGTGTACTCAAGCTTCACTTTCAATGAGCCAGTCAGGTTATCGTATAGGTTACCCCAAGCCGATTTGCCATCCACACTCATCGCAGCCAGTAACTGTTCTTCTGCGTTGCTAAGACGAGTATCCGCCAACTTTCTAGAATTTAAGATAGAAAAAGCTTGCCCACTGATATCAGGATTCTCATGGTCTAACACGCGCAAG
The DNA here is from genome assembly GCF_033340195.1 of Vibrio sp. 1457. NCBI lineage: Bacteria > Pseudomonadati > Pseudomonadota > Gammaproteobacteria > Vibrionales > Vibrionaceae > Vibrio > Vibrio sp. 1457. Next base: position 64,420 of record NZ_JAWOWA010000001.1, read on the forward strand.
ATAAACTCTTCGTCGGCATGAGTTAATGTCAAATCAAAGGGACTGAACGCTTGGGAAAGCTCCGAAAAGATGCGGGTCATTTTACCAAGTAACGATTTCGCTTCGGCGTTTGTTGCATCAACAGAAGCATAACAACTCGCAAAATTTGCAACTGTGCCCGCTAAACGACTCGCAGCTTCATTGGTCAAAATCGCATTTTGCATGATCTCTACGTTGCCACAATCTGCTGATTGTTTATTCAAAAGATCAATACATTGTTCTACAAGAGCAATATCGTCTTGAATTCGTGGGTCAGAAAGGTCGTTATAAACGATGGACAAATCCCAACTCGGCGTTGTCATTTCTATATTTCCTTTTTATGTAACTGAGTCAATTTTCGCTTCCTGCACCTAGCAGATGGGCTTCCACTGACATCTTCCGTGACTATGCCCGTAAGCAATATCGTTCTGGGCATTTTAATATTTATAAATTAACGAGTTAAAAGAGGTACGCCAATCGAACGCACCGAGGCGTAAATTTGCTCATCTATGGTAATTGTTATATGCGTGACAGAAGCGTTTCCTATCGACAACGTCGAATACCACTTTGGATTACGCCAATCTAACTCCAATACATGAGCAAGAATCATACGAATGACGCCACCATGCGTGACGATAAGGAGATTGTCATTGATATCGTTGATGATTTGAGACCAAACGCGACATATGCGCTCAGAAAATGTGCTTAAGCTCTCAGCATTCGGCAACGTATGTTGTGCTGGCGATTGCCAAAAAGCATCTAGCTTTTTCCACTGCTCAGTGAGCATATCAAAAGGCATACCATCAAAATCACCAAATGCCATCTCTTGTAAAGATTCATCCGTCATTACTGGTAATAATTGCTGTTCAGCAATGATGTTTGCCAGTTCTTGACAGCGTGAAAGCGGAGAAGAAACTATTCCACCCACACCTCGTCCACTCTCAGCCCAAGCCCGAGCAATACTCTCTTGATCAGCAGGCGTAACTTTTACATCTGTTTGGCCATGGAGTCCTGGTGGAGCGTCTACTTTTCCATGACGCACAAGATAGATATTGAGTGTTTTCATTTTGTTCCATCCTACTCTTTAAGAACCAACGGCAAACCAGCAGCAACAAAGGTAACGCGATGGCAAACACTGGCTAGTTTTTGATTCATCCGTCCTGCATTATCCACAAAATAACGACTAACCGCCCCCAAAGGTACAATGCCCATTCCAACCTCGTTAGAGACGAATATTAACGTCGCATCTGAGCCACGCACCATCTTTATAAGCTTTTCAATTTCTGCTTCTAGCTTCTCATTGGAACATTCATCACCTAACTCAAATATCCAATTGTTGAGCCACAAGGTTAAACAATCGACCAATACAACATCGGTGGTAGCGAAATTTGTCAGTAACTCAGATAAATGAAGGGGGCATTCATGCTCTTGCCACTCGCCCCCGCGTTGCTTTTGATGATGCGCTATTCGCTCTCGCATTTCTTGGTCAAATGGCAGCGCGGTTGCAACATAGTGTAATGATCGATGAGAAGCGACCGATAATTGCTTAGCTGTTTTTTCTGCCAAATGCGACTTCCCAGAGCGCGCGCCACCGAGTATCAATTGCTTCATGAGGAGTGATACAACCCAATCATAGTGAGATAAATAAGCAGTTCCGACAACTGTTGCGCTGCGCCAAGGCAATCCCCCGTAAAGCCGCCAATTCTCTTGGTTAACCAACGTTTGAACATCAAACGAAATACCACGAGAACAAGCGATATCAAGATCGCATACGTGATCCCAAGCACAAGCAATGTTACACCACCAGTAAACAACAAAATGGAGACTTCTAGAGAAGACTGGCGACTTGCTAGCGGTTTACTTTTCGACGTATCACTGTCACTGACATAAGGCATGTCATAAATAAGCGTCGCTGCTAGTGCTCGGCTTGCGGTGTAAGCGACGACAATGACCAACCAAAAGTGCGGCAAGTTAGCCAGTTCACTCCAAAAAACATACTTAGCCAATAACGCCATAATGAGAGTGGCGGCACCATAAGTGCCAATACGACTGTCTTTCATAATAGAGAGGCGTCGCTCTACGGTCATGCCACCACCAATGCCATCCGCCATATCGGTCAAGCCGTCTTCGTGAAATGCCCCGGTTAACAATAAGCTAAACACCATCGTTAATACTATGGCAACCGATTCTGGGAAGAGAATTGAGGTGAGCGAAAATACCAAAGCGCAAAGCGCTCCAAGCACGAGACCAACTAACGCGAAGTAACGGCCTGCCTGATTCATGCGTTCTTCACTGTAAGGCAACGCTTGGGGCACGGGTAAGCGGCTAAAAAAACTGGTAGCTAATAGAAATAACTCCCACTGGTATCTTAACGATGACGGCATGACGTTCTCAGAATTATCAGGGACTGACACTAAACTGTAACTCCTGCACTCTCGAAGCTCGCCATTTTGTTGTAAAACTGGGCGGCAGCTTTTAACAAGGGTAAGGCAAGAGCGGCTCCTGTTCCCTCCCCTAGCCGTAAACCAAGGTCGAGCAGAGGTTCTGCTTTAAGATGTTCCAATACAAATTTATGTCCATTTTCTTCAGAGCGATGGGCAAACAACATGTATTCACGCGTTTCTTCGTCTAACAACGTCGCAATATAAGCCGCTACCGATACGATAAACCCATCCACTAAAACTGGAGTTTTAAGCCGCTTGGCTTCTAAAAAAGCGCCCACCATTTGTACGATTTCAAAGCCCCCAACCTGTGCGAGAATCGCTTTGGTATCAAGACCTCGACATCGGTTTACCCCCTGTGCTACCAGTTTATATTTGCGGCTCAACTGCTGTTGATTGATTCCGGTGCCAACGCCAACACAATAATCAATATCTAATGAGCTCAGCGCCGATAACAGTGCTGAGGCCGAACTGGTATTACCGATGCCCATCTCGCCGAACATCAAGAGGTTTGAACCATGCAAAATGGTATGCTCAGCAATCTTCGCACCATACTCTAAACCTAACGCCACTTGTTCTGGGGACATCGCGGATTGTTTAGAAAAATTAGCCGTGCCGTTACCCAACCGTTGTTCAACCAAGTTGGGATGGGATTTAAATTCTGGAACCAGCACATCAATAGGAGCCAACATGCCGCAATCTATTACTTTGAGTTGAATGCCATTAATGTCGCAAAAACAGTTGATGGCTGCGCCGCCAGCGAGAAAGTTAGCCACCATTTGCTGAGTGACTTCGCTTGGCGCAATGCTCACACCCTCCTCTGCAACGCCGTGATCTCCAGCAAATACCAGCATGCTCGGTTTGCAGATAGCGATGGAATCAACTGGCTGAGGTTTATCCTGACTTTGAATAAGAGCTAACTGCAGTGCCACCTTTTCCAATAAGCCTAAAGAACCGACGGGTTTGGTTTTGTTATCTATGCGTGCTTGTATCTCCGCAGCAAAAGAGTCATCCATTTTTTACGTTCCTTTGATGTTGTCTGGGTGAGAGATGTTCTGTTGTTCAAGAGGTCTTGTTCAGCGACAGTTTTTGCGCGCCCCACTATTGTATACACTTGCATCCAATTGGGGCAGCGCTAATCAAGTTTATCTCAGGATAGTCTGCCGAGTTCGCAGAGCGTCTCACCTTTCTTGCACGAGATTATAAGTAACTCGTTGAAATCCGCTACAATAGCTTAGACTATGTTCCCATATAGGAGAAAAGATATGGATAACAACACCTGCGCAATCATCGCCGGTGCAACTGGCTTAGTAGGCTCAAAAGTCATTGCAAACCTCATAAATCAATCAGGTGTTGGAACATTATATTATCTTTCTCGCCGCCCACTCGATGGCGTCCTAGATGTGGACAACAAGCTTATTCCTCTCATTGATGCAGACCTTTCTATCCACCAATGGGATGAGAACCAACCAACACCAACCATCGGCTTTATCTGTTTAGGTACGACCCTTAAGCAAGCTGGTAGTAAGGATAATTTGCGTAGAGTAGATGTTGATCTGGTGTGCAAAGTCGCCCAACAGATGAAAACAATCGGAGTCAAACGCCTTGCGGTTGTTTCTAGCCTCGGTGCAAATAGTAAATCGCCATCCCATTACCTAGCTTGTAAAGGACAAATGGAACAACGAATCGAAGCTATGGATTTTGAGGAAATCGTATTTGTTCGACCAGGCCCGCTTGTTGGTCAACGTCAAAACCCAAGAATGGACGAGAAGTTAGTACAAACTCTGTTTAAGGTAATTCGCCCACTTATGCTTGGCAAACTGTCCAACTTTTTACCGATTCGAGCAGAAGATGTCGCCAAAGCGATGATTTATCAACTTTTCAGTTATCAAGAAGACTCGGTGGTTTACTTACAAAGGAAAGAAATGCGTGACTTACTGCATCACTACGAATAACCATTTTGTACAATTAATGTGCTAATTCACGCTCTCACGCGACTTAGATCTCGTTTTTATATTCATTTTAGATCTAGCTAATACCCGTTTGTCATTTTTAAAGTTATATCACGAGCGTTATCTTACGCTCCATAAATAAATCCGTATAAAACCCCGTATAAAAAACAACCGCCACTTAGGTTGGTTGATAAGGTCAAATTATGAATTTTGCAGTGATAGCCTCTCTAGCCGTCTTTGTTGGAATATTGTTCTTTCTATTTAATCAACAACAAAAGAAACACACTCTTTCACGTCTCGTTTTGATCGGTCTTGTTACCGGTTCTCTTTTTGGTCTTGCTTTGCAACTCATTCACGGTGAAGGTAACAGCGCAATTGCTCAAACACTTGAATGGGTAGGCATTGTAGGCAGTGGCTACGTTGGTCTACTGAAAATGGTCATCATGCCACTGGTGTTGGTATCGATGATCTCTGCAGTTGTTAAATTGGAGAAAGGTGGATCATTAGGTAAAATTTCTGGCCTGACCATCTCTGTTCTTCTAGTAACGACTGCAATTGCTGCACTTATCGGTATTTTGGTGACAACGACATTTGGCCTGTCAGCAGAAGGGTTAACTGAAGGTGCGCGTGAAACCGCTCGTATCGCCGTTTTAGAAAGCCGTGCCGGTACAGTAAGTGACTTAACTATTCCTCAAATGCTAGTTAGCTTCATTCCAACCAACCCATTTGCTGATCTAACAGGTGCTCGCTCGACATCGATTATCGCTGTTGTGATTTTCGGCGTGTTAACTGGTATCGCCGCTCGTAAAGTGATGATAGAAAAAGCAGAGTTGGAATCACCGATTCGTACTTTCGTAGAAGCTGCTCAATCTATCGTTATGCGATTAGTGAAGATGATCATGGCCCTAACGCCATACGGCATCGCAGCACTGATGGCAAAAGTGGTAGCGACATCAAGCGCAGGCGACATCCTAAACCTACTTGGCTTTATTGTGGCGTCTTATGTTGCTATCGCACTGATGTTTGTTGTTCATGGCGTATTGGTCTCTTTTGTTGGCGTTAGCCCTGCGGAATACTTTAAGAAAATCTGGCCTGTACTGACCTTCGCGTTTACATCTCGTAGCTCAGCAGCAACAATTCCACTAAACGTAGAAGCGCAAATCACCAAGCTTAACGTACCACCAGCGATTGCAAACCTATCAGCATCGTTTGGTGCCACTATCGGCCAAAACGGCTGTGCGGGTATCTATCCTGCAATGCTGGCAGTGATGGTAGCTCCAACAATGGGCATCAACCCACTTGATCTACACTTTATCCTGTCATTGATTGCGATTATCACCATCAGCTCATTTGGTATTGCAGGTGTCGGCGGCGGTGCGACGTTTGCAGCCTTGATTGTTCTTCCTGCAATGGGCTTACCTGTGACCATCGCGGCACTGCTTATCTCTATTGAACCACTGATTGACATGGCACGTACCGCACTAAACGTTTCAGGCTCAATGACTGCGGGTACAATTGCTAGCCGAGTGCTGAAGTCACCAGAAAGTGAAGCAACATTGGAAGAAACACGAGCATAGAACTCAAATTCCTTCCAAAGCGATAAAACGTAAAATATCAAGCCGATGGTTCGCCATCGGCTTTTTTCATTTTCAAAAATTCAACTTGCATCTTTCGTTGCTAGTCAAGGCGTTGAATGGTCTAATACTGTCATCGGTTTTGTAAACGGTAAGCAGAATGCACCAAGATAATCAGCCCACTTTTTTCTTCTTTGATTATGAGACATGGGGAACCAACCCCGCGAAAGATCGCCCAAGCCAGTTTGCTGGTGTTCGTACAGATGAAAACTTTAATATCATCGGCGAGCCTTTAGTCATGTACTGTCAACCACCGGCTGATTATCTTCCGTCTCCTGAAGCTGCACTTATTACTGGTATTACTCCGCAAAAAACGGTTCAAGAAGGCCTTTCTGAGCCAGAGTTTATCGCTAAGATTCACGCTGAACTCGCGAGACCAAATACCACCAGTTTAGGCTACAACAGCATTCGCTTTGATGACGAAGTGACCCGTTATACTTGTTATCGCAACTTTATCGATCCATACGCATGGAGTTGGCAAAACGGTAACTCACGTTGGGATTTACTCGATGTACTACGCGCTTGCCATGCCCTTCGCCCAGAAGGCGTAGAATGGCCAGAAAACGAAGATGGCTTCACTAGCTTTAAATTAGAACATTTGTCCGTGGCTAACGGCATAGAACATAGTAACGCGCACGATGCCATGGCAGATGTGGTTGCGACTATCGAAATAGCAAAGAAAGTAAAAGCAGCGCAACCAAAATTGTTTGATTACTTTTTTTCTATGCGCCAAAAGCGCAAGCTCAATGATTTAGTCGACATCGTCAACATGACACCGTTGATGCACGTTTCAGGCATGCTAGGGCGCGAATGCCAGTACACTAGCTGGATTGTGCCTGTTGCTTGGCATCCAACCAATAATAACGCCGTTATCACCATCGATTTAGCGAAAGACCCTCAACCTATTCTTGAGCTATCCGCAGAAGAGCTGCACGAAAGACTCTACACGAAGCGCGAAGATCTTGGTGAATTGCTACCAGTGCCAGTTAAACTAGTTCATTTGAACAAATGCCCTATTCTCGCCCCTGCAAAAACGTTAACGGCTGAAAATGCAGAGTCTATTGGCATTGATCGCCAACAATGTCTCGCCAATCTCGCTTTGTTGCGCCAACATCCTGAAATTAGAGAAAAGCTGATTAGCCTCTTTTCAGTCGAGCGCAAATTCGATAAAAGTGATGACGTCGATACACAACTTTACGACGGGTTCTTTTCTCCAGCCGATCGCGCAGCTATGGATATCATTCGCGAAACCGATCCGAATAATCTTGCTGCATTAGACATTGAATTTGATGACAAGCGCATTAAACCTCTATTGTTCCGCTATCGTGCGCGTAACTTCCCAGGCACATTAGACGAGCAAGAACAAAGACGCTGGGCACTACACTGTCGAGAAGTGTTTGAAAGCCAAATTGAAGAGTACATGCTGAATTTAGAAAACTTAGTTCACGAACATGAAAGTGACGAAAAGAAGATTGCGATATTAAAATCCGTGTACCGTTATGTAGAGAGCTTAGCTTCCTAACTCCTCCTAATACAAGCGCACCTTATGGTGTGCTTGTTGTTTATATACTGTCAAAATGATTAAAGAACGATTCTTACAACTGATCCAACTGCTCATTTCAATCTTCCTCATCATGGGAGCACTTGGCATCGGAATTACCATTCAAAAGTTCACTGGCGTTTCCGTTCCAGGAAGTGTCATCGGTATGCTCGTACTGTTTTTCTCCATGACTCTTGGGCTTGTAAAAGTCGACTGGGTCAAACCGGGCGCCACGCTATTTATACGCTATATGATCTTATTGTTCGTTCCTATCAGCGTCGGATTAATGCAGCATTTCGATTTACTACTCGCCAATGCGCTCCCTATCATCGCTAGCGCGGTTGGCGGTTCACTCATTGTATTGGTCAGCCTCGCTTGGCTGCTGGATTACTTGCTACAGGAGAAACACTGATATGTGGTTAGTTGTTACCATTGCGGTTTTTCTTATCGCTCGCCAAATCGCAATCAAAGTGAACAATCCTCTAGCAAACCCTTTGCTGATCAGTATCGCAGTGCTCATTCCTTTGCTTACTTACTTAAATGTGCCATTTGAAAAGTATTATGCGGATAACGAAGGGATCAGTTTTTTGCTTCAACCTGCTGTAGTTGCTCTGGCTTATCCACTATATGAACAACTACCACAAATTAAAGCAAACTGGCGAATCATCACTTTCGCTTGCACAGTAGGCAGTGTGATGTCGATGATGACAACCACCTTGATCGCAGTCGCTTTCAAAGCGGATATCAGTTTAATCGCGAGTCTAGTGGGTAAATCCGTCACGACACCAATAGCGATGGAAATATCGAGTCACCTTGGTGGTGAAGCCGCCGTTGCAGCGATCTTGGTTCTGATTGTCGGTTTATTGGGCGCAATTTTGGCATACCCAATTTACAATTTGATTGGAATTAAACACCCGATTGCACGTGGTCTGACAATGGGTACAGTCTCTCATGCCTTAGGCACCGCTACTTGTGCAGAGAAACAGCCCATAGATGCCGCGTTCTCATCACTCGCATTGGTTTTATGTGGGATCATAACTTCTATTTTGGCTCCAAGTTTTTTTGCTTTGGCGGTCTGGCTATATCAATAGTTAAGCGCTCTCGGTCTGCCCTCCTTCCGGCAGGCCGTAGCCTTTCCATTTCTTACTTATCCCTTTCAAAATCCTATCTTATCTAGCAACCTCACCCAGTAATACCGTGAAGGGACTTGATCGAGATATACATTCATAGCATTAGCATTCTAGGTGCTACCACTCGCTCTAGATTACGTGGGTATAAAGTAGCATAGCGGTAAAAGTCGCGTTAGTAACATACTCCTGCTCCTTGGTCATATGAATATATACTGATATGGTTAATTGTGAGACGGAGATAACGCTTCACACCTGTGCAATCGAATACATGTGTGAGCTCACTCTAATTATGTAACAGAATTATCAATTGCATTATTTATCGTGATCTAACGCACGGAACATTTCTATCTTTCACATAGAATAACTGTCCATGCAATAACAAGGATTCAACATGAAAAGTCGCATTGAACAGGCGCTAGCAGGCGCTCCAGAAGCACTTTCCAAACAACTTGCTCCTATCATCCAAGCTGATGATTTTGATGCTACGCTTTCAGTTCAACAATTTGAGCAGTTGCTTTCAGCTACCGGTCTATCAGACAAAGAGCTTCGTGTTGCGCTACTTCCTTTTGCCGCAGCGTACTCCTATGCTCCCCTTTCTGACTTTTATGTCGGCGCTATCGTTCGTGGTCTTTCAGGTCGCCTTTACTTCGGTGCCAACATGGAATTCTTTGGTGTACAGTTGGGTCAAACGGTTCACGCAGAGCAGTCTGCGATTAGCCATGCTTGGATGAAAGGCGAACGTGGTGTTAAGGATATCACTATCAACTTCAGCCCATGTGGTCACTGCCGCCAGTTCATGAATGAGTTATCTACCGCAAACGAGCTTAAAATCCAGCTCCCAGAACGCGAAGAAAAGTCACTTCATGAATACCTGCCTGAAGCCTTTGGACCAAACGATCTCGGTATCGAGTCCGGCTTAATGGCAGAAGTTAAACACCAGTTCTCATGTGATGATGAAGGCGCACTCATCCAAAGTGCAGTTGAAGCGATGAACATGAGCCACTCACCATACACCAACAACTTGAGTGGTTTAGCATTAGAGATGACTAGCGGCCGTGTATTCCAAGGCGCTTATGCAGAAAATGCAGCGTTCAATCCTAGCTTGCCGCCGTTACAAGTTGCGCTAATCCAAGTTTTACTTGCGGGTGAAACCTTTGACAGCATCAAAGCCGCTGCATTGGTAGAGAACTCAGAAGGTAAGATCAGTCATTTAGCCGATACGCAATCAACGTTGGAAGCGTTGAATCCAGATATTCCGCTTAGTTTTGTCAACGTATAAACGACAAATTCAACAAAGAGCTCTACAACATGTAGAGCTTTTTTATTACCTAAAAACCAAAAGCAAACGTTTGCTTTGTCATAAAACTTCAGTATGATCTCCTGCAATTTCTGTCTCATCACTCTATTTTGTAAGGGAACACTATGTTTGGCACTGCAACTAGCGCAAATGCTACCCGTGTATTACTTTTAGGCTCTGGCGAACTCGGTAAAGAAGTCGCCATTGAATGCCAGAGACTTGGTTTAGAAGTGATTGCTTGTGATCGCTATGCCAATGCTCCAGCGATGCAAGTCGCTCACCGTAGTTATGTTATCGACATGTTAGATGGGAACGCCTTAGAAGAAGTTATTACGAAGGAACAACCTACTTACGTCGTACCAGAAATTGAAGCCATCGCAACCGGCAAACTGGTAGAGCTTGAAGAGAAAGGACTGAATGTTGTTCCAACCGCTAAGGCAACCAGGCTAACAATGAATCGTGAAGGTATCCGACGTTTGGCAGCAGAAGAACTGGAATTGACGACTTCACCTTATCGTTTTGCAGATAACTTTGAAGACTTCAAAGCCGCGGTTGAGCATGTGGGTATTCCGTGCGTGGTGAAGCCTGTGATGAGCTCTTCAGGTAAAGGGCAAAGTGTTATCAAGACCGAAGACGACGTTACAAAAGCATGGGATTACGCTCAGGAAGGCGGGCGTACGGGTGCAGGTCGCGTTATCGTGGAAGGTTTTATCGACTTCGATTACGAAATCACTTTATTGACCATCAGAGCCGTTGACGGTGTGCATTTCTGTGCTCCAATTGGTCATCGTCAGGAAGATGGCGACTACCGCGAATCATGGCAACCGCAAACTATGTCAGAAAACGCAGTAAAAGCAGCTGAATACACGGCTGAGAAAGTGGTAAACGCGCTCGGTGGCTACGGCATCTTTGGTGTAGAGCTATTTGTTAAAGGCGATAAAGTCATTTTCAATGAGGTCTCTCCTCGCCCTCACGATACGGGTATGGTTACAATGATTTCACAGGAAATGTCTGAGTTTGCTCTCCACGTGCGCGCGTTTACCGGAATGCCAATTAATAATATTGTGCAATATGGCCCATCTGCGTCTGCTGTTATTCTTGGACAAGGGACTTCCACAAACATTCGCTTTGAAAACCTAAGCAAAGCTTTAGCTCAACCTCAAACACAAGTTCGTCTATTCGGTAAGCCAGAAATCGATGGTCGCCGCCGTTTAGGTGTTGTCCTTACGCGACGAAAAACCACCGAAGAAGCCGTTCAAGATGCTGTTGAAAGTGCTTCAAAAGTGAATATCATTTATTAAATACGAACCACTCATACAAAAATAGCGCAGCTCAAATTGCTGCGCTATTTCGTGTTCCAAACCGAAGAGAGCCTATTCACTCTCGATTAAGTACACTTCTTCAGAGAAGCGACTTAAGCCTTTTTTCGCAATTTTAGGATGATTCTCGTCAGCTTCATCTACGTTCAAACAAGTAACTTTGTAACCTGAAAATAACTGCTCAATCTCTTCGACCGGCACGCTAAATGGAGGCCCCGCCATCTCTTCTTGAGGATAGTTGAGTGTAACAAGCAAAATACGACCGCCTGGGTTCAAAAGTTGCTTGAGACGCTCTACATACTCCTCTCGCATATCTTGCGGTAAAGCAACCAACGCGGCGCGATCATAAATGATATCGGCTTGAGATACTGGTGCAGTGAAAAAGTCCCCAGTATAAATAGAGAGCTCATCAAATTGATAAAGCTCGTGCATGCCATTAAGAGGCGTTACCGTTGGCGTGTAAAAATGTTCAGCAAAAAAGGCACGCACAGCAATATGGCTTAGCTCAACACCTTCAACCGAATCATGCTTCATCGCTAGCCAAATCAAGTCTTCTGACTTTCCACATAAAGGAACTAACACTTTATCTTCACGCTTTGGATTAGTGTGTTTCCAATATACTGGTAATAGCGGGTTTACATCTTCCAAGTGAAATCCGATCTGATTGCTGGCCCATTTGTTATGCCAAAATTCTTGGTCTCTCATTTTACTTTCTACTTGTCGGCTGTTTTCATTTTGAGAGGTAAGACTAACGTTTTTTTTCAATTTGTCTATGCCGTTCATCTTTGGTTAATACTGCGGTGATAGGATGTAATCGGTCTCATAGGAGACGCGCCTTTATCTGATAATCAGAATAAAGAAAAGAGAAATGGTGATCTAACGCACGATTCTACTTCAAGATAAAACTGAAACCTTGGAATCTTTCGTAATGGCCCCATTTATAAGTTAGTACCTGATTTGCCGAACTTAGCGACCTTTATGTTCCCTATTTTCTAAGTACAAGCAAGTTAAGGAGAGTGAATGAGCTTATTTCTTCGTACTACAGCATTGATGCTTTTGGTACTTAGCCGTGCACCGGCATTTGCCGCACTTCCAATTACCCCTGCGCCTAGTGGCGAACAAAATCGTTCAACCAGCCAAAACGAAGTTTGTTCGAAACTTTTTAAACACAGCCTTAGCGGTTTATATGGCATTCAGTCAATCGACACCACACCAACTCAGCCATATTCTGACTTCGACATTCTTTACAGCAAAGCTCACCAAGCACAATTTGAACTTGAAACTATCTGTAAGAGTACCGCACTTCTTAATGACGCTCAGCCATACTTCGCAGGCGTGAAATCCAAACAACGAGCAGAAGAAAAGATAGCTTTAGAGTTAGATGGGAAAGTTGAACGTATTACTGACCTAGCACGTGCAACGATTGTAGCTGAAGACGTCGCGAGCTTAGTCTCCATTTATGAAACGTTAGAGCGTGAAACAACGATTGTGAAAGTAAAAAATCGATTCAAAAAACCTGGCCCTTCAGGATATAGAGACTTGAACTTGCTCGTTCGTTTACCAAAAACAAACCTAGTAGCCGAAGTTCAACTGCACTTGAAAGCAATCGCAGATGTAAAAAGCGGTCCCGAACACGACCTATACGAAAAAATCCAGAAACTAGAACGTCAAGCGATGTTGGAAAAACGTGAGCTAAGCGAAATAGAGCTTGCCTCTATTCGCAACATGCGTACACAGTCTAAGAACTTGTACCAACAAGCATGGCAACCATACTTAACAACGCATCTAGAAGCGGCGTAACCGATATAATTAAGCGTCTCTCATAAACAGAAAAACCACCGCATTGCGGTGGTTTTCATTTGTATGCACACGAATTTTACGCAAAAAAAAGACCACGCCTTAGCGTGATCCATTTATTCGGCTTACTGTACTTTCTTCAGGTTTTCTACACGAACTTTTAACTTCTGACCCGGGCGAAAAGTCACTACACGTCGAGCAGTAATTGGAATATCTTCACCAGTTTTCGGGTTACGACCAGGTCGTTCATTCTTGTCACGAAGATCAAAGTTACCAAAACCTGACAGTTTTACCTGTTCGCCACTTTCCAGTGCCTTACGAATCTCTTCAAAGAACACTTCCACCGTTTCCTTGGCGTCCCGCTTACTAAATCCTAATTTATCAAACAGGTTTTCTGCCAGTTCGGCTTTTGTGAGCGCCATAAAACTTTCCTCAAAGCTATGTTAAACAATGCTACGTTAGTGTAGCGCCAGAGCAGTTTTACCCTACCAATTCAACAACATATCGGGGTTACATCAGGAAGTGTATGACAAGCTTATGATTTTCGCCAACTTTTTTCTTGGCGAACAAAAGGAATAGCACTACGTAAATTATTGTTAAACGCCAGAAATTTGATATTTTTGTTTTTGTTTCATCTTTATCAGGAAAAACATCCAGATTATAAAACTAAAATTAGTTTAAAAATCAACATTAAACACTATTTAATAAAAATATCAGATATTGGTTATTTAACAGACACTTGACATAGAACTTGTCGTAAATTCAGTGATTTGTATGTAACTCGATACGTAACAATTAGATTAAAAGGTATGACCACCTGTACTTTGCAACTGTGCTTAGAAAGCTTGATTAAACCCACGCTTCTCGCTGTTTAACGATGACGCCATATATAAAGATTGATAATGTGGAAGTTCGTGTATTTCCTCATTAGCTTCTTACACTGCTTCTAGGCGACCATGATTAATCAAATCATAAATATTCTTTTCCCTGTTTTTGCTCTTGTCGGAGTTGGCTATTTGGTCGATCGTTACATCAAGCCTGACTTTCGCCCAATAAACCGCATTAATATTGAGGTATTTACGCCAGCACTGGTATTTTCGTCACTCGTTAGCATGCCGCTCGATTCAAATCAGGGGCCGCTTCTTTTGGCGGCAATTGTCGCGGTTTTAATTCCCGCACTACTCATGATCCCGGTATGTCGATGGACGTCACTCTCGTTTAAAACCTGGGCGCCACCACATATGTTTCGCAATAGCGGAAATCTAGCTATTCCTTTGTTTACCTATACGTTTGGAGAAATTGCGCTGTCGTCAGCAGTGCTTTTATTTGTCGTGTCAGCATGCTTGCATATCAGCTTAGGCGTAATGCTGCTTAGTCATGGCAACCCTTTTAAGCAAATAGTCAAGATGCCAATCTTTTTAGCAGCGTCGTTGGCTCTGTTTCTCAACGTGTCAAATGTGGGTGCATGGGCGCCTTTATACGAAGCCACGGCTCTACTTGGGCAAGCGGCCGTACCCGTGATGCTTTTATCTCTGGGGGCACAAATGTGTCATTTAAGGTTGGACGGTTTAAAGATTGGTGTGTTGTGTACCGTGCAGTCACTGGCAACTGGTGCTGTCGCTTTTGCACTTATTTATTGGTTAATTCCCCTTCCAACGATGCAATTGCAAATGATGGTGCTCTTCACAATGCTGCCGCCAGCCGTCATGAATTACCTATTTGCGGAAAGGCTGAATATAGAACCCATGAAAGTGGCGTCAATGGTACTATTTGGCAACTTTTTCAGCATTCTTACGCTACCTCTTCTGCTTAGCTATACCCTCTCACTCGCTGCCTAACCACCAATAAGCTATCGTTAGCGTGTATTAGCTGAAAAACAATATGTTCCTAATCTCGGGTAAGGGCCATCCCTAGTTTGGTCTAGTATTTTAAAGTAATGAGGGGTGGTGCGAGCAGTAAGGAACTTGAACAACGATAAGGTAATCCTAAAAATAAAAAACCCTGCCGAGCTGGCAGGGTTTTCATTTCTTAAGAAGATGCGTTACGCGAGATTAGTCACGTAGAGACGCACCAAACTTCTCAGAAACGTGAGCAACGATAGCGTCAACCGCACCCGCGATATCTGCATCTTCAAGCGTACGCTCAAGTGACTGTAGAGTCAGAGCGATTGCTAGGCTCTTCTTACCATCTTCAACGCCTTTACCTACGTAAACGTCGAACAGTTTCGCATCTTTAAGGAACTCGCCACCTTGCTCTAGACAAGCGTTAACGATGTCGCCAGATGCAACAGCTTCATCCACTACTACCGCGATATCACGACGGTTTGAAGGGAATTTAGAAAGTGCTACCGCTTCTGGGATCACTTTGCTGTTAATTGCAGACCATTCGATTTCGAATACGATAGTACGACCATTTAGACCGAACTTACGCTCAAGCTCAGGGTGAACGGTACCGATCACGCCCACTTCTTTGCCATCTACGATGATTGCCGCAGATTGACCTGGGTGAAGTGCTGGGTTAGCTTTTTTGCTTTCAGGTGACAGTGCAGCGAAAGAGTACGCTTTTTCGTTCGCAGATAGCTCTAGAATCGCTTCTAGATCGCCCTTAAGGTCGAAGAAATCAACCGTGTTAGTTTCGATATCCCAATGTTCTTCACCGCGAGTACCAGCAATAACACCTGCAAGCATAGGCTCTTGGCGCATGCCGTTTTCTGCAGTTTCACATGGGATGAAACGTAGGCCGTATTCGAATAGACGAACGCGTGGCTGTTGACGCTTCTGGTTGTGAACAACCGTGTTCAGCAGACCTTGGATAAGACCAAGACGCATTGCTGACATGTCTGCAGAAATTGGGTTTGGAAGCACTAGAGGCTCAACACCAGGTACAACTAGCTTTTGTTGCTCAGGCTCAACGAAGCTGTATGTAATTGCTTCGTGGTAACCACGGTCAACAAGAAGATCACGAACGCGTTTCAGTGGAAGATCCGCTTCAACGTGGTTGTGCATCTTAAGTGCTGCTGCTGGGTGTTGGTTAGGAATGTTGTCATAACCGTAGATACGGCCAACTTCTTCAATCAGGTCTTGCTCGATAGCGATATCGAAACGCCATGTTGGCGCTACTGCCATCCAACCTTCTTCTGAAGCTTCAACAGTCAAACCTAGACGCTCTAGGATTTCTACTACGTCGCTATCTGCAATGTGGTGACCTAGCAGGTTGTCTAGCTTAGTACGACGTAGAGCAACTTTGTTTGGCTTAGGTAAGTCTGCTTCAGACTCTACTGCAACAACAGGTGCTACTTCACCGCCACAAATTTCAACAAGAAGCTGTGTTGCACGCTCCATTGCGCTTACTTGCAGTGCGTAATCTACACCACGCTCGAAACGCATTGAAGAGTCAGTGTGCAGACCGTAGCTGCGTGCGCGACCACGGATGTGGTCAGGTGCAAAGAATGCACACTCTAGTAGAACGTCTTTAGTCTCAGTTGTTACACCAGACTCTTCACCACCAAAGATACCTGCGATTGCAAGTGCTTTGTTGTGGTCAGCAACTACTAGTGTATCTGCGTTTAGTTCTGCTTCGTTGCCGTCAAGAAGCGTTAGCTTCTCACCTTGCTCTGCCATACGAACTACGATGCCACCTTCGATCTTCGCTAGATCGAATGCGTGCATTGGTTGGCCTTGCTCTAGAAGAACGTAGTTAGTGATGTCTACTACAGGGTCGATAGAGCGAATACCACAACGACGCAGTTTCTCTTGCATCCATAGTGGCGTTTCAGCTTGAACGTTTACGTTCTTAATAACACGACCTAGGTAACGAGGACACGCAGCTGGCGCTTTCACTTCGATAGACACTTTATCGTCGATTGAAGGAGCAACTGCTTCTACTGATGGCTCAGTCACGTCAGCACGGTTTAGTACGCCAACTTCACGAGCTAGACCACGAATGCTGAAACAGTCAGCGCGGTTTGCTGTTAGATCTACGTCTACTGTTACGTCGTCTAGACCTAGGAATTCACGGAAATCAGTACCGATTACTGCGTCTTCTGCTAGTTCCATGATGCCGTCTGACTCAACGTCGATACCTAGTTCGGTGAATGAACAAAGCATGCCGTGAGAAGGCTGGCCGCGTAGTTTCGCTTTTTTGATTTTGAAATCGCCTGGAAGAACAGCACCAACTGTTGCTACTGCTACTTTCAGACCTTGGCGACAGTTAGGTGCGCCACAAACAATGTCTAGAAGCTCTTCTTCACCCACGTCAACTTTAGTTACGCGCAGTTTGTCTGCATCTGGGTGTTGACCACATTCAACAACGTGACCGACTTTAACGCCAGTAAAAGAACCAGCAACAGGAAGAACGTCGTCTACCTCTAGACCGGCCATTGTAATTTGGTGAGTTAGCTCGTCAGTAGTAACCGCAGGGTTTACCCACTCACGAAGCCATGATTCGCTGAATTTCATGTTGATGAACCCTCTGGATTACTTGAACTGTTTTAGGAAACGAAGATCGTTCTCGAAGAACGCACGTAGGTCGTTCACGCCGTAACGAAGCATTGTTAGACGCTCAACACCCATACCGAATGCAAAACCAGAGTATTTTTCAGGATCGATACCTACGCTACGTAGCACGTTCGGGTGAACCATACCGCAGCCTAGTACTTCTAACCATTTACCGTTTTTGCCTTTCACGTCTACTTCAGCTGAAGGCTCAGTGAATGGGAAGTAAGATGGACGGAAACGTACTTCTACTTCTTCTTCGAAGAAGTTACATAGGAAATCGTGCAGGATGCCTTTCAGCTGAGCAAAGTTTACGTTCTCATCAACCAGCATGCCTTCCACTTGGTGGAACATTGGCGTGTGCGTTTGGTCGTAGTCGTTACGGTATACACGGCCTGGTGCGATGAAACGGAATGGTGGTTTACCATTTTCCATCGTACGGATCTGTACGCCTGACGTATGAGTACGAAGCATCAAGTCTGGGTTGAAGAAGAAAGTATCGTGGTCAGTACGCGCTGGGTGATCAGCTGCGATGTTTAGCGCATCGAAGTTGTGGAATGCATCTTCGATCTCTGGGCCAGCCTCGGTGTTAAAACCAAGTTCGCCAAAGAACTTCTCAATACGCTCTACAGTACGAGTTACTGGGTGTAAACCACCGTTTTCAATACGACGACCTGGTAGTGTTACGTCGATTGTTTCTGCTGCTAGTTTCGCTTCAAGCTCAGCACGTTGTAGTGCATCTTTACGAGCTGCGATAGCTTGCTGAACGACGCCTTTCGCTTTGTTGATCTCTTGACCAGCTTCACGGCGTTCTTCTGGTGGTAGTTTGCCTAGGCTTTGAAGTTGAGCAGTTAGCTCACCTTTTTTACCCAGATACTGAACACGCACTTCATCAAGTGCGACTAGCGATTCGGCAGCTTCAATTGCAGTGCTCGCGCTAGCAATGATCTCTTCTAGATGTTGCATCGTTTCCTCATCTACCTGTAGGTAGTGTCCATAAGGGAGTGATTGGTTTTTTGATAGCTGTACATAGTAGCCAAACCGGGCACCAATGCCAAATTGAATTACGAAAAGAAGAGGTTATTGAATAAAAAGAGCACAAAAACGTCAAAAATGTCATCTTTAGTTAATCTGCCGTTTAGTTGTGCCCTTTTGTTTTAGAAATAGTATTGAATAGATAGCTCGATAAAATCGTCATCTCTAGCGAAGTAGAGCAAATCATTTGGTGTTTCATTTTTAAACAACCAAGCATCAATTTGCCACTTAACGTGATTCGATATTCGGCTCGATGCTTCTAACTTAGCATTGTAAACATCATCGTTATCTAAATCCTTCGTAATTCCCGTCAATACTTCCGTTCCGTCCTCATCATTGAGCGCCCAACGAATACCTGCAAACACATCATTTTGACCGATAGTTTGTGCGTTGTTCCCACGACTGTCATAGAGGTACTCACCAATAACTCCCACATCCCAAACCGTGTCAAATGCACCGACGAAGGTATACTCAAAACCCGTCACAAGACCGACATGATTATCAGCGCTATCTCGATAAACACTTTCTAGTTTCCATAACCAATCGCCAACGATTCCTTGCACATCCAGACCGACATGACTCATCAGAGCGTAGTAAGGCTTTAATTCTCCGTACTCAAAACGAAAGTAAGGATCCCGGTTTGTTCCATATAAATAGCTCAGGCCTACGTCCCAATCGCCAAGCATTTTCGAATATCGAAAAGCCACATCTACGTGCTTCTCTTCTCTGCTTGATTCATAGATAGCATCATCAGAGACAACGGGGTCGGTTCTCAAGCGGCCATCTGTACCCGCAAACGTTCGTTCCCTAAAGTAAGGTAACAACATTGCGTGGACGGTGCCCCAGTCTTTGAAAGAGGTAAAATGTAACATCGGCTGACCGAGTTTATCTTCACCATCGACGGCTTCAATGGCATCTGTTTGGTTTACTACATCAACTAAATGGGCTGATTCAGTCACTCCCCAAAAGACCTTACTAATCCCAACTCGAAGCTCATAATCATCCCAATAAGTCAGATAAAGTGCCTCTCGTATGTCGCCATGACTTCGCTCATCGTCTAGACCATCCAGACGATAGAAAGGTGTGAAAGTAAAGTTTGCATCACCATTTTGCATCTCCCAGTAAAATTCTGGCTGCAAAACCAATGACGTTTGCGCTTTGCTCTGACCCTGAGAGCCCGTTTTAAAAAACTGACGATGCTCAATATTGACTTGTCCTGCGAGCTCGACGGCAGTCAGAGGCATCGAGTAAAAAAAGGCTGCTGCACTAAGCAACAACCCAACATTTAATCGCTTCATTTTTCCTCCACTACCTCACTCGCTTCAACACATTCTTATGAAAGTCATTGTCTTGTAATCCAGTGTTAAAACGCATTTCGCTAGTCGTTAGCTCAGTACTTTTTCCTGTTTGATGGTTTGTCATCGCCATAGTGTGCGCTCGCCAATATTGGTTGAGATATTGCTTGTAATCGGAAAAAGAAAGCGTTTTTAACAAAGAGCCTTTGCGGTCGTAAAACTCAACTTTAAGTGGACGATAATGCGCTTTATCTAACCACACCGTTTGCTTGGTATAACCTGAGTTCTTATCGGTCGGAATTTGCTCTACGACGAAAACATCTTGCCCGTTTATGCTGTCATCTTTTAGGTAGTTGAAACGGTATTTTTCAATCTCAAAGGAACTGAGATCCTCATACGCGAATTCACTGCCCATAAAAGGAGCTGATTTGTTACGCGAGGAAATACGTTTCACACGTTTCAGTGCAGGAAGGTAAAGCCATTGGTCATCGGCACCCACCGTATGAGAATGGTTAAGAAACGCCGTGCCTTTTACATCTCTCGGTTCATCAAATATCGTGAGCCCTTTGTCACCATCGCCATCAACTTCGAGTGATTGTAAGCGCATTAAACGTGTGCTGCTTTCTCCTTGCGCGTTTCGCAGAATCATTTGCATCGTAGCAACAGAATCCCCCCACCCTTCATCACGGGCTTTGCGCTCTTGGGCAATTTCTAGTCCTTTGGCTTCATCCGCCAACACCGCATGACTCATAATAAGCGAGACAGAAAGTACTGATACTTTTAAGGCATTTTTTACTAAATTCATGTTCAATCCTTTAATTCGTTATGACTGAGTAACAGTCTTGGTTTGAGAGTCAGTTGATTTAAGCTTATTTCGGCGCTCCACCTCGTCGTAAACGCCTTTGTCAAACAACATCAGTAGAGTCGGTAGGAAGATGAAATCCACAACAAGGGCAATAAAGATGACAATGGCACTCAGCTGTCCCATATCGGCATTTAAACGGAAGCTCGACATCGCCAGAACAGAGAAACCAGCAACAAGCACGACCGTCGTAATCCAAAGCGCGCGCCCCACGGTGCGAAAGGCGTAGCGAACCGCTTGCTCCGCACTGTGGCCATCTTTACGAGCGTGTTGATATTTAGAAAGAAAGTGAACGGCGTCATCGACAACAACACCAAGCGTTAATGTCACAACGACAGACAATCCCAAGTTAATCTCGCCAGAAACCAGCGCCCAAATACCAAAACCAATAAGCGCAGGAGCAATATTCGGGACAAGACTAATTAAGCCAAGCTTGAACGAACGCAAGGCAAAGATCAGTAATGCAGAGATTAAGACAAGAGTAATGGGCAAGGTTGACAGCATGCTGGCCATATTCGTTTCACCAATATGCGCAAACATCAATGAAGGACTAGAAGCAACAACATCATATTGAGGCGCGTTTTCGTTAAACCATTGGTAAATGCGATTTTCCAAATCAACAAGCTCGACGCTGCCCAAGTTCTCCACGGTGAGAACCATCTTGATCGACGACTTATCTACATTGATTTGGTTGTTCAAATCTAAACCATACGGTAGTGACATTTCATAAAGCAGCAGATATTGAGCCGCTAATTCTCTGTCTTGAGGGAGCGAGTAATAAGCCTGATCATCTCCATGCATGTTCTTGTTTAGGCGCTTATAAACATCGCTCAAGGTCGCAACATGGTCCGTTTCTAGCTGCAACCTTAGCCAGTCAGTAAATTTACCCACGGTATTGAGAAAATTAGGATCCGCAATACCCTGCGATTCGTTGGTTTTTATCGCGATACTGATGTTCGCCATGCCACTGATTCGCTCTTCCATAAAATCAGCCGCTCGGCGAAATTCATTGCTATGGCCAAAGTACTCGACGGATTCATCATTGACTTTGTTCAGTGGAATCAAGCTCGCACTCGCGACAATAACAAGCACCGACAACGGCAATAAAGCATGTCGCTTTGACACCACGAAATCTCCTAAATGATCCATAAAGTGCTTTCTTTCATCAGAAGTATCCGACTTCACCGTAACCGGAAGGATATTAAGCAAGGCGGGAAGTAACGTGATGGAAAGGAAACAAGCAACCATGACGCCAAGGGCTGATAGGTTGCCGAAATCTCTCAGGATTGGAGAATCCGACATATTCATCATTAAAAAGCCGATCGCGGTGGTAATGGAGGTAATCAAGATAGGCATGAAATTGAGCGCAATACTTCGCTCAATAGAGTGGGCTTTACTAAAGCCGTTTTGCATAGACTGACGCAGTGTCGCGATGATGTGTACACAGTCTGCGACGGCAAGCGTCATCACCAAGGTAGGCACATTAACGGTCGCCGTGCTTAAGAACATACCAGCCCATCCTGACAAGCCCATTGTAACCATAACCGAGCCGATAATAACGATGAGCGTCGCGATGACGCTAAGCAATGAGCGCAACATGATGGTCAGAAACACCAATATCACTAGTAACATAGTTGGCACTAATGTTGCGCTATCATCTTGGGCTGCGGTCATAAACGCGTAGTTCATTGCAATAATACCAGCCTTGTGGAATTCCGTGTCTGGGTACACTTGCTGATAACGCTCAATCATTCCGTTTATGTAAGCAACCACCTCTTGTACTTCAGCAGTTTTATCTATTTCAGGGAGTTGGACCGTAATGTTTACGACCGTGACATCTCCTTTTTCAGAAATCAGTGAACTTTTCAAAACCGGCTCACTCAACGCAATACTTTTGACTTTCTCTATTCGTTGAGGTGTCAATTCATATTCGCTATACAGTAAATCTTCGACAAGAAGATCATCTTCAAACGCTTCGGTATGCTGGTAGTTAGCGAGGGAATCAACGCGGGTGGAGTATGGAACTTGCCACGCCTCGTCAGTGATCTGCTGAATAAGAGATAATGTGCTAGGAGTAAAAACAGTGCCGCTCTTTGGTGCTATAACCAAAGCAAGACTGTCAGATTTTGCAAAGGTGGTTTGAATTTCATCAAACGCAAGTAACTGCTCATTTGTTCCATCAAAGAAGATGTCGTAATCTCCTCTAAAGTAAAGATTTTTTCCTCCAATAGTTGCTATGACAATCAATAAAACGGTAGCAAGCATCACCAATACACTGCAATTCGTTGGTAGCTTACCACACCCTGAACGGGCGTATTGTTGAACGTTGTGATGTGGCATCACACTCTCCTTTTGTGACGTTTCGTCAAATTTAAAAACTAAAAAAACAGCAAATGCTGTAAATAACCAGACAAACTCGACATGCAAACTTTAGATCGAATGAATTTGGCTACATAAGTTAGTTTTTAGTAACTTCCTATGCTTCTCGTGATCATTGGCTGAACGCCAACCTTCGAGATTTAATGACGATTCGTCACAATAGTGCGATAAAAAAGCCAACCATAACGTCAGATTGGCCTTTCCAGTTTATTAGCGATTCACTGACTCTAAATAAGCAAGCTCTTCACTAAATAACTCCTGCTCCACTCGACGCCAGGTTTTACGGTAGTCCCATTCTGTAGATAAAGGCGACCAACCTAAACCATCAAGTAACATATTCGCGTTGTGCAGTACTGAGAATGGGTCTTGAATTCGCTGAATACATCGACTGTTCGATGCATTTTGCGCCAAAGCGTTTGAACCGAATGCAATAGACCAGTTTGCGAATACAATAGCATCAGAACCAATTGCGGGAGAAAACTTAAGATCACCACATTCTACCGCATTGTTCACCAGCGCATCAGCACCATCTATTACTTGTTCTTCCAAGTTATTCAGTTCATTCACACGTTTAGGCGAAGCCTTCTCTAGAACCCAAGGCGTCTTTGCAACAATCGCACAAGTTGATAGTACTGGCTCCATACGAGCGTAAATACGATAACCTACATGCATCGCAATGATTTTTTCTCTGGTATTGCCATTAAATTTGGCGGTACGTTCGAAAAATATTGCTTCGCTTTTCAGCGAATGAATACAAAGCGCAAGAATCACATCTTCTTTGCTGCAAAAATGATTGTAGATCGTCCCTTTAGAGTAAGGGCTTGACGCTGTAAGCTTGTCCATCGTTAAGTTGGCAAAGCCTTGCTCTTGAACTAAAGACTTAGCCAATTGAATAAGCTCTATCTCACGATCAGCAATCGCCTGTTGCTTTTTTGTTAGCCCTGAAGACACACGACATCCGTCTTGCTTGCTATATTTTTTACAGCGAAAGTTAAACATAATCCTTTGATCCGTATACCAACACACTCCCAATAATTGTAACACGATTCTTTAATACAGGAACGCAACTAAAGTTGACGAACCGTCACAAATGACACTTCGTCATAATAGATCAAAAAACAAACATTTCAAGTATGAATTTATAATTAGAAGATAAATAGCTACCAATTATGCATACCCAAGTAGCTACAGGATGCTTGGTTCAACGAGAATGGTTTCTTTGTAGAGGAAGCGAGAGAGGCTTTGGGAGGAACAACGAAGGAAATCAGCATGTTAAAAATAACGAAAGTAGATGCTGAACAGGTATTTTTCGAAATAAGCCCAAAACACTTTAAGTCTGAATTAAGAGCAAACACCGCTGAATGCCCTACTTACAAAGTATTTGCTGTCTTAGGCTTTTTCTTTTGCAACGCCCTTTCAGAAACTCTCTTCAAAAAAGGCTCAAAATCTATATAGATAGGCTTGGCTTATCACCTGCAGATGCGATGGCATAACGAATATCATCAATAAATCGCCCCTCTGTCTCAATAATGCCGTCAGAGAATGTGACTGGCTGATGTGGCCCAGCAAGTAGAACAATATTAGTAAAATCAGAGACATTAAAGTTCTCTGCTACAACATTTTTGGAATGAAAATCGATGACGGTCTTTGCGACTTGATCTTCCAGTAACAAAAGCTGTTCTTCGGTAATTTTCATACGCGCCAAAGCAACGCGAACACACTTATCGTGGGTAGTCGTCTGCTCTTTTATGATTTCGGTATATTTGTCGTTGAGCTTGGAGTTTTCTGCATAGCTATAATATAAAGGCCCGTGCAGCGTTATATTTTTATCTTCATCAACGTAAACGAGATCCAACAACTCTAATGCTTTTAAGTAATCGGACATGCTCTGCTCAGACAAGTCATACTTTTTCTTTAAAATAGAATAGCCGTCTTTACCTCGTAACATTCTCAATTCACGATAAAAGTCGTAAAGGTGAGGGAATTGAAAGAATACTTCATCCTGTGTGCGACTAAAGTAATCCTCGTCTTCACCTTGCAATTGATTTGCGAGCTTTTGTAGTTCATCTAACGTGCAATCAACCGCTCTACAATATTCCAGCAACTTATCTAAAGCGAGATTCGTGCTTGTAAGATGTCTCTTAAAGGTAGATAGTGGCATACCCATTTTCTCAGATAGCTCTCGATATGTTAGCCCTTTTGTTTTAATCGCTTGGCGTAATGCGGCTAGCAAGTATTCGGGAGTCAGATCTCTCATCTACAATTCCTTTTGGCAATGTTACAGCTGTATAGTATTTGTAACAATTTAGAACCGCTTGGCAAGGTATAAGTTCATATTTTTATAAGAAAAACATGAATTAATATACCGAAAAGAGAATTCACACAACAAATGAAAAATTCAATATGAATTCAATTTCATTATAGATATAAAATAATATGCAAAATAAAAGTGAAGCAATTACTCTAAATCATCGTGATTAATTTTAATAGTAACGTAAAGTTGAGAATATAAACCTATTCTCTCTACAAAAATCTAGAATAATTAACCTAAAAGGAACAGAACGGTAAATGCATAATAATTCACCGCTCTCTATTAGCATTTTTGCAATGCTATTCAAGTAGACTAGTCCGCTAGTTTCACTGCAGTACCAAATGCCAAAATTTCCGAAGAACCATCTACGATTGAGCTTGTGGTAAATCGAATCCCTACTATTGCATCGGCACCTTTAGATTCAGCGTCCGCCACCATGCGCTGTATAGCAATATCACGCGCGTCGGTCATCATTTCCGTGTAACCACGAATTTCGCCGCCAACAATGCTCTTGATACCCGCCATGAGGTCACGGCCAATATGTTTTGATTGAACAACATTACCAGTTACAACCCCTCTGATTTCAGAGATCTGCTTGCCAGGAATGCTTTCGGTCGTTGTGTAGATCATTTTTAATCCCTTATAAACGTAAAAATTTATACCCAAGCTACCTTGTAACTAACATAAGATGCTAACCAATAAATTGAGAAGACTGATAGACAATACTCTAAATAGCCAAGATAAAAGTCATTTGGGTATAAATTTTAGCAATAAAAAAGGAGAGCTAATGCTCTCCTTCTCTTAATCCTAAACTGCTAATTAAAGAGCAGCTTTCGCTTTTTCAACTAGAACTGCAAATGCAGCTTTGTCGAATACTGCGATGTCCGCAAGGATCTTACGGTCGATCTCGATAGATGCTTTCTTAAGACCGTTGATGAAACGGCTGTAAGATAGACCATTTTGACGAGATGCCGCATTGATACGTGCAATCCATAGTTGACGGAATTGACGTTTCTTAGCGCGACGGTCACGGTAAGCGTATTGACCAGCTTTAGTAACTGCTTGGAAAGCTACGCGGTAAACGCGTGAACGCGCACCGTAGTAACCTTTAGCTTGTTTTAGAACTTTCTTATGACGTGCACGAGCTTGTACACCACGTTTTACGCGAGGCATTATGCTTCTCCTAAACTAAACGATTGATAACTACAAAGAATTAAGCGTATGGCAACATACGGATTACTGCAGCCACTTCACATTTTGGAAGGATTGCATTCGGACGTAGTTGACGCTTGTTCTTAGTAGTACGCTTAGTCAGGATGTGACGTTTTGTAGCGTGCTTGTACTTAATACCACCAGCAGTTTTCTTAAAACGCTTAGCAGCACCTTTGTTGGTTTTCATCTTAGGCATGATGAATAACTCCGCATTGAGTAGGTTTAATAAACAACGTAATTAGGGCGAACAAAACCCAGCCATATGCCTTTATATAAAGGAAAGCGGCTAGGTTTTAATTACTTGATGAGCCGTTAATTACTTCTTTTTAGGGGCTAGCACCATGATCATCTGGCGACCTTCAATCTTCTTAGGGAAAGATTCAACTACAGCAATTTCTGCAGTATCTTCCTTAAGACGATTTAGAACGTCAACACCGATGTCTTGGTGTGCCATCTCTCGGCCACGGAAGCGAATTGTTACTTTCACTTTGTTGCCTTCTTCAAGGAAACGCGTCAGGTTGCGTAGTTTTACCTGATAGTCTCCAATATCAGTTCCAGGACGGAATTTTACTTCCTTGATCTGGACCTGCTTTTGCTTCTTCTTCTGCTCTTTAGCAGTTTTGCTCTTCTCGAAGAGGAACTTACCATAGTCCATCACACGACAAACAGGTGGCTCGGCGTTAGGACTGATCTCAACGAGATCCATACCAGCTTCTTCAGCAGCTGCAATGGCTTCTTGAATCGATACAACACCAACTGATTCACCGTCAGCGCCTGTTAGTCGAACTTCACGAATACCACGAATTTCACCGTTGATACGGTGCGGGTTTTGTTTTACCGGCTGTTGGCCACGTCTTCCGCCTTTAATAGCTTATTCCTCCAGATTGAGCTTACGGCTAGAGATCTCGTCTTGGATGTATGCAATAAAATCATCCACTTTAAATTTACCAAGATCTTTACCTTTACGAGTACGCACTGCAATTTCGCCAGCTTCCATTTCTTGGTCACCAACAACAAGCATATACGGTACACGCTTCAAAGTATGTTCGCGGATTTTAAAGCCAATCTTCTCATTTCTCAAGTCCGCTTTAGCTCTAATTCCACTTTTTTGTAGTTTTTGTACTATTTCTTGAACATAACCTGACTGTTTATCAGTAATGTTCATAAGAACTGCTTGTTCTGGCGCCAACCAAGTTGGGAAGAAACCAGCATATTCTTCGATAAGGATACCGATGAAGCGCTCTAGTGAACCTAGAATCGCACGGTGAATCATTACCGGTACAAGACGTTCATTGTTTTCACCTACATAAGTTGCACCTAAGCGACCTGGTAGGTTGAAGTCTAGCTGGACAGTACCACACTGCCACGCACGGTCTAGACAATCGTATAGTGTGAATTCAATCTTAGGACCGTAGAACGCACCCTCGCCTTCTTGAATTTCGTATGGGATATCCATCGATTCAAGAGACTGCTTCAATGCTTCTTCAGATTGATCCCAGATTTCATCTGAACCTACACGTTTCTCTGGACGAGTAGACAGTTTCACTACGATGTTGTCGAAACCAAATGTTTGGTACGTATCGTACACCATCTTGATACAGTTTGTTACTTCTTCTTGAATTTGGCTCTCAGTACAGAAAATGTGAGCGTCATCCTGAGTAAAGCCACGTACACGCATAATACCGTGTAGTGCACCAGATGGTTCGTTACGGTGACATGAGCCAAACTCAGCCATACGTAGCGGTAAGTCGCGGTACGATTTTAGACCTTGGTTGAAGATCTGTACGTGACCTGGACAGTTCATTGGCTTAATCGCGTATTCACGGTTCTCAGAAGAAGTTGTGAACATTGCATCAGCGTATTTGTCCCAGTGCCCAGAGCGTTCCCAAAGAACACGGTCCATCATAAGTGGACCTTTCACTTCTTGGTAACCGTACTCATCTAGCTTAGCGCGGATGAATACTTCTAGATCACGGAAGATAGACCAACCATTGTGATGCCAGAACACCATACCCGGTGCTTCTTGCTGCATGTGGAATAGGTCGAGTTGCTTACCAATCTTACGGTGATCACGCTTCGCCGCTTCTTCTAGGCGAGTTAGGTGCGCTTTCAGTGCTTTCTTGTCGTGGAAAGCCGTACCGTAGATACGTTGAAGCATTTTGTTGTCGCTGTTACCACGCCAGTAAGCACCTGCAACATTCAGCAAAGTGAAGTGTTGACAGAAGCTCATGTTAGGAACGTGAGGACCACGACACATGTCGATGTATTCTTCATGGTGGTAAAGGCCTGGACGATCATCACGAGATACGTTTTCGTCTAGGATTTCCACTTTGTATGGTTCGCCACGTGATTCAAACGTATCACGCGCTTCCTGCCAGCTTACTTTTTTCTTAACCACTTCGTACTTGGTTTTCGCTAGCTCTTTCATACGCTTTTCAATCTTTTCAAGATCTTCTTGCGTTAGAGATTCGTCCAAGTCGATATCGTAGTAGAAGCCATTGTCGATGGTTGGACCGATCGCCATTTTAGCTTGAGGGTAAAGCTGCTTAAGAGCGTGACCAAGAAGGTGAGCACAAGAGTGACGAACGATTTCTAGACCGTCTACTTCATCTTTAACTGTGATGATTTCAAGGCTTGCGTCTTCTTCAATTAGATCACACGCATCAACGCGGTTACCGTTTACACGACCAGCGATAGTTGCTTTTGCAAGACCAGGACCGATCGATTGCGCAACTTCCATAGTAGAAACTGGGTTGTCAAATTGACGCTGACTGCCGTCAGGAAGAGTAATAATAGGCATGCTATGTCCTTTACAGTGGTGTTGCACACCAAGCAACACATGTTATTCAAATTAGAAGCTATTTGTTGAAAATAGTTGAGAGTCAATAAAGGCCTCTCGGTAACACGAATACCGGACCGTTATCGAAAATGGGATTGTACCTAGCTCACATTTAGAATGCAAAGCGCGATTTTGTTTTGTCATAAGAACTTAACCGCAGACCCGTCACGACAATCTGATCATGCTTTTTTAAGAGACCGCATAGCTGATGAATGGAATTGCCCCTCAATGAACTTACACAACAAATTACAATATCCCCTATTACGTGTGAACCGATACAAAGCCTAACACGCTGGGCGAGAGCTCAACGTGCGATTTAGGTATATAGTTGTTTTATAGAGTAGTTTGTATGTAGGTATTCATCATGGTCTATTTCAAATCGCGCTTTATGGTGCTTCTAAGCACCTCGATATGTTCTTTGCAAGCCTTCGCATCAAATGACTTATATGGCCCGCTGCGTTCTTACGCACAATCCCCAATGCAAGTGGTTAGTCACACCAACATACTGCGTTCAGGACATAGTCTGCCCTATGGTTTTGTCGAAGCCTATGGTTCAGGAACCGTGGCAAGTGTTTGGGCTCATACTGATGAATACGCACTGGATTATTACCACAATCAAATCGAATTAGGCAGCAAATGGCAAGTCAGCAACCGTTGGCAGTTGGAGCTCAACTATCGATGGGTCTTTGCCGCTGACAACCATTTAGATGGACTGACGAAAAGCTTCCATAAACTTTTCGGTATCGGACAAAATGGGCGGGATAAAGTAGACAGAGATCGTTTTTACATTTCAATGCCGCAATATGATGTGCTTGAAGATGATTTCGAAGGACAAACACTGGCCAATAACCTATCTACTTACTTACAGTATCAAGTGTTCCAAAATGAACATCACGGCCTATCGATTGGCGGCAGTTTGTATTTTAACGATGTGGCTCACGGCACTTTTCAAGGTAGCAGTTTCGAGCAAGGCTTCCAATTAAACTACAGCTACTTAAGTGATGCTCATGCATTTTATTCGATGATTGGCATGACTTTTCGCTCGGATGACCGTGCCTTGCTCGATCTGCCCTATCGACATAATACGATTGCCATTGCGGGTGGGTACCGTTATGCCTTAGAAGATAACCATCACCTGATGTTGGAATATCATTGGTATCAAGGGTCAACAGAAGGACCCACAGAGTTTGCTGATGCCTCTAATGAACTGGTATTGGGCTATCGATATCTAATGGAAAATTCAGCGCTTGAGTTTTTAGCCGTAGAGAACGCAAGAAACATGGATAACAGTACCGATATCGCTTTCACAATAGGATATCGGTACATATTTTCATCAAGGTGATGAGAGCTATAGATTTAGCGTTGGTGCAACTGCGGCTGCGACTTGAGCATCGGTTGCATTGATCGGCAACGTAAACGAGCGATATTGGTCACCAGCCAAGCTGAGCGAACGGTCAATCTCTGCCAAACAATGCATGACCTGCCCTTCCAGAATAAAAGAGAGCTCAATTTCTTTTGATGAGATAAAGCCGCTGTTACGGAACTCTAGCTCTTGATAAATACCAGAGCGAGAGGCAAACGAGCC
The DNA here is from genome assembly GCF_033340195.1 of Vibrio sp. 1457. NCBI lineage: Bacteria > Pseudomonadati > Pseudomonadota > Gammaproteobacteria > Vibrionales > Vibrionaceae > Vibrio > Vibrio sp. 1457. The sequence goes on from NZ_JAWOWA010000001.1 coordinate 95,559, forward strand.
ACCGCGCAAAAAGCCTTTTTCAACATCGGCTTTAACCATAGTGAAGCCAGCTTGCTCGATCGCTTGAATAACCCGAGATGCTACTGGTAGTGGTTTCACTTCAATATAGTCACGGTCACGCGGATCAATTGCAAAATCAATATCTAACGTCGTCTCGACCCAAACATGACATTGATTCTTAAGTGCGCTAACCGCAGTAATTGGTGTTTCGTCATGCAGTTTTAGCTCAAACGGAACCTGCTTTTCTTCATTAGGTTGAATCACAAAAGGGTCAACTGCTTTCAATTGATCGATAGTGAAGGTTTGATAACTTACGCTATCATCCACTTCGACTTTCATTTCCGTGTTCAATTTAATCGTAATAGCATCAATTTGTTGTTCGACGTCTCCACCTTTGATATGAACCTGCCCTTTCAGCGTCGCTCCTTGAAACACGCTCATTTCGTCCAAAATGGTATCTACTTTTGCAGAGCCGATCCCCAGTGATGCTTTCAATTTTTTAAACATATTTTTCCTTTTTTAGCGACTTTTCTTCTAATAATCGTTTGTTTACACAATTGTTTTCTGCTGTGCAAGCAATAGACCACAAGAAAATGCTTGAATTCAATCATCAAGCCAAATAATGCTCAACAGCAAGAGTCATTCAGCCCTGCAATAGGATTGTTCGGTCACTAAGCGGTACATTCGTCGAGAAATGTTTGCAATTTGTACCTAAATTAAGCAGTATTTGTATAGTCAAATAAAGGAAAATGATTATGTCTGCACCACTCTACATTCAAATTAAACAATTTATCCTGGATAAAATTGAGGCTGGAGAGTGGGTAGTTGGTCATCGCATCGCCACCGAGATTGAGCTTACCGAGCAATTTGGTGTCAGTAGAATGACAGTGAACAAAGCAATTCGGGATTTAGTTAATGAGGGCCGATTACAACGTCGCCCACGCTTAGGCACGTTCGTGTGTGATCCTGGTGAAAAGTCAGAATCTCCCCTGCTAGACATTCGAAACATTGCCGAAGAAGTCAGCGATAGAGGGCGAAAGTATGGCAGTAAAGTGCTCAAACAGATTGCTATAAAAGCAGATGACAACATTGCGACAAAACTCGGCGTTATGTTAGGCACGACAGTGTTTTACAGTGAAATTATTCACTATGAAGACCAAACGCCGATTCAATTGGAGCTCCGCTGGGTGAATAGCCAATATGCCCCGAGTTATTTAAATCAAGACTTCACACAAATCACTCCAAATCAATACCTGTCAGATAATTGCCCACTCAGCGCGATAGAACATACTGTAGAGGCAATTGTGCCTGAAAGCCGTATTAAGCAAGACTTAAAAATGCAAGCCAATGAACCTTGCCTTCTCTTGAATCGCAGAACGTGGAGCCAAGATAAGTTAGTCAGTACCGCCCTACTTTATCACCCTGGTAACAAATATAAGCTGAGCTCAAAAGTGCTCATTTAAGGACAAGATTTGTCCTCTAGATCTACGTTTTGATCACATTTTAGCAACATCAATCTTGTCAGTGTTCTTATTTTGCTCTATTTATTTGTATATACATTTAATGATACAAATAAACACAGGGACACAAACATGGATTTGCTGATTGAAAACGCACGTCTAGTTACCATGCAATCGGGAGAATGCGGATACCTTCCAACGCCTCCAGCGCGCATTGGTATTAAATCTGGAAAAATCGTTGCGATCAGTACTTGTGCCATTGGTGAAGACGCACCGCAAACCGAGTCTCTGCTGTCTGCCCAACATTACGCTCAGAGTATCGACCTTCAAGGCAAGTTAGTTCTGCCAGGTTTGATCGACTGCCACACTCATCTTATTTACGCGGGCAATCGTGCCAACGAATTTGAAATGCGCTTAAACGGCGTGCCATATCAAGAAATTTCCAAACAAGGCGGTGGGATACTTTCAACGGTGCATGCGACGCGTTCAGCAACCGAAGCGCAATTAGTTGAGTTAGCGTTGCCACGTTTAGACGGGCTACTCGCGAGCGGCGTCACTTCTGTCGAAGTGAAATCAGGCTACGGATTGACACTGAATGATGAAGTAAAAATGCTCCGTGCAGCCAAAATGCTTGAACAAGAGCGCAAAGTTAAAATCACCACTACACTTCTCGCCGCTCACGCCATTCCGCCAGAGTTCCAAGGTCGTGCAGATGATTATATTGAGCACATTTGTCAGGACATAATCCCTGTTGTCGCAAAGGAAGAATTAGCTACGAGTGTCGATGTTTTTTGTGAATCGATTGGTTTCAATCTTGAACAAACAGAAAAAGTGTTTGTAGCTGCAAAACGTCACGGCTTAAAGGTTAAAGGGCATACTGAGCAGCTTTCTAATCTCGGTGGTACAGCCCTCACTGCGCAATACAACGGTCTGTCAGCGGATCACATCGAGTTTTTAGATGAGCAAGGTGTTAAAGCACTTGCTCGATCAAACACTGTCGCCACTCTATTGCCTGGCGCTTTTTATTTTCTAAGAGAAACTCAGTTACCACCGATTGAGTTGTTGAGAGAGCATAACGTGCCGATGGCAATTGCTACGGACGTCAACCCAGGTACATCACCATTTTCTGATCTCACACTCATGCTGAATATGGCGTGCACACTATTTCGCCTTACACCGCAAGAAGCAATGCGTGGTGTAACGCAACATGCAGCCAAAGCTCTGGGTTATCAAAACTCACGTGGCGAAATCAAAGTAGGGTTTGATGCGGACTTCTCTATCTGGGATATCGAAAGCCCTGCGGATTTAAGCTATCAAGTCGGAGCAAAACGTCTGGTAGGTCGTATAGTAAATGGTGAATACATTTCACACGGAGGCCAATAATATGTCTCAATTCGACCTACACTCTCCCCTATTTCATTGGCAAGGCCGTCATGATGCCGAGGACGGCAAGCTTGGTCAGCGAATTCATCACGTTGTTCAACGCCAAAAAGCAGATGAGTTGAGTGCCGTTGCGCATGGCGTCTCATTACTCGGTTTTGCTACCGACGCTGGCGTTGCGAGAAACAAAGGACGCATTGGCGCGAAAAAAGCGCCAGACTTAATCCGACGAGCACTCGCTAATTTAGCATGGCACCAAGACGCCCCACTATATGACTTAGGTACTGTGGTGTGTGAAGACGACTTACTGGAAGAGAGCCAAGCTCTATGTGCAGCAACCATTTCAAGCGCACTGCCCCATACGCCAGTCATCGTGCTAGGTGGTGGGCATGAGATTGCGTGGGCCTCGTTTTCCGGCTTAGCGGAATATTTTAAAGCGCACCATCCAGAGAAGAAGCCTAAAATCGGCATTATTAATTTCGATGCTCATTTCGATTTGCGCGCATTTGAGAGCAACCTCACCGACATAAGACCAAGCTCTGGCACCCCCTTCAACCAAATTCATCATTTTTGCCAACGCAACGATTGGGACTTTCATTACGCTTGTATTGGTGTAAGCCGCAGTAGCAACACTAAAGCGCTATTTGAAAAAGCAGATGCGTTAAATGTTTGGTATGTAGAGGACAATCAGCTCTGCTACCTAAACCACAGTTATCACTTAACTCAGCTTCAGCATTTTATTGACGACTGTGACTACCTCTATTTGACCATTGATCTGGATGTATTTCCTGCCGCAACCGCACCTGGAGTCAGCGCACCAGCAGCTCGGGGAGTGAGTTACGACACTATTGCACCCTTTTTAGATCGAATTCTTCATTACAAAAATAAGCTAATGCTGGCTGATATCGCCGAATACAACCCAAATTATGACGTCGATAGTCAAACTGCACGATTAGCTGCCCGTTTGTGTTGGGATATCGCCAACGCGATGGCGGAAAAACAGCACAAACCATAATGCATCCCAGATGCCACTGATTATTACGACCAAGCAAGTACTTGGTCATCACGAGAAACTAAAGGAGTCTGAAATGACACAGCGCCAGGGACAAGATCCACGACTTGATACAAGCAGAACAATTCGTGCACCTCACGGAGATAAACTGCGCGCAAAATCTTGGCTAACCGAAGCCCCTCTTCGTATGCTGATGAACAACCTTGATCCTGATGTTGCAGAACATCCACATTCACTGGTTGTATATGGCGGCATTGGCCGAGCAGCGCGAAACTGGGAATGTTACGACAAGATTGTTGAAGTACTTGAAAGACTCGAAGATGACCAAACGCTTTTAGTTCAATCAGGCAAGCCTGTTGGTGTTTTCCCTACTCATAAAAATGCCCCACGCGTGCTTATCGCAAACTCAAACCTTGTTCCGCATTGGGCAAACTGGGAACACTTCAACGAGCTAGATAAACAAGGCTTGATGATGTACGGCCAAATGACCGCTGGCAGCTGGATATACATTGGCTCGCAAGGTATCGTACAAGGCACATACGAAACGTTCGTATCTGTTGCAAAAAAACACTTTGACGGTGAAGCAAAGGGCCGTTGGATTCTAACAGGTGGTCTTGGTGGCATGGGTGGTGCTCAACCTCTCGCTGGTACAATGGCGGGCTTATCCATGATTGCAGTAGAGTGTGATGAATCACGTATCGATTACCGCCTGCGTACAGGCTATGTCGATAAGAAAGCGACTTCTTTAGATGAAGCGCTAGCTATCATTAAAGAGTCAGACACACCAGTATCGGTTGGTCTACTAGGTAATGCAGCAGACGTTTTCTCTGAGCTGGTAGAACGTAATATCACGCCTGATGTCGTAACAGACCAAACGTCTGCACACGACCCGCTCAATGGCTATTTACCACAAGGCTGGAGCATGTCTCACGCAGCAGAAATGCGTTTGCAAGATGAAGCAATGGTCGTAAAAGCAGCGAAAAAATCCATGGCTGTGCAAGTTCAAGCGATGTTAGAGCTGCAAAATCGCGGCGCCGCAACACTCGACTACGGTAACAACATCCGCCAGATGGCCTTGGAAGAAGGCGTAGAAAACGCATTCGATTTCCCTGGCTTCGTTCCAGCCTACATTCGTCCTCTATTCTGTGAAGGTATCGGTCCTTTCCGTTGGGCTGCTCTCTCTGGCGATCCTGAGGACATTTATAAAACCGACCAAAAAGTAAAAGAGCTAATTCCAGATAATCCGCACTTACATAACTGGCTAGATATGGCTCGCGAACGCATCCAGTTCCAAGGTTTACCTGCGCGTATTTGCTGGGTTGGTCTTAAAGATCGTGAGCGTCTTGGTCAAGCATTCAACGAAATGGTGAAAAATGGCGAACTTAAGGCGCCCGTTGTCATTGGTCGAGACCACTTAGACTCTGGCTCTGTAGCAAGCCCGAACCGTGAAACCGAAGGTATGATGGACGGTTCTGACGCCGTATCAGACTGGCCATTATTAAACGCGCTACTCAACACGGCGGGCGGCGCAACTTGGGTTTCACTGCACCACGGTGGTGGCGTAGGTATGGGTTTCTCGCAACACTCAGGTATGGTTATCTGCTGTGACGGCAGTGAAGATGCCTCACAACGTATTGCCCGCGTGCTGCATAACGACCCAGCAACAGGCGTGATGCGTCATGCTGATGCGGGATACGATATCGCTAAACAATGTGCAGCAGAGCAAGGGCTAGATTTGCCAATGCTCAACGAAGAACTGAAGAAGCTCAAGTAAGGATGAAAGAGATGTTAAATTTAACGCTAAAGCCAGGTCATATTAGCTTAAACGAACTACGCCAAGTGAGCCGTTCACCAGTCAACCTTACTTTGGATCCTGAAGCCATTCCGGCCATTGAAGAAAGCACACAGGTCGTAGACCGAGTCATCGCGGAAGATAGAACGGTTTACGGAATTAACACTGGTTTTGGGCTATTGGCTAACACACGAATAGCACCAGAAGATTTAGAAACACTGCAACGCAGTATCGTTCTTTCTCATGCGGCAGGTATCGGTGAGTTTATGTCAGATGAAACGGTTCGTCTGATGATGGTATTAAAAATCAATAGTCTGTCTCGTGGCTTTTCTGGGATTCGCCTAAAAGTCATTAATATGCTGACCGACCTAGTCAACGCACAAGTTTACCCTTGCGTACCTAAAAAGGGCTCTGTTGGCGCATCAGGTGACTTAGCTCCTCTAGCCCATATGAGCACAGTATTACTGGGAGAAGGACAAGCTCGCCACAACGGTAATATCATTTCCGGGCAAGAAGCATTAGAAATCGCAGGTCTAGAGCCTATCACTCTGGCGCCAAAAGAAGGCTTAGCGCTACTAAATGGGACTCAGGCATCCACAGCGTTCGCATTGGAAGGCCTGTTTATCGCGGAAGACCTTTTCGCGTCAGCAACCGTTTGTGGTGCAATGTCTGTTGAAGCCGCTCTAGGCAGCCGACGTCCATTCGATCCGCGCATTCACCGTGTACGTGGTCATCGCAGCCAAATGGACGCAGCACTCGCATACCGTCATTTGTTAGACACATCGAGTGAAATAGGTGATTCGCACACTAACTGTGAAAAAGTACAAGACCCGTATTCTTTGCGTTGTCAGCCTCAAGTGATGGGTGCGTGTTTACAGCAAATCCGCAATGCGGCGGAAGTATTACAAGTAGAAGCGAACTCCGTATCAGATAATCCGTTGGTGTTTGCTGAAGATGGTGACATCATCTCTGGCGGTAACTTCCACGCGGAGCCTGTTGCAATGGCAGCCGACAACCTAGCACTTGCGATTGCCGAGATCGGCAGCTTGTCTGAACGTCGTATGGCATTACTTATCGATAGCGCGCTATCAAAACTGCCACCGTTCTTAGTCGACAATGGTGGTGTGAACTCTGGTTTCATGATTGCTCAGGTTACCTCTGCTGCGTTAGCAAGTGAAAACAAAACGCTCGCTCACCCAGCGTCAGTAGACAGCTTGCCAACATCAGCAAACCAAGAAGATCACGTTTCAATGGCAACCTTCGCGGCTCGCAGATTGAAAGAAATGGGAGAAAACACTCGCGGCATTCTGGCGGTCGAATACCTCTCAGCAGCACAAGGCCTAGACTTTAGAGCACCAAACAAGTCTTCTGAGCGTATCGAGATTGCCAAACAAATGCTGCGTGACAGAGTATCGTTCTACGATAAAGATCGCTACTTTGCTCCAGACATTGAACAGGCAAACACTCTGCTTAAGCTGGCTATCCACAATACACTCATGCCAGAGAGCTTGTTACCAAGTGTTCGATAATTAAGCATAACTGGCATTTCACCGAATAACCAGATGATGACTTGAAGGCTCTACGTTCTGCGTGGAGCCTTTTTACATACGATTAAACATGTTGATGGCACTATTTATGAACGCCAGTCTACTTTGATGGCTATACTTTAAAAGATAGGCGAGCGAAAAGGTCGTTGTTTATTGTTTTCACAAATAAAAGCGTTGCTAAAGTATGCGTTTTTAACGGTTTATCCGCCGAAATAGTGTCTTATTGTTAGGATACGGTGAAGTTTTCACTGGATGGACCATTGCTACGCAGATATTCGCATATAATCCCACACAGTTTTGGTTACTACGTAAAAATTATGTTTCTAACACCTTATTTTTCAAACACTAATCACCAGTTTCAGTTCACTCGCGAACAAGCAAGCCACTTTGCAAAACGTGTCGCAGGTGACTACAACCCAATTCATGATGAAGACAACAAACGCTTTTGTGTCCCTGGGGATTTACTTTTCGCTGTGCTTCTTAGTAAAGAAGGCGTTAGCCAAAAGATGCGTTTTAACTTCTCTGGCATGGTAAACGATGGTGTAGCACTTCATATTGAAAATAAGTGTGACAAAGAAAGCGCTGTTGTTGACGAGGCAGGTAAAGAATACTTACACATGTCCCGTGAAGGTGAAACTAACCACGATCCGGCATTTATTGAGCATGTAGTGACAAATTACGTGCAATTTTCTGGTATGAACTTCCCTCACATCATGGTTCCTCTTATGGAAGAGAAGCAAATGATGATTAACTGCCAGCGTCCATTAGTTATTTATGAAAGCATGGAAGTCGAATTTTCACGCTTAGACCTTACGCATCCAGAGGTGGATTTCACTGGCGCAACATTCGACGTAGAAGGAAAACGAGGTGTAGTCACCTTAAACTTTGCGTTTAAAGAAGACGGTGAAGTCGTTGGTAAAGGTATTAAGCGCATGGTTGCAAGTGGCTTGAAGCCATATGACCAAGAAGCGGTTGACGACCTTGTACGCCGCTTTAATGAACGTAAGGACGCATTCCTAGCAAAGTTCGTTAAGGCAGCCTAGTCGACTGCCCTATCAGAAGCGCTCAAAAAACGTGTTTACTAAAAGAAAGCCCAACGTCGATCGTTGGGCTTTCTTTTTATGTCTCATCCAAACAAAACTAAACGCAATGCTTAGAGCCAACGACGAACATGATTTTTATAATCCACATACTCCTCACCAAACAATCGCTCTAGAACGCGTTCCTCAGGCTTGATTTGAAACCGATTCATATAACTGACAAATATCACGCCACAAAGCACCACACTCAAGTGCTGCCACCACAAACCAGTTGCTATGATTAGAAGCAATAATGCCGTGTACATAGGGTTGCGTGAAAAGGCAAACACACCAGTTCTTACAACAGAAGATGCCGCTTCAGGTTTTACTGGGTTTACTGTGGTTTTTACTTTGCAAAATTCATACACGCCAGCAATGCCCATGTAGCCAGACAACAAAGTTAATACACCTACTACAAATTCAACAAAGGGTACTCGAATGTTCATGCTCGGCGTCAAAACTTTAAGTCCGTACATCAAAAGTATGACCAACAAAAACACCACAACAGGTGGGACTTTGAGTTCAAGTTTTTTCAAGATTCATATCCTTTGAAAGGGTCTAAATACGGTTTCTAAAAAGCCCAGTAAAACTGGGCTTGATTTAGTCCGATTACAACAAAGTTAACAATGCCTGAACGGGATGCTTGGGCTTCGTTCCTTCAAAGCGTTTAACTTGGCTGCGGCAAGAATAGCCTGTAATCAAACATCTCTCGTTATCCAACTTATCTAAGCTTGGCTTCCAGCTTAAATTGTAAATGTCTTTCGACATCGACAACTTATCAACCTCATGACCAAACGTACCCGCCATACCACAACAACCAACAGGTACCGTATTCAAAACTGCACCAAAGTGAGCAAAAATAGCGCCCCACTCTTTTTCCGCATTTGGCATTTTGGTTTTCTCAGTACAGTGCGCAAACAGATACCAAGGTTCCTGCGCCTTATGCTCTCCGCTTTCAAACGCTTCTAGTCTTGGGTAAAGCCATTCGTGGGCTGTTAGTACATCGAAATTACCTCGCTTACTGCCAAGCACTTCAGCGTATTCATCTCGATAACACAGCACCAAAGCAGGATCGACGCCAACTAATGGGATATCCAAATCCGCTACCATCGCCAAGAACTTCGCTGTGTCGGCTGCTGTGTCCTTAAACTGACGTAAAAACCCTTTAATGTGTTGTGCTTTACCATTCGGCTTAAACGGCAGAAGCACCGGATTCATGCCCAGCTTTTTCAATAACTTAACGAAGTCTTCAACGACATCAGCGTCGTAGTAGCTAGTGAATGGGTCTTGAACAATTAAAACATGCTTGCTCTTTTCAGACGAAGACAAACCACTGAGCGCTTGCAGATCATAAGGCGTTGTCAGCGACTCTACTCGTTGTTTCAAGGTGGGTACTGATAACAACGGCGCATCGACATACCCGACCGTAGATGCCGTTAAACTTTTCACCCACGACTGCTTCAAAACACCATTTACGACACCTGGCGCTTTTGCCATCATCGGCAGCATAGTCTCAATGTTCGCAACCAGATAGTCTTTTGCAGGACGTTGATAACGAGAGTGATAGATGTTTAAAAAACGTGAGCGAAAGCTCGGAACATCGACTTTAATCGGACACTGACTCGCACACGCTTTACACGCCAAACAACCATTCATCGCTTCATACACTTCGTGAGAGAAGTCATACTCGTGACGACGATTGATAGAATGACGTACGCGGTCAATCATGGTTTTGATTGATGTTCTGTTTTCTAGTGTTTGCTTTTCTAAGTCAAGAATATCAATGCCTTGCTCAGTAAGCTGACGCAACCACTCGCGAACCAAACCCGCACGACCTTTCGGTGAATGACGACGATCGGCTGTTACTTTCATCGATGGACACATTGGCGAGCTGGTATCATAGTTAAAACACAAACCGTTACCGTTACATTCCATCGCTTGTTTAAAGCTGTCACGTACTTGAACGTCAATCTGACGGTCATAGTAACCACGTTTGGTATCGGTAACTTTGACAAGCTCTGCATCACTATCCAGCGGTGTACAGATTTTGCCCGGGTTCATTTTGTTGTGTGGATCGAATGCCGCTTTCACACGTCTCAGTTCAGTAAACAACTCGTCGCCGAAAAACTCAGGGCCATATTCTGAACGGAAACCTTTGCCGTGTTCACCCCACATCAAACCGCCGTATTTCGCCACCAGCTTGACCACTTCATCAGAAACTTCGTGCATCAATGCTTCTTGGTGCGGGTCACACAAATCCAACGCAGGACGTACGTGAAGCACCCCGGCATCGACGTGACCAAACATGCCGTAATTCAGAGATTTGCTGTCTAACAGCTCTCGAAACTCTACAATGAAGTCCGCCAGATTTTCTGGTGGCACACAGGTATCTTCAGCAAATGCGACCGGTTTAGCGCGGCCTTTTGCTGCGCCTAACAAACCCACCGCTTTTTTACGCATGTTGTAAATACGCCCGATACTCGCTACATCGTTACAGACTTGGTAACCGATGATGCCCGCTTCTTCTGTTTCCAGCATGGTATCGAGCTTGGCGGTCAGCGATGCAACCTGCGCTGCAACTTCTTCTTCGTCCTGACCTGCATATTCCACCATATTGATGCCAAGCATCTCTTTATTTGGAACATCGGTAAGCAAATCACTCACGGTGTGCCAGACGATATCTTGCTTCGCGAGATTAAGCACTTTCGAGTCAACGGTTTCTACAGACAGCGCTTTCGCTTCGACCATCAACGGTGCATTACGCAGTGCAGAATCAAAGCTGTTGTATTTAACGTTAACCAAAGTACGCGCTTTCGGAATTGGCGTCAGGTTAAGCTTCGCTTCGGTAATGAATGCCAATGAACCTTCAGCGCCGCACAGTACTCGTGTGATATCGAAACGGTCACCTTCTTCATTCAAGGCATTTTTTAAATCGTAGCCCGTTAAAAAGCGGTTAAGAGGAGGAAACTTATCTACGATCTGCTGGCGTTTTTCACGACATACGGATTCCGTTACACGTAGCGCCTTGGCAGCAAACTCGTCTTCTTTTGGGTAGCCGTTGGACAGGTCTGATTCTAAAACTGAGCCATCAGCAAACACCGCTTGTAGCGACAAAACATGATCGGATGTTTTTCCGTATTTCAGAGAACCTTGACCAGAAGCATCGGTGTTGACCATGCCGCCAATCGTTGCACGGTTACTGGTAGATAAGTCTGGAGAGAAGAAGTAGCCATAAGGGCGAACTGCGTCATTTAACTGGTCTTTCACTACACCAGTTTGTACACGAACCCAGCCTTCTTTCTCATTAATCTCAAGCACTTTGTTCATGTGGCGAGACATATCCACCACAATACCTTTGGTTAGCGACTGACCATTGGTCCCCGTGCCGCCACCACGAGGTGAAAAGGTAATTCGTTCGTACTTTTCTTTATTGCTCAGTTTCCCGAGGAGAGAAACATCTTCTGTCGTTTTGGGATGAACGACAGACTGAGGAAGTTGCTGGTAAACACTGTTGTCAGTGGCAACCGCTAGTCGACTTGAATATTGGCTTTCGATATCACCAGTGAATCCGGCGTGCTCAAGCTCTTTCAGAAAACTAAGAACAAGAGGATCGACATCAGTTTGCGAGTGTAATCTTGGTAACATTTGCTTCCTGCCCCTACGACGCTGATCCGATCAGCTGCGGGTTGTGTAATTATTTGCTCACTTCTCATACAAATTGGCGCTAAGCGAAAAAAACACCACAAAAGAGTTAGTGAAGTAATATTCTTTGAATTTCGTCACTTTACAACATTTAAAAAGACGAGCAAATCAGAATCTCGATACAATAATTAAACTTATGCTTTATTTTTTCACGCTTGATGCCTTACATTGGGGAACGAATCGCGTTTCTAGATGAGTTTTCAGAATGAAAAAAAATAAAATTGTGACCACTGAAGATATCCTTCTCAAACTTTGCCAGTCTGTTTCTGGCGTACTTACTTCGGCGACATCTTCTCAAGTAAATTATTCAGCAATGGTGCAAAAAATCCACAAGACTAGCCTCAAACCAGATTTTGGCTGTTTTGTTCTGTTTGATGGCGGATTTACCGGGCTAGTTGTGATTAATTTTACGGCAAAAGCCGCACTGGAGATCTACACCAACTACATGCGTAATATGGGCATGCCAGAAGAAGAACTGGCAATATCTCATACTTCTGACGAGGTAGGCGATGTTCTGGGTGAACTCATGAATCAACTGGTCGGAGACTTCACTAATAAAATTCGTAAAGACCTGCAAACGAACATCACACAAAACCAACCAAAAATGCTGGCGCTGAATAAGCAAGTTATCTTACAAGTTGATACCAACCTTGACCGCCCTCAAGCGCGCAGAGTGACGTTCTCCACCGAAAACAACAATATTTTCTATCTCGAGCTAGCAATGGATAAAACTGAGTTCATCCAACTGGAAGAGTTTGAAGTTGCTGAAGACGAAAACCCAGACGACATTTTAGAGGCAACACGTAAACAGTTGGCTGAGAAAGAATCTAAATCGTCGGGATCAAACGATGATGCCGATGACTTGCTCAACCAGCTCGGGTTGTAATTCTAACGAATCTTAATGAAGAATGGCTTCTTAGACACAAGTACGACTTCATACTGATTACGACGAACTAAAACGCCAGCCTCGCTTAATGCGAGGCTTCTTTTTATGTGCAGAAATTATCTTCAGTCCCACCTTGTATTTCGTTTTTATGTCAAAAAAGGTAATATGTCTGACTTCATAAATTTTCTGCTTTCGTTACTGGTTGTCGATGGATAAACAAAAAGCTCTGAAAAAAATCGCCAAGTGCTTAGAACTGGGCAATTCCGCTAATGTTAATGAGGCTGCCAATGCTATCAAAATGGCACATCGCCTCATGCTTAAATATGGTCTCGATAAAGACGATATTGAGTTCATCAGAATGGGAAAAACACAATCTTCTCATCTGCTACCAGCGAACATCAGTTCTACCATATTGCGAGTGATTCGCGGCATTAACACAAAATTCGGTGTCGAAGCAGTATTGTTGAATCACAAAGGGCTCAAACGTGTCGAATTTATCGGTGAAGCAGATCGCGCTATTTTTGCTGCATTTGCTTTCGATATTGTTTATCGCGAGATGAACGAAAGTACCGGACAATTCCGAAACAGCTTTGCTGGCACCGGCACCTCTTCTCAGGAAGTGACTCGCCGTGTGAACTCATTTGTATCTGGCTGGGTGGAAGGCGCGATTGAAAAATTGCCAATTATTTCTCCAGATGAAGAGTCGGCCAATAAAATTAATGACTATATTGATAAAGAATTCCAAAACATTGACCGCGAAACGTTCAAGAAGCAATTGAAAGAAGCGATGAAAAACCTAACTGAAGACTACGAAGTGGGCTTAAAGAAAGGTAGAAAGGTTTCAGTTAATCGTGGAGTGGGCGGCGAACAAGCACGCAAAATGTTGGGCGATTCATCGAAATAGCCAGGATAGTAAAGGATTCACATAAGCAGCAATGACTTCGATGTCGATGGGACTTACTTTGAGAGCTTTGGCAGTATTGATAGGAATTTTCTTACAGAAACTCTTATCAATCTTACTTTCTCATAACAAATATTAATGCTTGTTTATTCATAATTCGCATCCCATTATGAGGCATGGTTTCGCCTCAGTTTTATACGGAGATTTTCCCTTGAAAAAGATGCCTATTGCACTAGCTTTAGTGCTAGCTCTTACTGGCTGTCAAGCCACTCAACGCCAAAATGCAACAACGGGTGAATACGAAACTAACTCAACCACGCAAGGCGCGCTTATTGGTGCGATCGCTGGCGCAGCAATCGGCCTAGCAACGGGTGATGATGCTAAAGAACGTCGTCAGCATGCACTCATTGGTGCAGCCGCAGGCGGAGCGACTGGCGCTGGCGTTGGTTACTACTTTGACCAACAAGAAGCGGAATTACGTCGCGCTTTGCTAAACTCTGGCGTACAAGTTCAGCGTGTTGGTGAAAATCAGCTTTTACTGCGTATGGAAAACGGTATCGGCTTCTCTTCAAGCTCTTACCAACTTGATGCTAGTATCCATAACACTCTACGCGGTGTTGCTCGCATCCTAGTTGAGTACCCAGATACCAGTCTCGTTATTGATGGTTACACGGATAGCACAGGCAGTGAGTCATACAACCAAACGTTGTCAGAGCGCCGTGCAGAGTCCGTACGTCAATTCCTAGTATCTCAAAACGTTGCACCTGGTCGTGCAATTGCACGCGGCTACGGCGAACGTAACCCAATTTGCTCAAACCAAACTTCTGAAGGTCGTGCGTGCAACCGTCGTGTTGAAATCCAGATCTTGCCACTGAAGTAATTTGGTTGCACCATAACGGTAATAATAAAAAATTACCGGAGCAGGCCTAACCATTATCGTTAGGCCTGACATATTAATGTCTGTCAAAACGTCTGCCCTACTCTGCTTATTTAGCCTCAGCTTTTCTGGCTACTCACTTGCCTCTCAAGCTCCAAATGACCCCATCGAACAATACGAGTACGCACAACAATTATTGGCATCAAACGAAGCTGAAGCCTCACCAGAAACGCGCTACTGGCTAGAGCAATCCGCCAACCAAGGTTACCTCCCTGCGCAAAAACAGCTCGCGAACGACTTTGCTAAAGGGATAAATGGCGAAAAAAATGAAACACAAGCGTTATATTGGCTAACCTCTATCGCACTCAATGACCCAACCGATCGTGGCTTTCTTCTCGCCGATTTTATTCAGCGCAATCCAGATAAGGTCACAACTTCTCAATTGACTGAAGCCTTGTATCAAATGGCTTCTCAGCATAATCCAGCAGCAGAACAAGCTTATAATCAACTGTTAGAGCAGCGCTTCAACCAACTGCGAGCTAAACAAGTCTCGCAAATAAAGTCGCTCGATAAAAAGGCTGAGCAAGCACAGGAAGAGAAAAGCACAGTTGCAAACCCCAAAGTAGAACACTCGCAGTTTTTATGGCTGATCTGGCTAGCGGCGATACTCATCATCAGCGGCTTAAGTTTTCTCGTAATCAAGAAACTTAAGCAGAATAGAAAAGCGCTTGAAGCCAAAGAGGAAAGCCAAAATCAACGAATGTCGAAAAAAATAAAAGAGCTAGAGTTTACGAACAAGCAACTGAAACGCCAGCTAGAGAAAGTATTCAAAGAATTTAAGAAATCCAAAACCCAGGCAGAGAACCATAAGCTAAGCGTCGCGTGTGCTATGTTTGGCTACACACCACAACACATCCCTGATTTACAAGCAATCAAGCTACGCTATAGACAGCTATCAAAGCTTTATCATCCTGACACAAGAGGCAGTGAAGAAGAAATGAAGCGACTCAATCATGCCTTTAAGCTCGTCTCACAAAATGTTACAAAACAGTAAAAATAGGTCAGGATACTTTGGCTAGCATGCTTTTAGACCTATATAATCAAGCGCCGCAATCGATCTCCCTCTCAAACAAATTAACAGACATTTAACTTAAGTCGCGCTTTTATGCCATAATGCCCGGCGCAAAATAACACCTAACGACTCAAATTAATCTAGGTGGGGAGAAAATCAATGTTCACTGAAGAAGGCACCTGTGATTGGTGTAAAAAACCTAGCCTTGTAACTCGTCACGATTATTTAGATGGCAAGCACCACTACTCATGTAAAGCTTGTTACGACATGGCGAAAATCGACGTGCGCCTATTTAACCAAGGCGAATTACAAATGCGCGAACGCTTGCAACGAGCGAGCTAAGCAAGACGGAATCAACGGAACTGATTTTCAAAGGCGCCTCTTAAGGCGCTTTTTTGATCGGCCAAGCCCTATTTCCAATCTCTATCTCGTATTCCCTCCTATCTTACATAGCACGTCGCATCGGTTATCAGCCCTCTCCCACTGTATACAAACCATTGTCCGTGAAAAACACCTGTATATACAGTAGTAAACCCCTGTATGTCTCTCGTCCAGTTTTCTACTCACCTCACATTTTTAAATTGATGTTAGACATATCAAAAATGAAAAACAACCACATAAATTCAATTACTTAGAATCAAATCCTTTTATTTCCTTCTCAAAAAACCGCAAATAACTTTTGAGAAACTGGTTGATCAGGTCACCAAAACAAACTACTGTATACACATACAGCATGTATAAAGGAACAGTAAGATGCAGTTACAAAGTCAATCTCATACATACTCTCGTTACAACGTATTGGCACAAGCAACTAAGCCCATGGCCGTTTCGGATCAGCTTCTATCTAAGCTGGCTGTTTTATCGCAGCAGAAACAATGGATTTTGTTTACAGCAGACTGCCCTCGTCCAGACTTTGAACAACTCACTGCTTCTAATATTTGCTGTAAAAACGTTATTCAAATGAAGCCCTCTCAACAGCTTTCAGAAGTCGAGATCGTGATAAAAGCCATCCGCTCAGGCAATGCCAGTGCTGTTGTCGCATCCAATAAAATTGCACTTATGAATCAATCGATGTTGCGCGACATGGCGCAGCGCTATCAGTGTGAAGTCTTTTTCGTCGAAGGCAGAGTTAATAAGTACCACTAATAAGTTCGACGTTATCCATCCTGCATCTCGCCTCCTTTTTAAGGGGGCTTTTTTTGTATTAAAGAAAATAGGCAAACGTTTGCTTTTTCTCTGGCGAGTTAAAATAGTTCTGGTATGATGCCCACATTCGATTTATTCAGCGCCCACATTTTGCTGAATATCTTCTCTTTCTGACGTTTGATTAAGATGATAGGAATGTCGCAATGAGCCTTGCTAATCAAGTACTTGCCGTCAATGACGACCTGCCAATTCGCACCCATAAACCCGTTCATAGTGGAAAAGTTCGTTCAGTTTACTGGTTAACTGATGAAGACAGCGCCCGACTGATCAAAGAAAAAGGATACAATGTCGCGCCAGATGCGCCTTTGGCTATCATGGTGATTAGCGACCGAATCTCTGCGTTCGATTGTATTTGGCATGCTGAAGGTGGTCTTAATGGTGTCCCGGGTAAAGGGGCTGCGCTTAATGCGATTTCTAATCACTGGTTCAAACTGTTCAAAGAAAATGGCTTAGCAGATAGCCATATTCTAGACATTCCTCACCCATTTGTTTGGATTGTACAAAAAGCCAAACCGGCAAAAATCGAAGCCATCTGCCGCAAATACATCACGGGTTCGATGTGGCGCGCTTACGCAAATGGCGAGCGCGAGTTTTGTGGAATCCAACTTCCTGAAGGGTTAGAAAAAGACAAAGCACTGCCAGAGTTGCTAATGACCCCATCCACAAAAGGCATTCTAAAAGGCATTCCCGGTGTGCCAGAAGCGGATGACGTGAATATTACTCGTCAAAACATCGTAGACAACTACGAAGCATTTAACTTCTCAAGCGCTGACGATATCGCACTCTACGAAAAATTGCTGAAAGAAGGCTTTAACGTTATCAGCCAAGCGTTAGAAGAAATCGACCAAATCTTTGTCGATACCAAATTCGAATTTGGTTATGTTCATGATGCTGCTGGCAATGAAAAGCTGATTTACATGGATGAAGTGGGTACACCAGACTCGTCTCGTATATGGGATGCTAAAGAGTACCAAGCAGGTCACATCGTAGAGAACTCAAAAGAAGGTTTCCGCCAGTTCCTACTTAACCACTTCCCTGACCCAGATATCTTGCTAAATAAAGAACGTATGCCAGAGCGTGAAGCACTCGCTCGTGATAATGCTTTACCCGTCGAATCTTTGATGGCGATTTCGAGCACCTACATTGGTATTGCCGAGAAGATTACAGGCAAGCCGATTCATTTGAGTGAGAATCCGAAAGCGGAAATCATCGAAGTTCTGAGCAAAGAATACGGATTGATTGACTAGCACTGTCGCTAGATTGCTAAATGCTTTCCAATAAAAAGTCCGCACTAGCTTGCGGACTTTTTTCGTATTAGGCTCAGTTTAGCCGATATTTAACGTAGTGCCATCTGTTGTAGAGGCTGACTTGGTCGTCACCTGATATGTTTTGTCTTTAATCGTTGATACGAAATACCAGGTCGACTCTGCCTTGTCGGGCGTAAAAGTAACGCGCATAAAGCCACGCTGTTTGATGTCTGCCCACTGTAATTCTGACACTAAGTGCGGCAGCGTGTATTCCATTTGAGCGATCGCAACAGGGTCTAACGCGAGGTAGGCCTCTAACCCAGGGGAACTCACAGAGCTAGTCGCAAACTCTACCCCGATAGGATGCTTAGATACGTCTTTAAGCTCACTTGCCCATGCGTTGTGCGTATCTCCTGCCAAACAGACAAAGTTACCACTGCTGGCTTTGGCCAGTTGATAAACGTTCTCTCGCTCAACGTAGTAACCATCCCATGCATCTAGGTTATATGGCAAAGCAATGGTATCTAAACTTGGGTCAGAGAGATAACCCGTAATCGCAGAGTTTACCGCTAATAACGCCTCTGTTTTTTGTTCTTCAGTGGCAGTAAACAATTGAAACATCGCGGTCATAACCGAACTTGGCAACTCCATACGAGACATTAACACTTGTTGCCCTAGCACATTCCAAGTTGCGTCGTGCGTACTGAACGCATCCATCAGCCAAGCGAGTTGGTCAGCGCCTAACAGCTCTCGGTCTTGACTGCGCGACTGGGCAACTAAACCGCCAATAGCTTCCATCGTTGGTGAGCTGAGCGAGAAATAATCCAACGGTTTATCACGCCCCACAAGTCGCGTGTCGAGCATCATCAAATTGACTAAACTTCCAAACGAAAACTGACGGTAAATCAGCATGTTTGAGAAAGTGTTTTCACGAACGGGCAACCATTCTGTCCACGCGGCAGCCGCAGATGCACGACGATCATTAAAACTGCCTTCCTCTTCTTGATGGTTTTCCGCACCATTTTTCCAAGTATCATTTGCAAGCTCATGGTCATCCCAGACAGCAATCATTGGTAGGCTCGCATGTAACGCTTGCAGATCAGCATCTTGGCGATATTGCGCATACCGTTTTCGGTAATCATCTAAGGTAATACATTCAGTGCCTTTGCTTGGCTCTCGCCCTAGTGCCTCAGCATCTTCACTAGCGTAGCCACCAGCACCATACTCATAAATGTAATCACCGAGATGAAGCACCACATCAAACGGGTCTTGCTCATGTTGATTTAAAATCTCTCGATACACATGGAAATAGCCAGCAGGATAGTTTGCACAAGAAACAACCGCCATGGATGCCTTTTCTACACCATCCTCTGGTAATGTTTGAGTTTGCCCGACTTCGCTAGTGACATCTCCAACCATGAATCGATAGTAGTAGCGAGAATTTGCGTTGAGATTTTGAACATCGACTTTTACCGTGAAATCTCGGCTCGTGTCTGTGGCAAAAGTGCCACTTTGCACGATATCAGTAAAATTTTCGTTAGATGAAACTTGCCAGCTTACATCTGCGTAGCTTGCTGAGGTCGTAACACGAGTCCAAATGATTACTTGTGTTTGAGTAGGATCTCCACTCGCCACTCCGTGCTCAAAGGTAACCGCAACAGATTCACTAGCATCGCTACCACAGCCCACCAGTCCGGTAACAATCGCCGTTGAAGAGGCAGCTTTCATAAAGTCTCGACGAGACAAAGACATATTGACTTCCTTTCTTATTGTGTTTGTTTTTATGCCCAAATGACGTGGTGACTCAATCATCCTTGTATGCCAATAAGGGACGTTAATTCGAACTTACAGTACCAACCACTTAGTCGGTAATTTGTCCTAAAAACACAAAGTTAGAAGCTAGTTATGACAATTGCATTTCCAAACGTTACATTTTTGTTAACTTAAGTGCAAATACTCTATATTCATCACACTTCCTAAGACCTGTGACAAAAACCTCAAAATAAAAAAGCGACCTACTTTGAGGTCGCTTTTCATTGCACTATTGTTAAGTAGTACATCGATGAAGTGGAAATACTCAGCCTAAAACTTGATGTTAAGAACATCTTGTTCTGACGTGTCCACCTTCAACTGACTGCGAGATTCTATGTACTCGATTTGCTGAACATCGAGCGAATATGGCATAACGACTCGCAATTCATTGATCCCTTCATGTTTAGCTAGCTGGGTTAAGCGGACCAAATTGGATTCATCACTTTTACGAGAAGACATCGATTTTAATGCGGCATCCCACAACCGATCTTCAGGCTTGCTCAATTCCGCAATGTTCTGTTTCCACATCAAACCGAAAATAGGCGCGATGGTGGCAAATGCCTCTAAAAAGGTCCATTTTTTACTACCTGTCGCTCCTAAAAAGCTAGTGTAGTCGAATTCAATGCACGTCTTTCCTTGTTGATCCATTCTATGCCCCCGACACTCGAAAATGAGATATACCAAATATCGTTCAACTGTTTTGATATAGCAATGGGATATAAAACATTCGTCTTTTATGCCCTAATTTACATACAAAAGGAAATATTAAAACCAGCTTTGTAACAACTGATGTACAGCTTCGCCATATATAAGCATTCAATTGATTAATATTTCAATTAAGAAACTAAAAACAACACGCAAGTAACGCTATCAATATGAAATCATTATAGATTCACCAAGAAAATATCAATTCTTGTCACAACGTCATCCGCCGACCTACTTTACATCAATCACTCGACTGGCCTTTTTATACTGTATCTTCCAACCAGCCCAACGTGGCAGCTCCCAACGCTTCGGGTCCCCCTTACGGTTTCCCTCTCGATAAACGACCTGTACCAGCTTGCGAGACGCGTAATACTCAACATCCAGTTGGAGTTCTGGCAGCGAAAGTTCTAAAGGGTACTGCTCCGTGAAATCGTCGTATTCCCATTCTGGAACACCGTTAAATGTTAAGTCTTCCGGTTCAAACAACGCCATATCATCGACATTTTCAACGCCTAATGTTTCCAACTGATCCTTTAACCAGCTAGAAAATGTCAAGGAGGCCAAGTCGTTAACCTCTTCTCCTTCGACATTAAGGCCCAATGCGTTGTAGAGTTTCCAGTGTTGGATTTGTTGTTTTCTTTGAGAAGCAAATCCTGGTAACAGTGTCTCGTCTTCTATCATTTCGACAATAGACTGAACAGCAACATCACCTTTTAACGCTTGATGTTCAGTACAGATTGTTCGTCCGGCGTAGACCAAATGCATCGTTGCTCTTGGGGTCTCCTCTTCATAATTCGTCTCACCTTGTTGCCACTCCCCTAGCTCAAGTTCGCGTAATAATGTCAGCGGGATAGGCATCATAACCGATGCGAGGTTCAGTGTTTGCTTAACGCCTCGTCCTGGCACGCTATGGCTATCTAGCACGATGGCCGCTTCTTCTTTATCAGGAAAGCGGCTGTTACGCCCAACCAGCATCTCGACTACGCCATTTCCTAGAGCATCCCTTCGACGAGCTCGTCGGACAAACACAAGCTCAGGGTGCAATGAGGCGATGGAGAAAAAGAGCGCTTCACGTTTATATCGAGAGGCAACGTCAAGTTCCGGTAATTCAAATACTTCTCGCATTTGTTTCGCTAAACCTTGTGCCTCTTCGAGTGCGCTGGCATCAATGACAATGCCCGGAAGTCGCTCCCCCCGAACCAAACGGATAAGCAAAGAGGCATCACACCCGTATGGTTCCTCTTGAGATAGAAGCTCAGCGACTTCTCCACTTTGTCGCTGATAGAGTTGAGCAGGCACAGATAATGCTGCTGCCAAGTCAATCATTGCTTCCTTCTCTGGCTTCGCTTGAATTCTGGTAACGAGATCAGCAAACTGTGCATCAATAGGTAGTGGGTATACTTTTCTACCGTGCTGCGTGACATTGCCATCCTCATCAATCGCTTCCATAGATAACAATGTCGAATGAGATGCCTCTAGCGACTTTGGGGGAATTGAGTCGAGAAAATCGAGTGTTGAAAGACGGTATCCACAACAAGCCGCTGCCAGCATGGGTTCGACGAGCTCTTCTCTGTCTAATTCTGGAGGTGTCACCAACTCTAAAGGCGCGTGCTCACCATATAGACGAATACAAGCCCCTTCGGTAACGCGACCTGCTCGCCCCATTCGCTGCGCGGCACTGGCCTTAGAAATGTTGGTTAATGTCAGTGCTGTACGTCCATTTCGTTGTACAGTTCTGCGCTCTAAACCACTATCGATTACCACACGGATATTAGGAATGGTCAGAGAGGTTTCCGCGACGTTGGTTGCCAATACGACTTTCCGTTGCTTTGGTACCGTCAGCGCACGATGTCGTTCTTCATCACTGACCGAGGCATGAAGTTTAACCACCATGACATCACTGCTGCTTTGTAGCATCTGCGCGCATTGGGCGATCTCTTTACGTCCTGGGAGAAAAACAAGAATATCGCCATCTTCATCTTCCAGTGCTTCTTTTACCGCTCCGACAACCTCCTGTTCACATCCCTTTTTGTTCGGTAAATAGCGGCTGTCTGTAGAACGATGTGTCACCGTGACTGGAAAGCAACGTCCCTCCGAACTCAGGCGCTTAGCATTCAGGTAACGAGCAAGCTTTTCGCCTTCTAAGGTAGCGGAAGTGACGATCAATCGATGTTGATTTTCTTGCTTCAAAATGGCGGTTAATAGATCAATATCCCAGCGTCGCTCGTGAAATTCGTCCACTATCACGACATCAAAGTCTGCTAGCTTGTTTTCCGAAAACCAACGCAGTGCAACCCCCGGAGTCACAAATACAACTTCGGTTTTTTCATCAAAGTAGGCATGAAGCTTGACCGCGTAACCGACTTTGCGACCTATTGGCTCTCCAGATTGCTCCGCAAGAAATTCAGCCAGCGAGGTACAAGCAATTCGACGTGGTTCAATAACCAGAACGCGTCCGTGTTTTGCCGCCCACATGGGCAAGCGGGTAGATTTACCCGACCCGGTTTCGGCTTCCACCACAAGATGGTTAAGGCTTACATGATGGTCAAACTCGGCTTGCAGGCTGTCGATAGGTAGTTGAAACATAGAAATTGGATTTGATTTGATGATGCAAAACATTATACCCAAGTAAAAAAATCCTGCTTTAGGTATCTCTAAACAACCAATATTGCCGATATTTTCGTCGGTATCTGAATTTTTTTGCGACATTACATTGATGTGCATCAACGCATGTTTACAACTAAATAGTGAACCCGTTAAAATTTGGTGCGCATCCTTCAACCCTACATAAGGCACCCAATGAACAACGATAAACGCCCACTATATATTCCATATGCGGGTCCGGCTCTTTTAGCAACCCCTCTTTTGAACAAAGGCAGTGCATTCTCTGCTGAAGAACGTAGTTCATTCAACTTAGAAGGTCTGCTTCCAGAGTCGACCGAAACTATCCAAGAGCAGGTGGAACGTGCCTACCAGCAATACAAAAGTTTCGAAAGCGATATGGATAAGCACATTTATCTGCGTAACATCCAAGACACCAACGAAACATTGTATTACCGCCTAGTGCAAAATCACATTTCTGAGATGATGCCTATCATCTACACGCCGACTGTTGGCGCAGCATGTGAAAACTTCTCTAACATTTACCGTCGTGGTCGCGGTCTGTTCATTTCATACCCGAACCGTGATCGTATTGACGACTTGCTGAACAACGCAGCAAACCACAACGTTAAAGTGATTGTTGTGACAGATGGCGAACGTATCCTTGGCTTGGGTGACCAAGGTATCGGCGGCATGGGTATTCCTATCGGTAAACTGTCACTATATACCGCGTGTGGTGGTATCAGCCCTGCTTACACGCTACCAATCGTGCTTGATGTGGGTACCAATAACCCGCAACGCTTAGCTGATCCGATGTACATGGGTTGGCGTCATCCTCGTATTACGGGTGCAGAATACGATGCATTTGTAGAAGAGTTTATCCAAGCGGTACAGCGCCGTTGGCCTGATGCTTTGATCCAGTTCGAAGACTTTGCTCAGAAAAATGCGATGCCTCTTCTAGAGCGTTACAAAGACCGCGTGTGTTGCTTCAATGATGATATTCAGGGTACTGCAGCTGTTACTGTTGGCTCTCTACTTGCCGCCTGTAAAGCAGCAGGAACTCAGCTTTCTAAACAACGTATTACCTTCCTAGGCGCAGGGTCTGCTGGTTGTGGTATCGCAGAAGCGATCATCGCACAAATGGTATCGGAAGGAATTTCTGACGAGCAAGCTCGCTCACAAGTTTACATGGTTGACCGTTGGGGTCTGTTACAAGAAGGCATGCCTAACCTTCTTGATTTCCAACAACGCTTGGTGCAAAAGCATACCAATACGAAAGAGTGGGAAAATGAAGGAAATGGCTTCTCACTACTCGATGTTATGCGTAACGCCAAGCCAACGGTACTAATTGGTGTTTCTGGTGCGCCTGGCCTATTTAGCCAAGAAGTCATCGAAGAAATGCATAAACACTGTAAGCGTCCGATTGTCTTCCCTCTGTCGAACCCAACAAGCCGCGTGGAAGCGACACCGAACGACATCATTCGTTGGACAAATGGTGAAGCACTGGTTGCAACAGGTAGCCCATTTGAGCCAGTGGTTCATGAAGGTCGCACTTACCCTATTGCACAATGTAACAACAGCTACATCTTCCCAGGCATTGGCCTTGGTGTACTTGCTGTCAATGCAAAACGTGTCACTGACGAGATGCTAATGGAATCAAGTCGCGCGCTAGCAACATGTTCTCCTCTAGCAATCAACGGTCGTGGGGCACTACTTCCACCACTAGAAGAGATCCACTTAGTATCGAAAAAAATCGCATTTGCCGTTGGTAAAAAGGCAATTGAACAAGGTGTCGCATTAGAAATTACTGATGAAGCATTGAACGTGGCGATTGAACAGTCGTTCTGGCAACCTGTTTACCGCCGCTACAAACGCACTGCGTTCTAAGCTTGAGACAATTCGTTTAATAATTAGCCCCTACCATGTAGGGGCTTTTATTTTTTTATCATCCTAACCAGATTTTGGCATAAATGGGCTTCTCTCTTTTTGTTTCTATCAGATATGATGAGAACTACATTTTTAGTTAAGGATATAAAACGTTTTGTTGTTTTCTCGCATAAGATCAAAGTGGAAGCTGAAATTTTCCTGGAAGCGATTTGCTTTGATTTTGTCGATCTCTGCACTTAGTCTGCTTGTTTCTGTTGTTGCCATCGACCGATGGGTAGTTTTACAAGCCAAAGAGAGCATTTTCACTGAATACGAGCAAATCCCTCAACATGAGGTTGCCGTAGTTCTTGGTACCAGTAAGTACATCGGAAAGATCCTCAACACTTACTACACTCATCGCATTAATGCGGCGATTGAGCTTTACAACCAAGGCAAAGTAAAACAGTTTTTATTGAGTGGCGATAACGCCCACCGTTCATACAACGAACCGTGGACAATGAAACGCGATTTACTTAAAGCAGGCGTGCCTGAAGAAGTGATTCACCTTGATTATGCTGGCTTTCGTACCTTAGATTCGATTGTACGAGCGAAAAAAATTTTTGCTTCGGAGCGATTTCTGATTGTGACTCAACGCTTTCACTGCGAACGCGCACTGTTCATCGCTGATGCTTACAGCATTGATGCGCAGTGTCTCGCGGTAGCAGGGCCGACGGCCAACAAGCAAAAAACATCGATGCGTGTTCGAGAACTGCTAGCCCGTGTGAAAGCGTTTTTAGACCTGTACATTATCAATACGCAGCCTAAGTTTCTTGGCCCTCAAGAACCTATCGTCGCAGTAAAAGAGCCAAATAAAGCAGCTAACGAGCCTCTTCAAGTCCCCGTCGAATAGAGGAATAACGTGGCTCACAAGCCTAGTAACATTTCTATAAAACAAATGGGTAGTTTTCTACCCATTTCCAATTCTCAACATCACACTTTCTAATTTGCTCTACGATTCAGGCAAAACTCTTTTTCGCATTCAAAGTAACATTTCATCAATAAATAACTACAAGTCAGTTACTTTGCTATAAAAAAACCGACAAAAGGCAATGCAAAAGGAGCACTACCCATGACCGCACTCGCTGTGACATTGAAGAATTGGTTCTTCACTCGCAACAGCATGATTTTGAACGCGAATATCCTATTGTTCATTATCTTGTTTAATACCTTACCCTTTGAACCACAAGTAGTAACCGGCCTGAGCATCTTAGTTTTTGTTGCTATTTTGTGGCTAACCGAAGCGATTCACGTCAGCATTACTGCGCTGCTCATACCACTACTTGCGGTATTTTTGGGTGTGTTCAACACTCAAGCCGCACTGAATAACTTTTCCAACTCCATCATTTTTCTATTTTTGGGTGGTTTTGCACTAGCTGCGGCTCTACATAAACAAAAGTTAGATCAAGCTATTGCAGATAAAGTACTATTGCTGGCAAGAGGAAAAATGTCTGTCGCTGTATTCATGCTATTTGGTGTGAGTGCTGGCCTGTCAATGTGGATTTCAAACACCGCCACCGCCGCGATGATGTTACCGCTTGTGCTGGGTGTGATGACAAAGCTAGACGCCAAGAAAAACCACAACACCTTTTTGTTTGTTCTACTCGGTATCGCTTACAGTGCTTCAATTGGTGGTATTGCAACACTGGTTGGTAGCCCACCAAACGCAATTGCAGCAGCTGAAGTTGGCCTTAGCTTCACTGAATGGATGAAGTTTGGTGTACCTATTTCCCTAGTATTAATGCCAATCGCTATCCTCGTATTGTACACGATGACTAAGCCTGACCTTAGCCACAAGTTTGACCTTGACCATCAACCAGTCGAATGGACAAACGGCAAAATGATTACGTTGGCGATTTTCTTACTGACCGTAACTTTGTGGATATTCAGTAAGCCTATTAACGCTATGCTGGGTGGCTTCGCGAAGTTCGATACTCTTGTAGCCATTGGCGCCATCCTTCTACTTGGTGCTTCTCGCGCCGTCGAGTGGAAAGATATTGAGAAAACAACCGACTGGGGTGTGTTAATCCTATTTGGTGGTGGTATCTGTCTGAGTAACGTCCTAAAAGCAACCGGAACAAGCGTATTTTTGGCTCATAGCTTGTCAGGCTTCCTTGAGCAAGCCGGTATTCTCTTAACGATTCTTGCAGTGGTTGCTTTTGTTGTCTTCTTAACTGAGTTTGCGAGTAACACCGCCAGTGCTGCGCTACTTGTCCCTGTATTTGCGACCATTGCAGAAGCCTTAGGCATGTCTCCGGTTATTCTCTCTGCACTGATTGCCGTCGCTGCATCTTGTGCATTTATGTTACCTGTTGCAACACCTCCAAACGCGATTGTGTTCGGTACGGGTCATATCAAGCAAAAAGAAATGATGCGAATTGGTTTCGTATTAAACATTGCCTGTATTGCTGCACTAACGCTTTTCGCTTGGTTGTTCTGGTAAAAATAGCAAGTTCGATTAGCACTACACTGCTGCTCACGGTAATCGTATCGATAACCCAAACTTCCCCCCTAAGTGGTGTTCAGCAGTTTCCCTCTTGGTGGCCAGTTGGCCACCTTTTTTCTTTCCTTTCAGTGAACGGCTATCAGGCTTGCTTCTTTTCGCAAGCAAGTAAACCATAATGAGCTTCCACTCGGTTGCGGCCATTGCGCTTCGCCTGATACAACACTTCGTCAGCTCTCGCCATGGTTTCTGAGACGCGTTCATTCTGCATTTGGGCAACGCCAATACTGCAAGTTAATGATTCACCGTGCACCCACAAATGATCCTCCACATTTTTGCGAATCATTTCTGCCTTCTCTAACGCTTGTTCAATATTGGTATCAGGGCAAAATACGACAAACTCTTCGCCGCCCCAACGAACGAGTCGATCGTCTGAGTAAATAGAAGTCGCTACCACCATGACAAATTCGCGCAATATGTCATCCCCCATTTGGTGCCCAAATTTGTCGTTCACCTTTTTAAACTTATCCAAGTCCAAATAGAGAATACTGAAGGTGTTATGCCCCCAGCGAACCTGACGAGATTGTTGTTCCAGCCAGTGTTGCACAGCATATCGGTTCATCGCGCCCGTCAAAGCATCTCGATGCGCTAGCTCTGCAAACTCATAGTTTTGAGCTCGCAAAGTATCATTCACCTTTTCCAAATGACGGTGACGCTTTTGCGCTTTTTCATAAGCCACTCTATTTTTTCGTAACTCATGCAGTGAAAAAGCCAGTCCAAGCGCCATCCAAGAGAGTAATAATGCATACAACAATGTTTCTTGCGCAAGGTAAGCGCCTTCAAACTCAATTTTATCAATCACAATTCTATGTTTACCAAGTGCCGCACCAGACCCAGTTGCAATATCAATACGTGTGATGTTTGAAAATTCAGGTGCAGAGTGCTCAATCGCGACTCCGTTATCCGCTAACCACCAGGTCATCACCTGAAGATTTTTAATCGGAATTTCGACAATATCGCTCGAACCCGACGGAGAAAACTGCATGCCATTATATTTAATGGTGTACTCGTCGTCCGGCTTGGAATACTCAGAATTATAATTGCGAAGATACAAACGTAGGTCGTGGCTAGGGTTAGCCCCTATTCCTGCCTCTTCATATCGCACCTTCAATCGAATCGTATGGTAGTTGGAAAGGTCAATACCCTGTGTTGGCGTTGCTGAATCGGTATAAACCGAGATTCCGCAGTAAGGCCAAGCATACGAGCTCTGCTTTAGTTCACAGCTAAGAACTAGGCTTTGCCGATCGTATGTGATATCAGCCTCACTCACACCTCCTTCACTGGCATCTTTAGTTGCATAGATATTGAAATGCTCAGGTGTAATGGTCAGCTTTCGCGTATCGCCAAGCACACTATAAAGGGCAACCAAACTGATAGTGCAAATAGAAAGAGCAAAGATAAAGTTATGGATCCACTTCATGGGCAAGTGACCTGCTGAGATTATATGCAATACGTGAGGTTCAATAATTTCAAAAAATGAAATCAAGGTGATTTATCAAGAAATAAAATCACTTTCTCATTCAATTCTTAGTTTCGACACATAGTAACGGATTTTGAACCGTTATCACGTTTTAAAATTTCTAAAAAGTGCAGCTCAACTTCTATTTGCGAAGCATTTCACAGCCATAATTTTTAGAAAATAAAACACGATGCATAATAATTTAGTGCAAGACATTTACTTTAAAGCTCCTGTCAACCCTGCATCTCTTCTCCACTTCAGTATATACTGTGCAAAAACACAATAATGAGTAATGTCATGTCATTAATTGCAACTGGCACGCTAAACAAAATGCGTGCTTCTCTGGACGGTGCCGTCAACTACCGTCTTCCTGTCGGTGAGGAAGAAATCGACTTAACTCCGTTTCTGGGTAAAACGCTCACACTGACTCACACTGGCAATATTTTTTGTTGCTCATGTGGAAAGAAAACGAAAAAGAGTTATTCGCAAGGCCACTGTTTTGTATGCATGAAAAAGCTAGCAAGCTGCGACATGTGTATCATGAAGCCAGAGACCTGCCACTACGATCAAGGGACTTGTCGCGAACCACAATGGGGTGAAGAGAATTGCATGGTGGATCACTTTGTCTACCTGTCCAACACATCCAGCTTAAAAGTTGGTATTACTCGTCATACTCAAATCCCGACTCGTTGGATTGACCAAGGCGCGACTCAGGGCTTGCCAATTTTTAAAGTAAAAACTCGCCATATCTCCGGTTTAATTGAAGTTGAACTGGCGAAACATATCGCAGACAAGACCAATTGGCGCACACTGCTTAAAGGTGACGGTGAACCTATGGCATTGCAGGACCGTTTTGCTGAGCTATTGCCTTTAGTCGAAGAGAAAATTGCCGAGATAAAACAGCAATTCGGCGAAGATGCCATTGAAGTATTAAACGAAAGCATTACCGACCTTAGCTACCCGGTACAACAGCACCCAACGAAGATCACTTCGCATAACTTCGATAAAAACCCGGTTGTTACTGGCACTTTGCAAGGCATCAAAGGTCAATACCTCATCTTTGATACTGGCGTTATTAATGTAAGAAAATTCACTTCCTATGAAGTTGAAGTTAGTGAGTAATCGCTTGTAAAACGCGTTGATTCAAATAAAAACGAAAAAAGCTCGAGTTTGACTCGAGCTTTTGTTTTTCTATTAGGAAGAAATCGTTAGTTATGCGTCAAGGATGCTTTCTAGCACATCGAATAACATATCGACTTCTTCTATTGTGTTGTAATGCATACAACCAATTCGCACTACACCACCCGATTCTTCTAAACCAAGTTGACGAACTAAGCCCAACGCATAAAAGTGACCATTCCATACACAAATGTTATGTTCACCCAGTGTTTTCGCGATGAACTCTGGAGAATATCGGTCAAACGTTAGCGCAAAAGTTGGCGTGCGGAGTTGGCTATCTTCCTTTGCGATACCGAATAGATTGACACCATCTAATGCATTCAAACGCTGTAAGAAACGCTCACTCAAGCGCTGTTCATGTTGTTCATACAGTTGGTAGCTTTGCTCCAATCGTTGGCGAAGAGGTAAACCGACTTCACCAAATTGAGCCAGATACTCAACCGCAGAAACGACACCAGCAAGACCTTCAAAACTTTGCGTTCCTGTTTCAAATCGACCTGGGCCTATATTAGTGGCAGGCTCGACTTTGTAAGGGCGAATACTGTGGAGCCACTGATCGGCTATGTAAGCAATACCAACGTGCGGTCCGAAAAACTTGTAAGCTGAGCAAGCTAAAAAGTCACAACCTAACGCTTGAACATCAGCCAAATGATGAGGCGCATAATGGACGGCATCCACATAAACTTGTGCCCCAACATTGTGCGCCATGCTGACTACTTGCTGTACATCCACAATAGAGCCCGTCGTGTTCGATGCATAAGTCACAGCGACAAGGCGCGTTTTATCAGAAAGAAGGCGGCTTAAATGCTCCATATCCAGCGTACAATCTTCTTCGTTGATACGAACTTGATGAACCGTAACGCCTTTATCTTCTGCCGCTTGCTGCCAGCTGGATACATTTGAATAGTGATCCAAAGCGGAAACAATGATCTCATCTCCTGCTTGCCAATCTCGACTAATCGCGCGACTAAGCTGAAAGGTTAGCGAGGTCATATTGGCACCGAAGACAATATTGCCAGATGAAGGTGCATTAAGTAGAGCCTGAGCCGACTCACGCGCATTTTGCATTACGTCAACGGTCACTTGGCTAGAAAAATAATGCCCGCCTAAGTTAGCGTTGAAACGACCTAAATACCCAACCATGCTGTCTAGTACTGGTTGAGGCACTTGTGAGCCACCTGGACCATCAAAAAACGTCACGGGCTTGTCGTTGTGGTATTGAGCCAACGCCGGAAATTGCTCTCTGATCTGATTAAGATTGAAGTTCATTACGCTTATCCGTAGCAGTGAGTACAAATACATCCATATGGCCCGCTTCGTCATCAATAACAGAGCGGATTGGGCACGCGTTATGCCACAGCTTGCTATCAGCCAAGATTGCGACCTCTCCGGTTTCTAGCACTTTACGGAAAAATGGGGCTTGGTTATGGCTGCTGTACAGCATGATGTCGCCACCGATGATGTTATGGCGTCCCACACCAACCATTGCAATGTGATCAAAACCGTCTTGGTGCACACCTTCAGGTGCTACTTGGGTTTCTTCTTCCAGTGCCCTGATACGGATTTGGTGAATTTCTATTTCTTGACCGTTTGGCAGATGATTCGCATTGACAAACAATTCACACATTTCTCGAAATCCATCGCTGGTAAGAATATCCTTCTCAATTGGCTCGAATTGTCTTACAACATCACCTTGAAATCGGTTGATATCAGAGGATTGAACAAAGCTATTTTTATTTAAGTCGATGACTTTGCCGTTATCAAAACCAACCACAGAATAACGTCGTAGTCGATACTGACCATCTGCATGTTCGGTACGAGGCAGTTCTTCAAACGATGGGGAAAGCTGCTCAATTGCTGCCATGCTGAGCTGTGTTAAATGTAGAGTATTCTCACGTGAATGTAACATCATTTGCTCCTTTAATGAGGCACATTAATTAACATTTAATTTACACACTAGGTTACGCAAATATTCTGCAATTACCAGCTTTTAACGTTGATAGCTTCAACAAAACGACGAAAACAACATAACAAACCAAACCAAACCACAAAAACAGAGCCATGTTTCAGTTTTACGCTTTGACAATATTTGAAACTAGACTTCTCTACTACGAATAGAATTTTATGCTAGAAGTCAACGTTCTCAATCAATATTTAGTGGGTTCTAATCTATAACCAATTATTCGATCACAATCGTTGTTTATGCTTTTAAAGCACTAAGAATTTCCATACAATCGAGGGAAATGTTACGCCCTTTTTGGAGCCATAATGAGCGACGTAAAACACTGTAAATTATTAATTCTTGGTTCTGGTCCTGCAGGATACACAGCTGCCGTCTACGCAGCGCGTGCAAACTTAAACCCTGTGCTTGTGACGGGAATGCAACAAGGTGGTCAGCTAACCACCACAACTGAAGTTGAAAACTGGCCAGGCGATGCTGAGGGACTGACAGGTCCAGCATTGATGGATCGCATGAAAGAACACGCCGAGCGTTTTGAAACTGAAATCGTATTTGATCACATCAATGAAGTAGAGCTATCACAACGCCCATTTCGTTTAAAAGGCGACTCAGGTGAGTACACTTGTGATGCCTTAATCATATCTACCGGCGCATCAGCAAAATACCTTGGCCTTGAGTCTGAAGAAGCATTTAAAGGTCGCGGCGTTTCTGCTTGTGCAACCTGTGACGGTTTCTTCTACCGTAATCAGAAAGTTGCAGTTGTGGGCGGTGGTAACACGGCTGTTGAAGAAGCGCTATACCTATCTAACATTGCGTCAGAAGTTCACCTGATCCACCGCCGCGATTCATTCCGCGCAGAGAAGATCCTTGTGAAACGTCTGATGGATAAAGTTGAAAGCGGTAATATCGTTCTTCATACCGATCGCACTCTCGATGAAGTACTGGGTGACGATATGGGCGTAACGGGCGTCCGCATTAAAGACGTGAACAGCGGTGCGACAGAAGATATCGATGTAATGGGTGCATTCATCGCAATTGGTCACCAGCCAAACACACAAATCTTTGAAGGCCAAGTAGACATGAAAGATGGCTACATCATCGTTCAATCAGGTCTTGAAGGCAACGCAACACAAACTAGTATCGAAGGTGTATTTGCAGCTGGCGACGTAATGGACCACAACTACCGTCAAGCGATCACCTCTGCAGGTACAGGTTGTATGGCTGCATTAGATGCTGAACGTTTCTTAGACTCACTTGGTGACAAATAACTTTTCACATTTGTGTCATATCCTTAAAGCCCAGCGGTATTCCCGCTGGGTTTTCTTTTGTATACTACCGCCTCATTAAAACAATTATCATTAAGCCTTCACGATGGATAAGAAAAAGCAAAGCAGCTTGAATAAGTGGCTGAAGCAACAAAGTAAGTTAGCCAAGCGCTGGCTTATGATTGCGATAGGCCTAGGCGTACTTTCAAGCGTGTTTTTATTGGCTCAAGCAGCCCTGCTCGCCTCCATTCTGCACCAGTTAATCATTGACCAAGTCGACAAAGCCGAGCTCATTTGGCATTTTGTTGGGCTCGGTGGCACGGTTATCGGTCGAGCTGCTTGTACCTGGGGTCGAGAGCTTGCCGGTTACCGTTGCGGGGAGCAAATTCGAGTTTATATTCGCCAACTCATTTTAGATAAAGTTCATAAGCTTGGGCCAGCTTACATCAAAGGCAAACCTGCTGGCAGTTGGGCAACGCTCATCTTAGAGCAGGTAGAAGATATGCAAGATTTCTTCTCACGCTACTTGCCTCAAATGTCATTATCGGTACTAGTGCCTTTCATCATTTTGGTTGTCGTATTCCCAGTAAACTGGGCAGCAGGCTTGATCTTCCTGGTCACTGCACCACTAGTGCCTATTTTCATGGCACTGGTTGGGATGAAAGCCGCAGAAGCAAACCGTAAAAACTTTAAAGCGATGCAGCGTTTGTCGGGTCACTTTTATGACCGCTTGCAAGCAATGACAACCATTCGCTTATTCGATAGAACAAAATCTGAAACTGAGACGCTAAAGGGTGCTTCAGAAGTCTTTCGTACTCGTACCATGGACGTTCTGAAAATCGCGTTTCTGTCTTCTGCGGTGTTAGAGTTTTTCACTTCCATTTCTATCGCAATTACCGCTGTCTACTTTGGCTTTAGTTATATCGGGGAGCTGGACTTCGGCTACTACGGCACAGGTGTTACGCTCTTTGCTGGTTTGTTCATTCTGATTCTTGCTCCAGAGTTTTATCAGCCATTACGTGATTTGGGCACGTTCTATCATGCGAAACAGCAAGCGGTTGGGGCAGCAGAAAGCATTGTCGAGTTTCTGGATTTGGAAGTCGATCAAATCAAAGATGGTACCCAAGCGTTAGATAAAAACAGCCCTATCCATATTGAAGCGAACCAGTTAACCATTTTTAGTCCGGAAGGTAAGCAGCTCGCAGGTCCCCTATCCTTCTCTCTTGAAGCCAACAAAAGTACGGCTTTAGTTGGACCAAGTGGCGCAGGTAAAACAAGCTTGGTAAACACCATCCTCGGTTTCATGCCTTATCAAGGTAGCTTGAAGATTAATGGTTGTGAATTGTCGCAACTGGATCTAGCCACATGGCGAGAGGCAGTAAGCTGGATTGGTCAAAACCCGATGCTATTACACGGTAGCATTCGAGATAACATCACACTAGGTAAGCACAATGTTCAGGATGCAGACGTACATTCTGTGTTGAATGACTCTCACGCTGCTGAATTTGTTGAAATGCATGGGTTGGATTATCCGATATCTGATCGTTCTGGTGGTTTATCTGTCGGCCAAGCGCAGCGTTTAGCACTGGCTCGCGCCATGCTACAAAATGGTCGTTTTTGGTTATTAGATGAACCAACCGCAAGCTTAGATGCTCGCAGTGAAAAACTCGTGATGGAAGGCATTAACAAGTATGCGCATGCCACAACGAATTTGATGATTACTCACCAACTTGCGCCTTTACAAAACGTATCGCAAATTCTTGTTATGCAGGACGGCCAGATTGTTCAACGTGGTGATTACGCCACACTGTCGACAGAAGATGGCTTATTTAAAGACATGTTGGAAGCGAACCTCGCACAACGTGAAACAGACAAGGGGAACTTAGATGCGTGATTTACTCCCTTATCTAAAACTCTATAAGAAACACTGGTTTGGTCTTTCGCTAGGTATGCTACTGGCATTTCTGACCTTAGCGGCATCTATTGGCTTATTAACGCTATCAGGTTGGTTTATTTCAGCCGCAGCGGTGGCAGGCTTGACGGTTGCTCGTGAGACCTTCAACTACATGTTACCAGGTGCCGGGGTACGCGGCGCTGCAATGGCTCGAACCGCAGGTCGATGGGGAGAACGTGTCGTTAGCCACAATGCAACGTTCAAGCTGCTTACCGATCTACGTATCTTCTTCTTTAAGAAACTTGCACCACTGATTCCGGGTCGTGTTTCTACGATGCGTGATGCCGATCTGCTCAACCGTCTAGTAGCGGACGTAGATGCGATGGATCACGTATACCTTCGACTTATCAGCCCTGTCGTGATTGGTATTTTTGGCATATTGAGTTTAACGGCTGTCCTAGCGTTCTTTGATTGGCATCTCGCCCTACTGCTTGGCTCGATTCTTACCGTCATGTTGTTTGTATGGCCAGTGCTGTTCTATAAACTGGGTAAAAACAATGGCGAGAATCTCACTCATCATAAAGCGCAATTGCGAGTGGCGACACTGGACTGGCTTCAAGGCTACAGCGAACTGAGTATCTTTGGAGCAGAAGAACGTTATCGTAATCTCATTCTAGAGAAGCAGAAGCAGTTGCTGTCTAACCAATTTGTGAACGCGAACTTAACGGGCATGGCTTCAGGCCTGCTTATGCTGGTGAACGGCATTACACTGGTTGTGATGCTTTGGTTTGCTGCAGACGGCGTAGGTGGTCGTGCTCCTGATCCTTGGATTGCGCTGTTTGCGTTTGCAACCATGGCGAGCTTTGAGATTCTGATGCCTATCGCGGGCGCATTCCAGTATCTCGGTCAAACGTTGACCTCTGCTCGTCGTTTAAATGAAGTAATTTTGGCTGAACCTGACGTTGTCTTCCCTGAGCAGTCGAAACATAAAGACACAACGTTAGACATTGAATTCGACAACATAGATTTTACTTACCCTGACGGTCAGCAAAAGGTGCTGAAAGACTTGTCACTCTCACTACCGTTGGGCACTAAAACTGCAATTGTAGGTCAAACAGGTTCAGG
Organism: Vibrio sp. 1457; assembly: GCF_033340195.1. Classification (NCBI taxonomy): domain Bacteria; kingdom Pseudomonadati; phylum Pseudomonadota; class Gammaproteobacteria; order Vibrionales; family Vibrionaceae; genus Vibrio; species Vibrio sp. 1457. The sequence goes on from NZ_JAWOWA010000001.1 coordinate 132,146, forward strand.
TAAATCAACACTGATTCAGCTTCTTTGCCGCTACTGGGATGTTAACCAAGGTGAAGTTCGAATCGGTGGTACAAAACTGCAAGATTGGAGCGAGTCGGACCTGCGATCAGCAATGACTGTGATCAGTCAACGCGTAGATGTACTAAACGGGACACTACGTGACAACTTACTCATGGCCGCTCCGGATGCAAGTGATGAGCAACTGTCTACTATTTTACAAAAAGTCGAGCTTGGCGGACTTCTTGAAGAGCCGGGGTTAGACGCTTGGTTAGGCGACGGCGGTCGTCAGTTATCTGGCGGTGAGAAACGTCGAATCGGCATTGCTCGAGCATTGCTACGTGATGCCCCAATCCTACTCTTAGATGAACCGACTGAAGGCCTCGATAAGCGTACGGAACAAAAAGTGATGGCGCTTTTCAATGAACACTTTGCTAATAAGACAGTAGTATTCATTACACACCGACTGATAGAGTTAGAAAGTATGGATAGCATCTGTTTGATGGAACAAGGTGAGATCATCGAACAAGGCGACCATCCAACGCTACTCGCTCAAAAAGGTCGTTACTACCAGCTATTACAATCTCTATAATTCGATTTTCAGTGACGAGAAGGGCTCATCAAACGATGAGCCCTTTTGTTATTCCTGTATTAATTAGTTACCTAATTAAGCACGTATACAGTGCTGATTTACCGACCAGATTTTTTGAGATAAGCCGCCATTTCATCTTCCGGAACCATGCCCCCACCAGTTGCCCAAACAAGATGTGTTGCGTTTTTGAGTTTTTCTTCGTCAAATTTCATTTGAGACTGATAAGCATGGTTATTCGAGACGTGCACTGCCCCAATCATACCGGCTAATGCAGAAGGCTCTAGATTAATACCTTCCAGTTCACTTAACTCACCCAAGTGGTGATACATACGAGCGTCATCAATGGTGTAAAAACCATCAAGTAGCCTTTCCATCGCTCTTCCGACAAATCCCGAGGCACGCCCGACTGCCAAGCCATCAGCGGCGGTGATGTTATCGATACCCAAATCTTGTACCGAAATATCGTCATGCAAGCCTGTATGTACGCCCAACAGCATGCACGGGGAGTGCGTTGGCTCCGCGAAAATACAATGGACATGCTCGCCAAACGCTACCTTCAAGCCAAATGCCACGCCACCAGGCCCGCCGCCAACACCACAAGGAAGATAAACAAACAATGGATGATGCTCATCAACAACGATTCCCAAGTCATCAAATTGCTGCTTAAGACGCTCACCCGCAACAGAGTAACCTAGAAACAGCGTCCGTGAGTTTTCATCATCGATAAAGAAACAGTTGGGATCTTTTTCTGCCTCTTTACGACCTTGCGCGACAGCAATACCATAATCTTCTTGGTGCTCTACGACATTAACACCATGTGACCGGAGCTTATTTTTCTTCCATTCCCGCGCATCCGCAGACATGTGGACTGAAACTGAAAAACCCAGCTTCGCACTCATGATACCGATGGACATACCAAGATTGCCGGTTGAGCCAACTGCAATACTGTACTGCTTAAAAAACTGCCGAAACTCATTGCTGAACAATTTGCTGTAATCATCGCTTTCACAGAGCAAGCCGGCTTCAAACGCCAACTTTTCTGCATGAGTGAGCACTTCATAAATACCACCTCTCGCTTTGATCGAACCAGAAATTGGCAAATGACTGTCTTTTTTGAGCATTAAATGGCCCAATATTGGTGTGTCGTATTGCTGCTCCAAACGCACTTTCATATTGGGAATATCCACCACTGCGGACTCAATAACGCCACGCGACGTTTCCGTTTCGGGAAACGCTTTCATCAAATAAGGCGCAAATCGTGCTAGCCGTTCACTCGCCGCTTGAATATCTTTTTCATCTAACCCGACATGAGGTAAGCCTTCCTCCAAGGAAGTGATATGGGGGTTAAACCAACAAACCTCTTCAAGATCAATAAGTGCTGCCAAGAGTGGGAACTGCTTAGTCAGCGCTTCAATATTTGCCTTGGTCATTTTACCTTCCTGGAATGATGTGAGTTGAGATAAACAAAAGCGCCGCAATAGCGACGCTTTGGAGAACAAATATCAGTTATCAGTTTGAGCTTACGCGTAGTTTTTCTCAAACTCTTGCATGAAGTCTACTAACGCTTGAACGCCTTCAAGCGGCATTGCGTTATAAATGGATGCTCGCATACCACCAACTGCTCGGTGACCTTTTAGCGCTTTCAGCCCTTTAGAGTCTGCTAGCTCAAGGAAGGTTGCATCCAGTTCAGGCTTAGCAAGTTGAAATGGCACGTTCATCAAAGAACGGTTTGCTGAGTGCACGCCATTACGGTAGAAATCAGACTGATCGATGTAATCATACAGTAGCGCGGCTTTAGCGCGGTTCACTTGCTCAATCGCTTTTACTCCGCCCTGTGCCTTCAGCCATTTGAAAACAAGACCAGACAGGTACCATGCAAAGGTTGGTGGCGTGTTGAACATTGATTCTTTTTCTGCCAAAACAGTGTAATCCAAAATACTTGGTAGTACCTGCTTCGCCATACCTAATAAATCATCGCGCACGATAGCAATAGCAATGCCGGAAGGACCAATATTTTTCTGAGCGCCCGCGTAAATCACACCGTATTTCGACACATCAATTTCACGAGAAAGAATTGTCGAAGACATGTCAGCAACAATCGGTTTGTCGGTGATAGGAAGATCGTTAATCTCAATACCATCAATGGTCTCATTTGGACAGAAGTGAACGTAAGCCGCTTCTGGAGCAATTTTCCATTCACTTGCAGGTAGAACCGCGACTTTCCCGTTGATTTCTGTTTTTGCATCAAACACGTCTGGTTCGCAGTATTTTTTCGCTTCAGCTACCGCGCTTTCAGCCCAATAACCACCATCGATGTAAGTTGCCGTATCGGCATCACCAAGTAAGTTTAGAGGAACAGCAGCAAACTGAGCACGAGCACCACCTTGGCAGAACAGTACTTTATAGTTGTCCGGAATATTCAGAAGATCACGTAAATCCTGCTCGGCTTCTTCTGCAACTTTGATGAACTCTTTGCTTCGGTGGCTGATTTCCATGACCGAAGTACCAAGGCCTTGCCAATCGATTAGTTCCTGTTGTGCTTGCTGCATAACTGCTTTAGGCAGACCTGCTGGCCCTGCACTGAAGTTAAATACGTTGTCCGTATTTTGTTCCATGATGCTCATTGCTCCTGCTATGTAAATATTACGAAATTAATATCACGTTTTCGCAGTGATAAAAACAAGAAAAGAGGTCTTACGACCTCTTTTTAAAGACTAAGCGTTGAATTGGAACAAATTCGCAACAACACGAATTACTGTTGTTGCATCAAAGCAGGCATAAGTAGAGCCACCAATGGGAACTCATGCCCATTTTCGAACTTCAATTTGCCTTCACCAATTTCTGCTTTTAATTGATAACCGCCCTCTACTTTTTCGATCAACTCCATAATAAGGAGCTCATCAATCCCTTCTTGAATAAATGGGTAATGCGTTACTAATTCATCAGAGAAGTAAGTGCTAAGTTCACCAGTAGTGGCCGTCACCAACTTCATTGGATCTTGAGAAATATGCTCAGTACCTTCAGGGATGGATAGTTGCCACTCATTGTGGAACTTGCCGTCACCGAACGCGAGTGAAAGCTCGTTCACGGATAAATCAAAACCTTTGCTAAACAGCGTATCGACATGCGGCAATAAATTCGCAATTTCCTGTTCATCTAGCATAGGAGAGCTTTGATAGATAGACATAATTTGATCAAAAGACTGGCTATCCACATCTGCAATTGAGAAATCCAACTTAAAGTTATCGACATCCGTCCCATCAGTTAAACGTAGTTTCTTAGCATCTAGGTTTAATTGACTGTTCAGCTTATCACCAGACTCACTCATCGTAGTGTTACCACGGTAGCTCGCATTTTCAATCAAAAAGACAGGCGTCAAGTTCGCATCAACCACATCCAGCTTCTCTAGAGAAAAAGATTGCTCACCCAGCCAATAGCCTTTTGCTTGCTTTCCTTTACCTTGCCCTGTCAATGCATTCAGATGAAGCTCTTCACCGTTTTCAAAATCCACTTGAACAGAAGGAACAGAAACTTGGTAATTGAGATCACCCAATACCGTCACATCACCTGTTACTTTTGCAGGGCTTGTAGAAACAGAAACACCTTGCGCTTCGTTACGATAATGCCAACTGTCTAGGTCGAGGATAAATGCTGTATTGCCATTTAGTTGAGTCTGGCTATGCATCGTGAGAGGCAAAAAGTCATTGTCCACCAATTTTGAATCTGCTGTTAGGCTTGTTAGACCGTGGCTAACATCACTGGTTACGTCAAACGTCGTTGGCATACCATCACGCTCTAACTGCGTTTTAAGCTCAGGATCAACAACTGAATAACGAGTCAGCACGACTGAAGACAAATAGCCACGCTGATACTCGACCACTTCGCCTTTAATCATTTCATCATTCATATTGGTAATACCATCTTCAATGATGGACTGACCAATTTGTCCGACAGCCAATGGCCAACACAGTGCTAATGAGATAGCACCACCAATGGCGCCGATTTTTTTAAGATTTTGCATAACGTCACTTATTAGATATTTTCGGTCAGTCTACCCCAAACCACCTGCGGAGAAAACATTGAGACAAATCAGACTATTGATGCTTATTCTAGTCCATTAATCAGGAATCATACTTGGCTCCCACTCATCATGTCCTTTTATTGTTAAAGTTTGCGTGGCGAAGTTTTAACCGGAGCTAAAACATCTGTGAATCGTTATGCTGTGTTGTGTCTCGACAACAACCCAATCAGTGCTGAACAGTTTCGATTGGAGCTGTCTGCCTTCTCAAGTAAGTTTGATATTTTTTCTGTCGAATCGATAGAAGAGGCTCAAAGCGCTTTAGAGTATCTAGAAGAAAGAGAACAGACTGTTGCTTTAGTTATAGCGAGCCATCACGCTCATTTTAACGGCGTGGATTTTCTTATTGGTTTAGACCGGATGCCACATACCGAGCAAGCAAGAAAAATTCTTATTAGCTGCTCGTCTGATATAGAGGCAATTCTCACTGCCGTTAATGAGGGCAGGCTCGACCACTGCCTCACTAAACCTTTGCCAGATCACGTCTTATTTAACACAGTGCAAAAAGAGCTGACCCAATTTATCTTGCGAAATGGCAAAGAAGACCTGCTAAGTTACAGTCAGATATTGGATCATCACAGCTTGTTGCGAGCGCACATCAATAACCAGATGAGCCATTATCAAGCCGGATTCTTACACGACTACCACTCGATGTCTGATGCCGAGTTAGCCGAGCAAGTGATCTCCGCTCTCCAGCAATTTTTCAAAGATAATGACGAAACAAGAGCGTGCCGTACATACTCACCTGAACACTTATTAACCGTGGAAGGCGAGCCAAATTGCTTTTTGTGGTTTATCACCGAAGGTGAAGTGGCTCTGTACAAGCGCGATGAGCAAGGCATGCAGCGAGAGGTTGTACGCCATAACAAAGGGAATATTGTCGGAGGCATGTCGTTTGTTACTGGGGAATGTTCTTTCTCGACAGCTCTAACACTAACCAAAACAGAAGTTATCAAACTCGATCGCAACGTATTCAATAAAGTGATGCAAAGCGACTCAAACTTACTGCCTCTTTTTACAAACTTGCTTTTACGCCACTTCAACCGCCGATTGCAAAGAAGCATCAACACCAAACTGCAACTTCAAAAAACGCTCGAATCTTTAGAATCAGCCCACCAGCAGCTCATTGAAAGAGAAAAAATGGCGATGCTTGGCCAATTGGTTGCGGGAGTGGCACACGAACTAAACAATCCAGTAGCCGCGATATTGAGGGGCGTAGAGAATTTAACGCATACGCTAGAACGATTACTTAACGATGCGCCCAGTTCCGATATACAAAGCAAAGGCATTGAATTACTGAGCAAAGCGCAAACCTCAAAACCCGCTTCAACCGCCGAGCTCAGATCACGCGTAAAAGCGCTTAGCCATACTCTTCCAGACCGAGCATTGGCAAAAAAAGTGGTGAGCCTTGGATTAGAGTCCGATCAAGAGCTACTTACCCAACTAACGAGAAAGCAGAAAGCGTCTTATCATGCTCTCAATACACTAGAGCAATACCACAAAGCAGGTTCTACACTTCGCTCAATTAATGTCTGTGCAGCACGAATTGCTGATATGGTAAAAAGCCTGAAAGGATATGCTCGGTCAGATGATGAGACCCTGCACTATGCCGATATTCATGAGGGCATTGAAGACACCTTGGTGATTTTCGAGAACAAATTAAAAATGCACCAAGTTTCAACCGACTATGCAAACTTGCCTTCCATCCTTTGTCAACCGATCGCACTCCAACAGGTGTGGACGAACTTGGTCTCTAACGCCATTGACGCATTTCCAGAGAAAGGTGTGTTAAACATACAAACACGCCTTATAGAAAAAGAGCACACACATTATGCCGTTATCTCATTTGAAGATAATGGATGTGGCATTCCTGAATCGCAAAGAGACGCCATTTTCGAGCTGAACTTCACCACAAAAAAAGAAGGTAATTTTGGCTTAGGCATCGGGCTGTCCATCTGCCAGCAAATCGTAACAGCACACAGAGGGTGGATTGACGTCGAATCAGAGATCGGCCAGTTCACACGAATGACCGTCTGGTTACCAGTCATCGAAGAAGGAGATGAAACATGACCAAGTATCTAATTTTATGTGTCGATGACGAACGAGAAGTCTTGGATAGCGTGCTCCAAGATCTTGCTCCCTTCGAGGAGAACTTTGTCGTCGAAGGAGCGGAATCGGTGACTGAAGCTCGGCAAGTGATTGAGGAGATGGCGGAAGAAGAAGTTCAGCTTGCGCTCATTTTATGTGACCACATTATGCCGGAACAAACTGGGATCAGCTTCTTAATCGAACTCAGTCAAAATGGTGACACAAAAGCAGCGCGCAAAGTTTTACTCACAGGACAAGCTGGTTTGGAAGACACCGTAGAAGCCGTAAATAACGCGAGTCTCGATTATTACATTGCCAAACCTTGGAAAGGTGAAGCATTGAGAAAAGCAATCGTGTCTCAGCTTACCGCGTTTGTGATTGAGAATGATGATAACCTGCTATCCTGGACTCAAATCCTTGATTCTGAGGCAATCCTCAACGCCATGGCAGAAAGAAGAGCAAGCTTTGGCGAGTAATAAAGTGTTTGGTTCTAACTTGAACTCAACGATGCTCATTGCACCACCTAACCTCGCATAGTCGAATGAGGTTAGAAAAACATCATTACTTGTCCGAGTGAAATTCTCGGACACTACGTATATGGCGTAGTTTTTGCTTAAACCAAGGAACTATTAAGTTAATTGACAAAACATCGACACATTTTTGTTGGTCGTGGACCTTCCTTTTTATTATGATGTCGGACAAATCAGATTACGGTTCAAGTGGTTGCTTGAATCCATGGAAATAATGAACAAGGTTTATCGTTAGTTATGCGTAAAACACTATTAGCCGCTGCCTTACTAGTGGCATCAAGCCATGCCCTAGCTGCAAACGATCGCAATGCGCCAGCAACTATGAGCAACTTTAGCTACGACTATTTCGAAGCACGTATTGGCGCAAGTCCTGTGACATTTGGTGCTGGATTCAGCAAATCAATTCACCCGAACGCGCATGTTATTGCTCGTATTGACTCTGAGTTTGAAAGTGATTTTGACTCAGCTGCAGGCTTTGGCTTCCATTCTCCGCTAAACAACTGGGCAGATCTTACTGGTGAAATGCTAATGCGCGTTGTGCAACCTTCGAATGAGAGCAGCACAGATGTTGGTATGGAGCTTAACTTAGGTGTTCGCCAATGGTTGGGCCCTCAATTAGAAGTAGGCGGCAAAGTCGGCTACGTTTCTATCGATAACGATGACGATTGGACTGGCTCTGCCTACGCTCGATTCCACTCAACAGAGCTTTTCTCTTTGGGTGCTGAAGCACGTATCAACGATTTTTACGGTGATCAGGTAATGTTCACTACGCGTTTTAAGTTTTAAGATTTGTGCTATAAGAAAAGGGCAAATTAAAAAAACAAAAACCGAGGTCTCTGCCTCGGTTTTTTTGTCTAATTTAATGACTAACTCAATGAAGTGGTAAAAAACTTCAACGTCCTTTTTCCGCTTTTCACACTTGCCTTTACGACCCGCTAACTCCATCGAAACGAGTCAATCATTGTGCGATCAGCTTCGCTTAGTCACACAGTGCCAATAACTGTTTTTTACGCGGCTCTTGGATCAGTTTCCAATGTACGCCATCAGTTGCACCAGCAAATTTCCACAGTAGCTTTACATCAACATCATTACCGTAAGCCGTTTTAACTTTGTTGAAGACTTTTACAGGTCCAAGTTCTAAAAAGGTTTCTACGTCATCAACACCGGCTTTCTTGACCATACGTTCAAGGGTTAGTTGCATGTTGGGTAAGTCTCTTAAGCGTCTACTGGCAGAGGACTTTTGATATTTCCGTTCCTTAATTGAGTATTCAATTGATTTCTGTACCAGTTCATCAAGCCCTACATATCCGGATTCGAATAAATCGGTTACATCATAATAATTTACGGTTGCCGTCGTCTGTTTTTTGACGTGCTTATACTTCTCACAGCTCAGTTGAGTAAACACTTCATCTAGCCCATTACCACCACGTAAGTAGCAGCAATCATTGCTGACAAGCGCAAACATAGCATCATCGGTGAATAAACCAATACCACCGAACATAGAACGTTTTTGGTACTCACTGAAGGTGCGTACATATTTAAAAAAAGCTTGGTCTGTCATGTCCATTGACCTCTTTAATCTGAATAAATTACCCCGATTAGCGATGTCACCAGATAAACAGCAGCTTATAGCGAATTATAAATGTCGATTTGTTGGCGATATTTTTGTGAGTTGTGCTCACCAACTTGCTTAATCATACTTAACGTTGAAAAATAAGTTAGGACATAGGTCACATATAAAAAAGTATAAATTCTGCATACGTGATTAGTTTCACACTTATTGTTTGTGTGGTGATATTTTTTTGACGCATAGCATGCCTAAAACGCGCCATCATTATGATCTCGCTGGCAATTACGGGCACATAATACGCATTTAATTGATAAAGAATACGCTGTAAGGGTACACTGTACGAAAGATCTCAAGTACAGCGTCACAATGGAACATTTATCATTTTTTTGGCTGCCAAATAATAAAGATAAGCTTATAAACGCACTGGAATCCGAGTTTGCTCAGCTGGTAGAACAGTCCATCTCCACGGGTAAGATTTCGTTACCTCCTATTCCTGATGTCGTGCTTAAAATTCAGCAGTTATGTGTCGAAGAACACACCACGATTGCCGATGTTGCTAACTGTTTATTGGAAGATCCCGGATTAGCAGCGGTCGTTTTACGAGTCGCTAACTCGGTGATTTTCAATCGCAGAAATATCACCTGCAACGACTTAACTACAGCGGTATCTCGTCTCGGAATACTTCGTGTACGTGATATTGTTACCGCACAAGCGATTGAGCAACTTAAACACTCAGTTAATCTCACTAAAGAATGCAATGCCATCTTGGTGAAGAGTGCCGCGATATCGCGTGAGCTCGGTGCTGTCATGGTGATGTTGGTTCAATCGTTTCGTAGCCACGAGCCAGGCACTTATGGCCATCTAGAGCAAGAAAAGGCGTTATTGGTCGGTCTATTAGCCGATATTGGGTTATTTTGCCTAATTAATGAGTACCACTTGTACTTAGATAGGGGCAATTACTTAGACCCAGATATTGCATTGCAAATCTTCCAAACACGTTGTTCTGCCACAAGTAAACTAGTGCTTGAGCGTTGGGGATTTGACAACGACTTCAGAGAAGTATCCTCAAACGAAAAATACGAATTAACGCGACCAGAAGTGAGTTATCTCGACATCGCTAGAATTGCGCATCATTTATTGATGTTTCGCAATCACGATGAACGCATTGACGAACACGAAGTTGAATTCAACTTAACTGGTGCAGAAGTCTTGTATGAACTTAGTAACATGAGTGATACTGACTTCAATGATCAAATCCGTGCTGTACTCAATGCTAGCGGTTTGTAATTTATCGCTTTCTGATAATACCTTATCCGTGATAAAACGATTCGCTCAAGGCTGAGCTGTGTGTGGTGAAATATCTCTAATTTCAACCGATAGATAATTTGATTTATGCGTGTTGATGTTATCTCAAAAAGGAATCATTGAGCTTTATGTTTTCAGGGATGCTATTTATTTTCGCTCCGCTTGTGGTGGGGTATCTAATTCCTATATCTCGATCTTCGTTATTGGAGAAGATCAATCAGTCAACGTCCTACCTTATTTACGTCATTTTGTCGTTGATGGGTCTTAGTTTGGCGGCGCTCGATAATTTAAGCAGCAACTTACAAAGTATTCTCCTCTATGCGAGTACGTTTTTTTTGTGTCTAAGTGCCTGCAACCTGTTGGCTCTGCCTATTATTGATAAAATTATTCCACTCCAGACCAATCAGAATCAAAAGAAGCTACCGTTATCTTCGATGGCTTTAGAGTCAGTTAAGCTTATCGTGGTCGTTGGCGGAGGGTTAGTGGTTGGCCTGCTGTTACCCATTGATTTGAGTTGGGTAGATACAGCAAGCGAATGGATACTCTTTCTACTTCTATTTTTTATTGGTATTCAGCTGCGCAATAGTGGACTTACTCTGCGTCAAATCCTATTAAATAAACAAGGAATGGCCATTGCGGCTGTTGTCATCGCAACATGTATGCTTGGTGGCCTTCTTGCAGCGGTGCTTTTGGATCTTCCTCTTTATCAAGCACTTGCAATGGCTTCAGGTTTTGGCTGGTATTCACTCGCAGGTATTTTAATGGGTGACGCTTTTGGTCCGGTATTTGGTGGCGCGTCGTTCTTGATTGAATTGATGAGAGAGCTAGTCGCACTGGTTGCCATTCCTCTCTTTATTCGTAGCTATCCGTGCACCGCAATTGGTTACGCCGGTGCAACAGCAATGGACTTCACCCTACCCGTTATTCAAACCACCGGTGGTGTGCGTTGTGTTCCTGTTGCTATCGTTAGCGGCTTTATTTTGAGTTTATTGGTACCAGTTATGATGCTTTTCTTTGTATCACTTGCTAGCTAGATCTCAGGTTTTCGCTTTAACATCCATTACAATACGGCAAAAATTTAAATACCCAGTTAACGTCAAAGTGGTCAATATTTTTTGGCAAGACCCCTCTTTCTTTTCGTCATTCAGCCCAACGATTTGTCACGACCAAATAGAAAGAAGGGAGAAACATCAACTGATGTGCATTGCGTTAATAAAGGGATAACAACCAGAAGGAAGAAGAATGAAACGCTTTGTCGTTGCAGCGCTCCTCGCTACAAGCTCAACTTTTACGCTTGCCGCAGATCAACAATGTCTTGCTAGCAAATACGATGGCTACGTCGATGCCTCACTACAGTGGTATCAAGATCTTGTTGATTTGACGGTTACCCAATATCCAGATCTGAAAGAAGTGAGTCAATGGTTCTTGGATGGACGTAAACATCACTTTGAATTAAACCGCGAAGCGGTTCACTACTTTCTAGAGAACGACCCTAGCCGCGTTGCGACGGAACAACCAATCGAAGCATGGTTAAAACTAGAGCAACATGACGTTAAGCAGTTAGCGACCCGAAGCGATAAGTTAGGTGAAGTTGCAAAACAGACATTTAGCGACCGTCAATCAACTAACCATCCAAAAAACTACGAGCTTCGTTCAGCATTCGCTGATCTGCTTAGTCATCCCCAACAAATTGATACCGCACTTAATAAGTACAATCAGTCAATAGAAAAGATTGAAAAGCAGAAATGTGACTAAGATTGCTCGCATTAGTCGTTGATTAGCATTCGAAAACATTAGAATGTTTTAACGTACTCAATCTAGAATTTTTTAATGTGAATATCGTAACCTTCACCTAAAATTTTCATTTCTACAACTTGGGTTTCAACAATTAAAACGGGACTTTGCGCCCGTTTTAGTTTAGATTGTGCCGCTCGCATTATCAAAATAACTACAAAGATTCTTTGCTATGGTTAAGGAACAAAAAACCGCTGATGTTAGCTTTGAGAGCTTGCTAAAGATCTTCACTGTCCCAGAAGGTCCGGACTCAACGTTAACTAAAATTGACGAGAGCCTCTCGCGAAATCTAAATCAATTTCTTCGTGAACACATCGTGGCAGAAGAAAAGCCTTTACGCGAAATCGAAAAAGACTTTTCTTCTGCTCAGATTCCTGAGCAGCCAGAGTTCGTGTCAGATCATACAGAGCACTTACTCGACACTTTGGTGTCGCACTCAGTTCACACTTCTTCACCAAGCTTCATTGGTCATATGACATCGGCACTGCCTTATTTCTTGATGCCACTGTCAAAGATCATGATCGCCTTAAACCAAAACCTGGTAAAAATAGAGACTTCCAAAGCCTTTACGCCACTTGAGCGTCAAGTTTTGGGTATGCTGCATCGCTTGATATATGGTCAGAATGATACGTTTTACAATCAGTGGATGCACAGTGCAAACCACTCATTAGGCGCATTTTGTTCCGGCGGCACCATTGCCAATATCACTGCGCTTTGGGTAGCACGTAACAAAGCGTTAAGAGCCAATGGCTCATTTAAAGGCGTGGAAAAGGAAGGCCTTTTTAAAGCCATGAAGCACTATGGCTATGATGGCTTAGCGGTGCTAGTGTCTGAGCGTGGTCACTACTCCCTTAAGAAAGCAGCCGATGTATTAGGGCTAGGCCAAGAGGGTTTGGTTGCGGTTAAAACCGATGCCAACAACCGTATTATTGTCAACGACCTGAAAGCGAAAATTGTTGAGCTCGAAAAACAAAACATCAAGCCTATTGCTGTTATTGGTGTGGCTGGCACAACAGAGACAGGTAATGTTGATCCATTGCCTGAAATCGCTGAAGTCTGCCAAGCTCACGGCTGTCACTTCCATGTGGATGCCGCATGGGGTGGCGCAACACTTATGTCTAACCATCACCGTCACCTTCTTAAAGGTGTGGAAATGGCAGACTCAGTAACTATTGATGCGCACAAGCAGCTCTACATCCCGATGGGCGCTGGTATGGTTCTGTTCAAAGACCCTGACGCAATGAAATCCATAGAGCATCACGCTCAATATATATTGCGAAAAGGTTCAAAAGACCTAGGCAGCCATACATTAGAAGGTTCACGTTCGGGTATGGCGATGTTAGTCTACGCCGCAATGCACATCATAAGTCGCCCAGGTTATGAGCTTCTTATTGACCAAAGCATTGAAAAAGCTCGCTACTTTGCGGATTTAATCAAACAGCAAGATGATTTCGAATTGGTTTCTGAACCAGAGCTTTGTCTGCTCACATACCGTTATTTGTCGCCATTCATCCGTGAAGCATTAGCACAAGCAGAAGGCTCACAAAAAGAACAACTGAATGGGCTGATCAATGAGTTAACACAGTTTATTCAAAAGCGTCAGCGCGAAACGGGCAAATCGTTCGTTTCACGTACAAGACTGAACCCAGACCAATGGCAACGCATGAATACGATAGTGTTTAGAGTGGTTTTGGCAAATCCACTGACCACAAAAGAAATTTTGAGCTCAGTGCTTGATGAACAACGCGAAATCGCCAAGCAAGCACCAAATTTGATGAAAAGGATTCAACAGCTGGTTGTTGATATTCAATCGTCTTAACAGCCAGATCGAGTTACATCAATTTGAAATTTTTTTTCGTTTTGATGTAACTCAAACATCATTATCGTGCGACTAGCGCAACAAAACTTCGTTTACACATCCAATTCTGTAGTTTTTACAACATTTTGTTTGAGGCCTGTCAAATTCTCACTAAATAGTACCCGTTATTGGTTTAGACTGATTGAAGATCAGGTTTATACTGATTCCATGGAGCTGGTTGTTTTCGTTAACGCCCCACTCTACTCCGGAATCTTCGTGTTTCCTTTCGTTAGCAGAGCCAGCGAGTTGTTCTCTATACCCTCGTGAACACTATGAATACATTAGAAAAAATTCAAAAAAACCTGGAGAATTTCAGTAAATCAGAGCGCAAAGTTGCGGAAGTAATTATGGCGTCTCCACAAACTGCAATTCATTCAAGCATTGCAACGCTGGCTAAAATGGCCGACGTTAGTGAGCCCACTGTAAACCGCTTCTGTCGTCGTCTGGACACCAAGGGCTTTCCAGATTTTAAGCTTCACTTGGCACAGAGCCTAGCCAACGGCACCCCTTACGTTAACCGTAATGTGGAAGAAGACGATGGCCCAGACGCGTACACCCATAAGATTTTCGAATCGACGATGGCGTGTTTAGATGTCGCGAAAAATAGCCTAGATCCAATGCAAGTGAACCGTGCGGTCGATTTGCTAACGCAAGCGAAGCGCATTTCATTCTTTGGCCTTGGTGCATCATCTTCTGTCGCCCGAGATGCACAAAACAAGTTTATTCGCTTTAATATTCCAATTACTTGTTTTGAAGATATTGTTATGCAGCGCATGAGTTGTATCAACTGCAGTGATAATGATGTTGTGGTTCTTATTTCTCATACCGGTCGAACAAAGAGTCAGGTAGAAATAGCGAACCTTGCTCGTGAAAATGGCGCAACGGTTATTGCGATTACAGCGAAGGATTCTCCTCTAGAAAAGGCAAGCTCGCTGGCCATCACGCTCGATATTCCAGAAGATACCGACGTTTACATGCCAATGGCAAGCCGAGTTGTACAAATGACAGTGATTGATGTGCTAGCAACTGGCTTCACTCTTCGCCGTGGTACAGGTTTCCGTGAGAACCTAAAACGCGTAAAAGATGCGTTGAAAGACAGTCGCTATGACAAACTAAGCCAGTACTAAGCACTAAAGCTTAGTCAATACTTTATCTAGGGGAGCTCAAGGCTCCCCTTTTGTTTTAATGCTGCTAAGGGAGCAATCACCCTAAGTCGTTGACACTCGATAAGTCCGTTCTTGATTCCAGTACTTCAACAGAACTGACATGTTGTGCACTCTCAGCTGCGCACTCTCCGCTACAATCACAGACTTGCTGCAATATGTAAATCAAACGTTCCTGATTCAGGGGTAAAGGATTCCCTTTGATTGCCATCGATTTAAGCGCATCATTCGCCACTTGCTCAAAAGAGGTTTGGCATACTCCAAATTGAGCCAGTAGCGGTAACGCTAACTTATCTAGCACCATATTTACCCAAAGAATTCCATCGTGTTCGTTCGCGTTTACTCGCTCAGTGACTAATTGGGCCAGCTTGCGATAACGACTTATCACATCATTCCTACCCGCGAGTTTAGCGGCGTTAATGTTCTCCTGCATCACGTGCGGAGCTAGGCGAGCCGTAATAACGCTATGGGGGGCGTCTAACTTGCCTCCTAACGCCGATGCTAACCCATGAGCGGCACCTAATTTGGCATTAGTAATCGCCATACCACCAAGCAATGCAGCGAACGATAAATCAGAGCGCGCCTTATGATTATCTTGCTTACAAGCGGCAATCACTGAACGGCTTAAACGGCGTAGCCCCTCTTCGCAGACCATATCAGTAAGAGGGTTTGGCTCACCACACACATACGCTTCCATTAAATGAGTGAACGCATCCATTGCGCCACGTCCAGATGTGTATTGGTCGGTCCCGTAAGTAAGTGTCGGGTCTACAATGGCAACGTCTGCGAGCATATCAGGGCTTCGAAGACTCACTTTCACTTTATCTTGTCCAGATTTCAGCACAGCATTTCTGGTCACTTCTGAACCGGTGCTTGCTGTCGTAGGAATTGCAATAAAATGAAGAGGCTTTGCTTTTAAAGGGACGCTTCTTCCTACCACTTCTACGTAATCGTAAACATTGCCTTGATTGGGAATAATGGCAGCTAAGGCTTTGCCCATATCGATGACGCTGCCACCACCTATCGCAACCACCATATCAGGTTGGAATTTTCTACCGAGCACTGCGGTCTCTTCTACCATCGTGATGTATGGTTCACCAACGATAGCTACGTGCTGGTAACGCATATTTTGAGCTTTAAGATATTGGATAATGGGGGCGGCTCGTTGGGTATCCTGCCCAGTAACCAGCAAAACACTGTAGCCAAATTGGTTAATAACGGATAATGAAGATTGAAGTGCACCTTCACCAAATATAATCCTTGTTGCAGTCATAAACTGAAACATACACACCCTCCCAAAAGAATATACCCAAATAACCTCTCGCCCTCTGATTTAACACTTATGTAAGAGTTGAAGTTATTTGCGTATAGCCAAAATAGATTGCTATTTTTTTAAACAAAAAAAATTGACCAATTCCACCTTGCCATCATTAACCCTTTAGAATGTATGTTTTTTATGCGTCACTTCACATACTTCAGAGTCGTAAAATAAGCACGTGCGTTTAGTTTTTATTCGATAGATTTCACCTATAGAACCAAGAGGTAATTGCCGCTTTATTTCCGTATCTGGATCGGGCATAGTTACTCCAACAAAAGAAAGCGCACTCAGCCGCTATGTTTTGTACGCTTTCAAAAAAGAATAGATTTAGGAGAAATAAGATTATGTTCGTTGTTATCTTTGGTCGCCCTGCATGTCCTTTCTGTGTTCGTGCAAAAGAGCACGCAGAAACGCTAAAAGCAAAACGTGATGACTTCAACTACCGTTACGTTGATATTCACGCTGAAGGTATTTCTAAAGCAGATCTTGAGAAAACAGTTGGTAAACCAGTTGAAACCGTTCCTCAGATCTTTATCGACCAAGAGCACATCGGTGGCTGCGACGAGTTCGAAGCATACGCGAAAGAGCACCTAGGTCTATTTGACGAGTAATAAAGACTGTTTTCAAAAAAGCCGCTTCATGCGGCTTTTTTATTATTTTTCAGCTGGTTATTACGTTAAGTCAACTAATGGTAAAACCTAAAAAAATTCACTTATCTTTTTGCTATATTTAGTTACAATTCACAGTTCTTAATCTTTTTTGGCACACACTCTACCGAGCCACACAGTGAACATAGACGTCGTATACCTTCTCGAGCAAAACCCTATCCTTCTAATCTTCGTCGTATTAGCCATTGGCCTTGCCATCGGAAAAATTCGATTTGGCAAATTACAATTAGGCAACTCTATTGGCGTTCTTATTACCTC
Source organism: Vibrio sp. 1457 (assembly GCF_033340195.1). Taxonomy (NCBI): domain Bacteria; kingdom Pseudomonadati; phylum Pseudomonadota; class Gammaproteobacteria; order Vibrionales; family Vibrionaceae; genus Vibrio; species Vibrio sp. 1457. Next base: position 149,365 of record NZ_JAWOWA010000001.1, read on the forward strand.
TTTGGTAATGGGCCACCTTGGTTTCTCATTTAATGCAGAAGCTTTAACCATTGGCTTTATGCTGTTTATCTACTGCGTTGGCATTGAAGCTGGACCAAACTTTTTTGGTATATTCTTCAGAGATGGTAAGCATTATTTTATTTTAAGCATGACTGTTCTCGTGTCTGCGGTCAGCTTAACGTATGGCTTGAGTCACTATTTCGGCCTCGATTTTGGCTTATCCGCCGGTATGATGGCAGGCGCATTGACCGCAACGCCAGTACTGGTTGGTGCACAAGATGCTCTTAACTCTGGCCTTGCGACTATACCGCGGAATATGGAATTTTCTCTGGTATTAGAAAATCTATCCGTAGGCTACGCGATGGCTTATCTGGTCGGCTTAATTAGCATGATCATGTTTGCTAAATTGTTGCCAAAACTGCAAAAACAAAACCTTTCTGATTCCGCGCAGCAAATCGCACAAGAGCGTGGCCTTGGAAATTCAAGCCAGAGAAAAGTGTATTTACCCATTATTCGAGCTTACCGAGTGGGCCCAGAGCTAATTGACTGGACTGATGGTAAAAACTTACGAGAACTGGGTATTTATCGTCAAACTGGCTGTTACATTGAACGAATCCGCCGAAATGGTATTCTCGCCCACCCAGATGGTGATGCTATCTTGCAAGAGGGAGATGAAATTGCACTGGTTGGCTTCCCTGACAGCCATGCTCGCTTAGACCCTAGCTTCCGTAATGGTAAAGAAGTATTCGACCGTAACTTGCTTGATTTACGCATCGTTGAAGAAGAAATCGTCGTAAAAAGTGACGCAATCGCTGGTAAGCGTTTATCGGATTTGAATTTGTCTGAGTTTGGCTGTTTCTTAAACCGCGTAGTTCGCGCTCAGATTGAAATGCCTATGGACTTAGACATTGTGCTCGCTAAAGGGGACGTCCTTCAAGTGAGCGGCGAGAAAAGCCGAGTACATGGACTGGCGGAAAAAATCGGTTTCATCTCGATCCACAGTCAAATGGCCGATTTGCTCGCTTTTTGTAGCTTCTTTATTTTGGGTATTCTGTTTGGCCTCATCACAATGACGTTCGGTCAGGTGTCTTTCAGTTTGGGTAATGCGGTGGGTCTTCTGTTGTCCGGTATTACGCTTGGTTTCTTACGAGCAAATCACCCTACTTTCGGTTATGTCCCACAAGGGGCGCTGAATATGGTCAAAGATCTAGGGTTAATGTTCTTTATGGTCGGAATTGGTCTAAGTGCAGGTGGAAAGATGTTCGAGCACCTAACGCAAGTAGGACCAAAAGTCATTGGTTTGGCATTTATTGTCAGTGTTGTGCCTGTAGTTCTGGCTTACTTAGTTGGCGCACACGTACTCAAGATGAACCGTGCCCTGCTCTTCGGTGCCATTATTGGCGCCCGTACTTGCGCTCCGGCTATGGATGTCGTTAACGACTACGCTAAGTCCACCATCCCAGCCCTTGGTTATGCGGGTACCTATGCGATTGCGAATATTTTAATGACGCTAGCTGGTACGATTCTGATAATACTAAGTTAATACTCACTTTGACTATGAAATACAAAAAGGCGCTCAATGAGCGCCTTTTGTTTATTGGTTATCTAGTCTGTGATTCGATTAGATTTGAATGAAGTCTGCTTCAACTGCTGGATTCACATCCGCTTCGTAATCTACGCCTTCAACGCCGAAACCAAATAGTTTCAAGAACTCTTCTTTGTACTCAACGTAGTCAGTCAGCTCTTTTAGGTTCTCAGTCGTAATTTGAGGCCATAGCTCACGACAGTGCTGCTGAATGTCGTCACGAAGTTCCCAGTCATCCAGACGTAGGCGGTTCATCTCATCAACTTCTGCCGCGCTACCGTCTTCTTTGTATAGACGTTGGCTGAACATACGGTAGATTTGTTCCATACAACCTTCGTGTACACCTTCTTCGCGCATTTTCTTGAATACCATTGCGATGTACAGTGGCATAACAGGAATTGCAGAACTCGCCTGAGTTACAACAGATTTAAGTACCGCAACATTGGCACTACCACCTGTTACTGCTAACTTGTCGTTTAGCGCTTTCGCTGCACGGTCTAGGTCCATTTTTGCTTTACCTAGTGCACCATCCCAATAAATTGGCCAAGTTAGCTCAGTACCAATGTAGCTATACGCGACGGTCTTACAACCTTCAGCAAGAACACCAGCATCAGACAACGCATTGATCCAAAGTTCCCAATCTTCACCGCCCATTACAGTGACAGTGTCTTTGATTTCTTCTTCTGTTGCAGGCTCAACGCTAGCTTCGATGATCACATCTTTGTTGGTATCAACAGCCGTTGATGTGTAAGTTTCACCGATAGGTTTAAGAGATGAACGAACTAATTCACCAGTTTCTGGCATTTTACGTACTGGAGATGCCAGTGAGTAAACCACCATATCGATTTGACCTAAGTCTTCTTTGATGAGCTCGATAGTTTTCTGTTTCGCTTCATTTGAGAAAGCGTCGCCGTTTAAGCTTTTTGCGTACAGACCTTCTTCACGCGCTAGCTTTTCAAAAGCAGCGGCATTGTAAAAACCTGCTGTACCTGGTTTCTTCTCAGTACCTTCTTTTTCGAAGAAAACACCGATAGTTGATGCACCGCCACCAAATGCCGCAGCGATACGAGAAGATAGACCGTAGCCACTTGATGCACCAACAACAAGAACACGCTTAGGTGCGTTTTTGATTGGACCTTGCGCTTTGGTGTACGCAATTTGTTCTTTTACGTTAGCTTCACAACCAACAGGGTGCGTTGTAGTACAGATAAATCCACGAATTCTAGGTTTGATGATCATATTCAACTTCCTTTAAAAAACCTTGTTAGGATAAAAGTTTCGTTGGGATTTCGCATCTAATTTCTGTAAAAATGCTCTTAAAAGGCAAGTGGTTGGAGCACTATCCCACCATCCACTCCCCAAGAATACAAAAAAGCACCTCATTGAGGTGCTTTTCTTAACATTAGTTGTCTATTATGCCGCCGGATTCAACTGCGACTTTTTTGGGCTATGAGTTCGCACTTCAGAAAAGTCATGACTAAAGTGGTCAACTTGAATCGCCTTGTAGCGCAATTTATCTGCAGCCATGATTTGATCAATTTCTTGCTCAGTTAACACGCCTGCTTCAAATGCTTGCTGCAAACGGTCATGCAGCAGACCTTTACGAGCCACTTTACCATCCTTCGCAGCCTTCATAAGTTTACGCTCCAAAGGTTTAATGTCGTACATTGCAAGGAATGCATTCTCCATTAAGCCTACGCTGTCATCCTCTGATTTTCCGATGTAGCACAGATGCGTGAGGCGATCACGTTGCGCGCCTGGTGTCATCATCGCTTCAGCCAAATTCACACACAGCTCATCACTTGGCTTATTGAAATGATTACCAAGCGGGAACAATAGCCCCTTAAGCACACCGCCAACGTATTTCACAGGGAAGTTGGTGTAAGCCTCATTTAATGACTTAGAAGCGTTATACAAACAGTGTTGAACAGCGTAATGAACGAAGTCTAGATCGCCTTGTTGACGGCCTTCATCTTCATACTTTTTCAAGGCAGCAGATGCCATGTATAGATAGCTTAATCCATCACCCAAACGTGCTGAGATCATTTCTTTACGCTTCAAGTCTCCACCTAAGGTTAACATCGCAAAGTCTGCACTTACTGCAAGTGCACGACTGAGACGAGTAATGTCTTTGTAGTATTGCTGCGTTGGGCCACTCATGTGCGCGTTAACAAATCGAGAACCAGTTAGTGCTGCACCAAATGCACCGAATGTATTACCGAGAGCGTGCTTGATGTGTTTAAAGAGTAAGTTGTCAAATTCTTTCGCACCTTGTTCAGAATCTGGATTCGCCGCAGCTTCCATTTCTTTTAGAACATATGGGTGACATCGAGTCGCACCTTGACCAAAAATCATCAGGTTACGAGTCAGAATATTCGCGCCTTCAACAGTGATAGCAACCGGGATACCAAGGTAATGTTTAGCAAGATAGTTCATTGGACCATCTTGAATCGCACGACCCGCATGGATATCAAACGAATCATTTAGAATGGTACGCGCGATTTCCGTCATGTGGTACTTGGCAATCGCGGTTACAATCCCAGGTTTTTCTTTCATATCGAGAGAAGTCGTCGTTAGCGTACGCGTCGCTTCTAGTAGGTAAGTAAGACCACCAATGCGCCCCATTGCTTCTGCAACACCTTCAAACTTACCGATCGACATTCCAAACTGTTTACGCACGTAAGCATAAGCACCTGTTGTACGTGTAGTAAGGTGACCAATCGCTGTGCCAAGCGCTGGGAGAGAGATACCGCGACCAGCAGAAAGACACTCAACCAGCATACGCCAACCTTTACCTGCATAATCAGCGCCACCGATCAACCAGTCCATAGGGATGAAGACATCTTCACCACGAGTAGGACCATTCATAAACGCAGACCCCAGAGGATCATGGCGTTCGCCTATCTCGACACCTTCATGGTCAGCGGGAATCAACGCACATGTAATGCCAACCTCTTTCTTGTCACCAAGTAGCCCTTCAGGATCCTGCAGTTTAAATGCTAACCCGAGCACTGTCGCAACTGGCGCAAGCGTGATGTAGCGTTTATTCCAACTAACTCGCACGCCAAGCACTTCTTTGCCTTCATGGGTGCCGTAACAAACCACGCCTTGATCAGGTATGCCACCCGCATCAGAACCCGCTTCAGGGCCAGTTAGGGCGAAACAAGGGATGTCTGTACCATCAGCTAAACGAGGCAACCAGTAATCTTTTTGCTCTTGCGTACCATAGTGCGATAGCAGCTCACCAGGACCAAGAGAGTTCGGTACCATTACCGAAACCGCGGTACTGATACTTCGAGTCGCAATACGAGAAACAATGGTTGAGTTCGCCAAAGCGGAAAATTCACGACCACCATATGCTTTCGAGATGATCAAAGAGAAAAATCGCTCTTTACGTAGGTACTCCCATACTTCAGGCGGTAAATCCCTGTCTTCTTTGACAATCTTCTGGTCATCAAGCATTTTTAGCAGAGTTTCAAGCTCATTATCCATAAATGACTGCTCTTCTGCCGTCAGTGTAGGCGTTGGATAATGATGCAATGTTGTGAAGTTTGGCTTGCCTGAGAATAGTTCGGCATCCCACCATACACTACCCGCTTCCATCGCCTCTTTCTCTGTGCTAGACAGAGGTGGCAATACTTTTTTGAACACTTTAAAAGCCGGGTCACTAATCCATTTTCTTCGTAGAGAGCTCATAGTTCAGATCCTTTTGTTCACGTAACCGCTCGGGGTATAATCTTATTATTGGTTTAACTTTCTTATTTGTCTTATGCCAACTGCTTTGCTGACATTCCTGCTGACAAATATGGAATCAGTAAATCTACGACAGATTTCACATCGACTTCCTTTTCAAACTTACTTTCTGCCAGCTCCGAAAGAGCTTGGCTTGAAGCCATCGTAAATACACAGGTTCCTAACGTGAAGTGCAGTCGCCAAAACAACTGTTCTTCACATAGTTCCGGGTTCGCCTTCATTATCGAGAAAGTGAAAAGGTTCAGTACCTCTTCGTATCTGGTGGTAATGAACCAGCGTAGATGACCTTGAACGTCTGTATAACCGCGGCCAATTAACAACATAAATAGCGCAGTACCATTTGGGCGTACATCGTTTAATGTACGTAAAGGTAATCGCAATGACTCAAAGACATCGTCCATGTTGTAGCTATCGCGCGTGTTTAACTCAATTAATGAAGTCTTAATGCTCGGCATTAGTGCTTCTAAATACCTATCTAAAACCGCTCTAACCAGCGTTTTTTTATCGCCAAAGTGATAGTTTACCGATGCTAAGTTAACGTTAGCTTTACCTGTTATCGTTCTTAGCGAAGTATCATTAAAGCCATGTTCAGCAAAGAGTCCTTCTGCGACATCGAGTATTTTTTCTTTTGTTGATGTTCTCGGGGCCATTTTAATCACTCGTATTAAACAACTGTTTGAAAATATACTCCCGAAACTTAAGATTAACAAATGATTAACATCACACTTTAACCAATTGGTCTGACCAGACAGTAAAAGGTGTGATCTAATCTTTTGAAATTCAATCGAATACTCCAGTGAAGCTTGTCAGAAGAAAACGATCAAATTTCTCAGACCATCGCAATTGAAACGCTAACAATAGCCTTGACGGCTCGGAGTAAGCGACGAGAGTATGAAATACATCTTCGGTTCTAGGGGATATAAAATGAGAAACACCGAAGTTAGTCACTTCACCAAGTTGGTAATCCATCTCGATTTTTCTATTACTTTCGGGTGTGTAAGAAGCTAGAAAGCATTAAGTAGAAATTTTTTGAAAAAAAATGGAACTGTTTGGAAAAGGCTCGGTCTGAATATACGTAACAGTTAGGGCATTTGAAGTTTCACTGGCCGTCAAACTTGTTTCCATCTAATTGTTACGTTGCTGCTTTTTTCTTATTAACTCCTATGTTTGTATCCGCCCAGTCAAATTTTCGGCTGGGCTTTTTTTCGCCTATAGATTTGCCAAGCGCCTCTTTCGATGATTTGCCCCAACTCCATAAGCTAGACCTTAGCTGGTCACAAAAGTAACCAGCCTGAAGTGGTTGATGTGCCGATCTGCAGACATAAAAAAGCCTCCCGAATGGGAGGCTTTACTAAACAGTGTGTATCTTACGCTTGCGCTTTCTTAGGCAAAGAAAAGTGCAGTAACGCGTAGCCAAGTAACGCGGCTGTCGTCGAGCCCATTAAGATACCTAGTCGAGCATAGGTATCAAACTCAGGGCTTACATTTCCAAACGCTAAAGAGGAAATGAATATAGACATTGTAAAACCGATACCACACAACACAGATACCGCAAAGATATGCTTGAAGTTAATGCCTTCCGGTAGCTTAGCTACACCCATTTTTACAGCAGCCCAACTAAAGGTGAAGATACCTAGAGGCTTACCAACCAGTAGCCCCAAAGCAATACCTAATGGCAGCATTGAAGTTAGGCCTGACATCGATACGCCTTCTAGCGAAATCCCCGCATTTGCAAATGCGAATAGAGGTAAGATACCAAATGCCACGTATGGATGAAGTGCATGCTCCATGTGCTTAAGTGGGGAATGTTCGCCCTGTTTACCCTTAAGAGGAATAGCAAAGCCGATCACTACGCCTGCAAGTGTTGCGTGAACACCAGATTTAAGTACCGCAAACCATAAGATCGCGCCGACTATCATGTATGGCGTCAGTTTCGTCACTTCCTTCGCATTCAACATGAACAGGACACCAGTCATGATGAAGCCAACAAGCAGCGCCATGCTAGAAAGATCACCTGTGTAAAACAGTGCAATAATAACAACCACGCCTAAATCGTCGATGATAGCGAGAGCTAACAAAAATACTTTAAGGCTTACTGGTACACGCTTACCTAGTAGCGCCATGATACCTAGAGCAAATGCAATATCCGTCGCAGCTGGAATGGCCCAGCCAGAAACCGCCTCTGGGTCGTTAGCATTAAACGCAACGTAAATAAGAGCAGGGGCTAACATACCACCAACCGCTGCAATCGCAGGGAAAATTGCGGTTTCTTTTGATTTTAGCGCTCCTTCAAGTAGCTCTCGCTTCACTTCAAGGCCAATAAGTAAGAAGAAAACAGCCATTAGGCCGTCATTAATCCAGTGAGAAACTGACATACCGAATACATAAGTATGCAGTACAGATTGATAAGTTTCGCCCAGCGGTGAGTTAGCAATGGTCATCGCAATTGCCGCTGCAATTACGAGAAGAATACCACCTGCTGATTCCATTTTGAAAAAGTCACGAATGACATCGTTCATGGTTTCGTCCTTATATTTATTATCTTAATAAACGATTAACAAAGAGTGATAAGAGTGTATAGCTGTCGAAAACTTTAGAATAATCGCTTCTTCAGAGTATAAACTTCGGTTTTTTCGATGTTAAGTTTACTATACATCGTATTTTCCAACATGACACTCAATTTTGATCGGAGATCGTATTTGTACTTGTCGCACCAAATATTTATCAAGATGATGAGAAAATCAGCATAACACGGCTTGTACCATCATGATAACCCCGTACTTTTGAGAAAAAGCTAGGAAGCTTCGCGCACCAAAAAACCACCCGTAGGGGGTGGTTTTCTTCACAACTCAATAGCCTGTCAGCTGCATAAAGCCCCAAGCCTCATTGGAGCCGGAAGCTAAAGTAGGCCCTTCCCAGTAAGGTATTACAAAGGGTAGCCACATATCTGACTTGATAATGCGGGTAGTCAAATTAATTTGATGCTTCGGAATATTGATAATCCACTGCAAAGGTAACCTTCTTCCATTGGATAAACTGGTCACTTGCATTGGTTTAATACTGATATCATCGTCTGAGAGGTTGATGACTTTACCTGAGCGTGTCGACAACGTGCCAAATACGTGCGGTGTTTGCCCATGATGACGATAACGGCTAACAGTTAATGCTCGACCATCATCTAAATTGAAAACAAACCAATCCCAGCCTTGTTGCCCCTCACCAATTAAGCCGCTGCCCCATTCTTTTTGCGCCCATGCAGAACCCGTCACTGAGAATCGCTTACCATTTAAGCTTAAGCTGCCTTTTACTTTTAAAAATGGAGCACTGAAGCTAAAAGAAGCAACAGATTGCAACGCATGTTTAACTTGGAAGCCTTTGTCTCCATTCACCACAAAGGGGCCGCTTGTCATGGTATTGAGCTCAAGTCCAAACGTATCAGTATTCACATTCAAGTTGCCCGGGAAAGGCGTCGCACCGAGTGATCGCCAAGTCCAATTATCAATCCATAACCTGAAAGGACGATTGATCATACCAGCTTGGCCTATCCCACCTCTAGCTACCCGTTGCTCTTTCCATACATGCGAGCCATGACTGACGACAACATGTGAAATGTACAATTGAGGGTTCTGCCAACCGCTGGTTTCTCGCTCGTCCGTCGCAACCCTGAAATAGCTCCATTGAACATTGTAGATCTTGCCTTGCTCATCTTTTAGCTTCGCAAAGTAGTGCCACCATTCATGCTGATACTCGGGATGAAAGCGAAAGTCTGAGGGTAAAGAGACATGCTCATTAGGTAGTACAGGCTCGAAAATCGTTTGATTTTCACGCGTTAAGATAGAATCAAGTTCGCTTTCTCGTGTTGCTGTCGCCTCTAACCAAAAAGTTGAGTAAAAAGCAGCCCCAGTCAGAAAAGCGAACGTAACAACAATGAGCGTTGAAACCAACAAGCGTTTTTTAGAGCCCATTTTTTTCATTACAACGCGTCCCTTAATGACTTCATCGGTGTACTTTTGATCATTCTAATAACTGGCAATGCGCCAGCAACCATGATGGCAAGCATCGCCCAAGCAATGGTTTGAGCATACTCCCATGGAATCGTTTGAAGCTCTAGAGACCAGCCAAATGATTGCTTAATGATAATATCAACGATCAAATGTGCGAGCGCCAAGCCGAGCGGCACTGCAATAATCGCAGAAATGGCTCCGAAGACGAATAGCTGCAAACCACCTAATACGACAAGTTCTTTTCCGGACACACCCATGCACCTTAATAAGGAAAAATGCCGCTGCCGTGAAAGTTCTCCTGCCAACGTCGCAAAGAATAAACCAAACACTGCAATAATCAGCGTGATATTGCCCAAGGTTCCTGCTATCGCAAAGGTATGATCAAACACTCTCATTGCTTGGCTATAAATATTACCGTTATCAAACACACGATCTTGCGGGAGACGGAATACATTCTCTAAGCGATTTTTCAGCCCTTCTCCATTGACGTTATCTTTTAATACTACGCCAAGACCAACATTACCCGTACCTGCAAATGCATACAGCCAATTCCGGTGCGACATCATCACCTGGTTATATGGGTTTCCATAATCGTAGTAAACGCCTACGACTTGCCAGTCACCACCAAGCGGTTCTTGCAAGTTAATGAAATCGCCAGGGCGGATATCCAGCTTCAAGGCCATCGACTCACTGACCATTAAGCTCTTGGTAGCGTGCAGTTGATACCAGTAATTTGGGACACCTAACTTGACGGTAAGTGAGTCTAACTCACCTTCAGAAGAGCCCGTACTCACAACTTGCAGAGCACCATGCTCGGTCGGCATATCTTTTTCCCAGCGCCACCAAACCGAGTTCACCTCTGGCTGATTCTGGAGCCATGCGCTCATCCTAGCGGCTGAATTGTTGGTCGGATAGATGTACACATCAGCCGCTAATCGCTGATTTAGCCACTTATCGGTTGTATCTCGAAAGCTTCCGACCATCGTTTCTACACCAATGTTTGCCGCCAGCGCTAACATAAACGCCATCGTAGCCACACCGCGATAGCTCATGCTCGCTGCTGCATCAGCAAAAAACCAACGGACACGAACCCATCGCATGGTATAAGAAAAACTTTGGAACATATGCCACATAATAAATGGCATAAACAACGCCACACTAACCAACATCAGCGCAATAATAGCAAAGCCGGTTTCTTGTGTTTTCGGCGCCTGATATACCGCTATTGCAGCGACACAAAACGCACATGCCGCAAGCGCCTGCCAAGAGAACTCTCTTCCAGCAAATCGCATTAGCGACAGTCGAGAAGAAAGGCGGATTGGTTGTGACTTCAACAAACGGATTAATGGCCACAGACACGATATCAACGCACCCATCGCTGCCATGATTAGACTGTATAAGCTAGATTGCCATGACCATCCTATGGTTAAGCCTACGTTGGCATCATACAAATCACTCAGGCTCGAAGACACTGCTGGGATAAGTTCATTTGCTAAGATCAAGCCAAAAAAGTTACCACACGCCCACGCAATAAAGACGAGCAAAGACAACTCTAGCAATAAGGCTTGCGCTAACTGTGTTCCGTTAACACCAGTCTGTCTCAAAATACCTACCAAACGTTGTCGCTGGATGAAAGACAGAGACATCGCTTGATAAAAAATAAACAACCCAACCAAAAACGAGAGCATTCCCATCGCGGTGAGATTCATATGGAATGCGTTAGTTAGCGACTCAAGCTCAGTACGCGTATTCCTAACAAGCGTCATTCCGTTTGGCAACATGTTTTTCAGTGCTATCAGCTTTTCCTCTGGCATTTCGCCACAAGAAATCGCAGACAAACCTGAGCTCCGCTTGAGCATACGCAACAACGATATATCAGTAACCAACCGAGTACCCGAAAGCATCTTGTCCTTATCTACTTGAATAGGCCCAAGACGGCTTCCGTCATTCATCTCAATGAAGTCCCCATCCTGCCAACTCATGTAAGCGGCTAAATCTTGACTAACGAGAATAGGATAAGGAGGCTTCATTAGAGATAAAACAGGCATCTCACCTAGCGATTTTCCTTGTTGTAGTGGGATCATCGCGACAGGATCAATCCCCACCAACATCAGGCTCATATCGGTCTTGGCATCTAGATGAAGCACGTCAAACGGTGCACATTGGTTAAACCCAGCTCGACGTAACTGAATATAGAAACCTTGAGGAATTTTATTGGCAGAGTGCTTCGTTCGGATTCGGTACGGCAAAGGATTGGAGAAAAGCTTTTCACCAGTGGCATAACTTTGTTTTGCATGCTGGTTGATAGAAGTAACACCAACAAGGAGGGACACGCCTAAAGTTAACCCCAGCCAGACAAGAATAATTTGTAGAGGGTAACGACGGTAATGACCGAGTAGTGCCTTAACTACGGGCCATAACATGTAGCTGCCCTCCTTGAAGTCGAATCTTTCCTTCCATATGGGCGGCCACTTTTTCACTGTGCGTCACTAACAGCAAAGTACACTCCAGTTGGCGAGCGAGGCTCGTTAGTAAGCGCATTACTGCTTCTGCGTTTCGCTCGTCTAGGCTACCAGTTGGCTCATCAGCAAGCAGGATTTTTGGCTCCATATAGAGTGCACGAGCAATCGCCGCACGTTGTTGCTGACCACCAGACGCCTCTTCCGGATAACGTCCTAGCAATGGCATTAAGTCCAAAGCAGAAAGAATTTGACGCCACAACTCTTTATCTTCCGGCAGACCTTTTAACTGACGACAAAAACGAATATTGTCGGCAATATTAAGTGTAGGAAGCAGGTTGAATTGTTGGAAGATATTCCCAATATTGTTACGGCGATAAAGGGTTCTTAAATGCTCCGGTGCTTCATGCATAGCAAAATTTGGAAACTGCACTTCACCAGAGTCGGCAGTATCTAATCCGGCGATTAAATTCAGCAGAGTACTTTTACCCGAACCACTTTCTCCCATCAGAGCAACTTGGTCGCCTTGCTGCAATGTTAATTCTGCCCCTTGTAATACAGGGTGAAACTCTCCCCCGTCTACATAGCCTTTACATAGGTCTGACAGTTTTAACATTGATTATGCCGCTCGGATGGTGTTTAAAAATTGGGATCAGAATCTACACTAAAATCCTGTTAGTAGAAAGTATTTTGAATGCTTGATCACACTATGGAAGTACAAATGCAACTCGATTCACTTTCTGTTGCTAATTTTGTTGACGTTTTGAGCAGATTTTTGCAGCCAAAATAAACTCTGTTCCTCCTTACTGGCCAATCAGGTTTTTCATCCATTTTCGGCTAACCATTCTTGGCAAGCAAATCACCCACTTCACAACTTCTTCTGTCAAAAAGAGTAAGTAAACCCATTGTGGGTCCCAATTGAGATAAATCGCTGCAAATGCTGCGAGTGGAATCCCGATCACCCACTGCGCCAAGATGTCTTGATACAAACAAAACTTAACATCACCGCCCGCACGTAATACACCAACAATAGCCATCATCGGCACCGAGCGTAGCACGACACCCAACGCTAGAATCACCATAAACTGTTCAGCTAGCTCGCGAGTGTCCGTTGTCAGTGCACTAAACGCATTAAGGATCCATTGATTTGACACTATCAACAAGACGGCGACCACAAATGCGATAAGCACATTCAAAATGACCGTAGCCCATGCTTGATAATAAACGGGTTCAAAATTACGAGCGCCGAGCTGGTTCCCGACTAGAACTGCAGCCGCATTCGATAAACCAATCATCATCGCCAATGCGATCGACTCAACAGGTGTCATTACGGAAAGTGCCGCCAAACCTTGTACACCTGCTTGCCCCATGATGGCGTGATAAGCAAACAGCCCACCAGCCCACGCCAAGAAGTTAAATGTGGTGGGCAAAGAGAGGCTCAAGAAACGCGTAATTTTATCTAAGACCAATCCTGCGCGTATATCATCCCAACCAAATGCGATTATGTGCTTTTTCAACCATAGATAACCAAACAAGCAACCTACTTCGATCGCGCCACTGATTACCGTTGCGATCGCTGCTCCCGTAATACCCAGAGCAGGAAAGCCTAATTGACCAAAAATTAAAACCCAGTTAAGAAACACATTAGATAAAATGCCTATACCACTAAAAAAAGTGCTTAGGCCTGGTTGGTGCATCGCCCTTAGGCCCACCGACATACTGGCCACACATGCAACAGCAAACATGCTAACCGACGAAATAATGAGATAGCTGGCCCCTAGCTCAATCACTTCTTGTGAATCGGTAGTCAAGCTCATGATGAGTTGTGGAAAAACAACAAACAAAGCAACAGCAATCGCAGCAAACATCATTGCGATCATCCATGTTAAAGCGGTACTGCGACGCACCCCAACTTTATCGCCAGCCCCCCAATATTGAGCGGTTAACAACGCACCGCCCGTTGTCACCCCAACTAACATGATGGTGGTGACGAAAGTCGCGCGCGCAGCAACTCCAACAGCGGCAATTTCAGCTTCACCAAGTTGACCAAGCATAAGAACATCGACGAGGCTTCTGCTAGAAAACATCATGCTTTGCAGTGTAATTGGTAACGCGATTGCAAATAAACGACGTAAGAATGCTTTATCTGCGTGTATTGAGAGTTGAGAAAGAAAAGTCACAAGCGCTCCAACGACAACTTATTGATAGAATGGGGAAAGTGTCTCATGATTATACTCTGTGGTGTTTATTCCACCAACGATAAAAGGACAGATAATGAAAAAGGTGTTGGTGCTAGGCGCCTCGGGTTACATTGGCTCTCAACTTCTTCCGTTACTTTTAGATAAAGGTTACGCCGTCACAGCAGCGGCGCGACATATTGATTATTTAGAGTCAAGAACTCAGCCTCACCCTAATTTAACGTTAAGGTATCTCGACTTGGCTGACGCAGAGACCACGAAGGCTGTAGTGAACGATTTTGATTTAGTCTTTTTTCTCGTGCACGGGATGGCTCAAGGTGATGACTTTGTTGAGTACGAACTAAACCTTGCTTTGAACTTCAAATATGCGTTGGAACAAAGCTCCGTCGAGCATGTTATCTATTTGAGCGCTATTCAACCTCAAACCGGAAACTCTCGCCATTTAGCCGCTCGTAAAGCCACGGGAAAAATAATTCGACAGTCTGGTATTCCAGTAACTGAATTGCGTGCAGGCGTTATCATCGGCCCCGGCTCTGCTGCTTTCGAAATCATGCGTGACTTTGTCTACAACTTACCTATTTTGATCGCGCCTAAATGGGTCGACTCAAAAGCGAACCCTATTGCCTTGCCCAATCTCAACCACTATTTGTTGAAGTTAGCAGAAGCCCCCTCTCCAGAAGAAAGTCAAATTTATGAAGTTGGTGGGCCAGATACACTTAGCTACCGCGAACAGTTCAAAGTCATTTGCCGAATCACGAACAAGCCGTATCGACTGTGGTCGACCCCGCTACTTACTCCGAAAATGGCATCGTACTGGCTAGGTTTAGTTACCTCAGTGCCAACTAGTATCGGTAAAGCATTACTTGCGGGCTTAGAGCACGACTACATTGCAAACTCCAAAGCGATTGAAGAACGATTTCCTCAAACGCTGATCAGCTACGAGCAAGCGGTAACTGATACCATTCAAGATGAAGGCACATTTGTACGCAGTAATGTCTGGGGGTTTGAACCCGCAGCGCTTCGTCGATGGCAACCAGGATATGGCTATTACCCAAAACAAGCTGGAGCGAGCATTAAAACTCATGCCTCCGCTGCGGCATTATGGAAAGTGGCGCAAAAGATCGGGAGTCGCGAAAAAGGCTATTACTTTGCCAACATCTTGTGGCGTACACGTGAATGGCTCGATATCTTTTTTGGTGGCGGAAAACCGATTCGCGTTTCTCCTCCTGGACCAGAGCTTAAAGTCGGTGATTTTATTGACTCTTGGAAAGTGATTCGCTGCGATAATAATCAGTTTCTTTCACTGTTTTTTGGTATGAAAGGCCCAGGCCTTGGGCGTTTAGAAATTACCATCAAAGATCTCGGTGACGAACGAGAGCTGGATATTACCGCCTGGTGGCACCCGCAAGGGTTTCTTGGGCTGCTTTATTGGTTTGCAATGATGCCAGCCCATCTTTTCATATTTAAAGGCATGGTCAAAGCCATCGCGAAAGAAGCAAACCGTTTAGAAAACAAAAAGCCCCAATAACAGGGGCTTCTAAACACTCAAAATGTCACTTTAGTCAGCTTTGAACGAGAGTGGAATTTCGGCTAACTGGTTGCCTTCGTTTGCTGGAAAAATAAGGTACTCGCCATGGTATTTCACCATCGATTTGTAGTCTGTTACCTTATGAACCATAAAGCCCGCTTGCGCTGCTTTCTCAACAAACTCAGCATGATTGCCACGCACAAACCAACTCATTGGCTTTACGAGCAACTCGCCATCAAAACAGCTTTCGCATTGGTCTGCACATAACGCTAAAGAGTTTTGACCTTCAGTGAAGATTTGTACTTTGCCGCACCCAATCAGTTGCTCAGATGTTGAGACTTCCCAGCCTGCTTGCTCCATCAAATCAAGAAAAGACTCAATATCTGAATCTTTGAACACTTTGGAGTCTTCACCTTCAGGGAAGAATTGCGCATAAAAAGAAGAAATACGTTTAAAGATAAACAACAAACCAGCATCGTTCCCCTTTGAGCGACCTGCTTTTTGCCAACGCGTTAAGTCATCGCCTACCGTACGTCCGAAACGTTGTGATTTTAGCGCCTTTGTTACCCAACGCACTAAATAATGGTTATTCGCAACAGGGGCATTGGCTAACTTACCTGAGCGATGCTCTTGATCTAACTCTTCAAGTGCTGAGTTAACCAAGTTTTGAATTTCTTTGGTGTAATTCGACATTACGCCTTTCTTCCTAAAGTCCAATAAAACAGTGCTGAAAGCACAGAACAAGCAAACATTACGATGATCATCGGCCAAGCAACATTCCCGGGCAGTGATGCCACCAGCGCACCAACCAATGAACCGATACCGAATCTTAATGTCCCCGCTAGAGACGACGCCGTACCCGCCATTGATGGGTAACCACTTAAAAGCAGCGCCATCGCGTTACTACCTATCGTCGACAATGTACCGATAAACAGCACAACAAAAGGTACAATGCCCCATAATCCGAAGTCCATTAACCAACTTACGAATAAACCAATCCCCGCCAAAAGTTGCACGAACAACCCAAAACGAAGCATGGCATGGGAACCAACTTTCTTCACCAAGCGACCATTAATACTGGTCATGATGATCATCGCCACAATGTTCAAACCAAATAGGTAACCAAAGTGGTCTGGTCGAACACCATATAAATCAATATAAACAAAAGAACCCGCCGTCAAAAATGCAAACATTCCGGAAAATGAAAACGCACCTGAGAGCATCAAACCGATCGCTTCAGGATTGGAGCATAATCTGGCGTAGTTTCTCAGCGTCGTGCGGAAACGAAGAGGCTGACGATTTTCAGGCTGTAACGTTTCAGGGATTTTCCAAAGTACGAGAAAAATCACAACTACAGCGAAAATAGCTAGTACCCAAAAAATGGAACGCCAACCAAACCAAATCGCGAGATGGCCACCGATCATCGGTGCCACCAACGGCGCAATAGTAATGACCAGAGTAACGAAGGACATTGCGCGTGCAAAGTCTTCACGGTCAAACATGTCACGCACGACAGCTTGGATAATGACCGCCGCTGCCGCGCCAGCAAAACCTTGTGCCGTACGTACATAGGTCAGCGCATCAATGCCATTTGTTGTCGCACTCACAACAGCAGCCAAGCCGAAGAAAAGTACGCCTAAAATCAACACAGGTCTGCGACCAAAGCTATCGGCAAGCGGCCCGTGAATTAACTGGCCGATCGCAAAACCCGCGGTATAAGCCGTCAACGTAATCTGAACCGCGCCAGGCGCGACCCCCAAATCTTTCGCAATTGTTGGCATCGCAGGCAAATACATATCGATCGCCAAAGGCGTCAAAGCACCAATCGCTCCTAGTACCAGAAACAATAGAAAACTGATTTGGGATTGCGGAGCACTTTGAGCTTTTTCTGTCATTCTTTTACCTCTTGTTGGAGCCCTACCGTCAATACTTGCAGAACAAAGTGAAAATAACGGAAGTTCTCATATCGCTGAATGTAGAAGCCAAAAACCTGTTCTATCCAACGTTCGAGAATCATAAGGGCAAATATGTACCAAGGTGTGACCTTGACGAACTCGACATAGAAAAGCATGTGAAAGCGAAATGTGTTTATGGGAAACAAACACAATGCAGTAAAAATGATGGCGTTGACACCATCATTCCATTCACCGTAGCCGAAGGCTTTGCAATAAGAGTATGCATGCATCAGCTAAATGCAAAGGCATATCACTGAGATGAGTAAGCACACCGGAATTGTCTAGGCACTAATTTTGGTAGGAAAATTTATTTTGAGCCAATTCCTACCAAAAGACTAGTTCCTATTAGGAACTAAAGAATTTCCCATGCCGACAATTAATTCCAAATAGAATCAATTTCTTCTTGCGTGAGGTGGCGATAATCACCTGGTTCTAGTGCCTCATCAAGTTCGATAGAACCAATACGCTCACGATGTAAGTACTCAACTTTATTTCCTAACGCCGCGAACATACGTTTCACTTGGTGATACTTACCTTCCACGATAGTTAACAATACTTCATTCTCGGCCTCGTTCACGATTTCCAAACGAGCGGGCAATGTTGCTTCTGATTCATTGCGCAAAATGATGCCTTGTTCGAGCTTTTCCGCGTAATCTGGCTGAATAGCATCGACGAGCCAAACACGGTACGTTTTCTCACACTTATGCTTAGGTGAGGTAATACGGTGAGACCACTTACCATCATCCGTAATCAACACTAAACCAGTTGTGTCGACATCTAATCGGCCCGCAAAGTGAAGGTTTTCAATTTTAGGCTCATCAAGCAATGCGAATGCAGTTTGGTTGTAGCCATCTTCATGTGAACAAACAAAGTCAGCAGGCTTATACAACATAATGTAACGAGGACCAGGAGCACCAATAACACGGTCTTCCCACATCACTTCCGCACCTTCAGGTACTTTAAATGCACCACTTTTTTGAACCTCACTGTCTACGGTGATGTCTCCACTTTTGATGATCTTTGTTGCCTGTTTGCGTGTTGCACCCAGAGCGTCACACAAATATTTATCTAAACGCATGAATACCTCATTGAATTATACCCAAGTGATCTCTAAATCTTGGTTTAAAGGTCACTTGGGTATAAAAGTCAGGTATTATAGCGTTCCTCGTTCGAATAGTTGAGCAATTTCACATATTTTCATGTACACACTTCGTCCTTATCAAGCCGACTCGGTTAAAGCCGTTATTCATTACTTTCGTAAACACTCGACACCAGCAGTGATCGTGCTGCCAACCGGTGCAGGAAAAAGCTTGGTGATCGCAGAACTTGCTCGCCTTGCGAAAGGACGAGTGTTAGTCCTCGCCCACGTAAAAGAACTGGTCGAGCAAAACCACGCAAAGTATGAAGGTTATGGTTTAAAAGGTTCCATCTTCTCAGCAGGATTGGGACGAAAAGAAACTGACCAGCAAGTCGTGTTTGCTTCGGTTCAATCGGTCGTACGTAACTTAGATTCGTTCAAAAACCAGTTTTCTCTGCTCGTTATTGATGAGTGCCATCGTGTGCCAGATGACAAAAACAGCAGCTACCAAAAAGTTATTACTCACTTACGAGAACTGAACCCTGGCATTAAGGTGCTAGGACTAACTGCAACGCCCTATCGTTTAGGAATGGGCTGGATTTATCAGTATCACACCCGAGGTCAAGTGCGAACCGAAGAGCCTCGATTCTTCCGCGATTGTATTTTCGAACTGCCGATCCGTTACTTGCTCGACGAAAACTTCCTCACTCCAGCCCGCATGATGGATGCGCCCGTTTTGTCTTACGACTTCTCTCAGCTGAAGCCCGCTAACACCGGACGCTACAAAGAAGCAGAAATGGACATGGTGATCGATAAAGCCAAACGTGCGACTCCACAAATTGTTGAGCAAATCATGCAATATGCGAAAGAGCGTCAAGGTGTCATGATCTTCGCTGCAACTGTTCGACACGCACAGGAGATACACAGTTTATTGCCAGAAGGCGAAACTGAAATCGTCATTGGTGATACACCTACGCCGGAGCGCGATGCGATCATCCAAGCGTTCAAGAATCGTCAAATAAAATACTTAGTCAATGTTTCGGTACTGACAACCGGGTTTGATGCGCCGCATGTCGATTTAATCGCGATTTTGCGACCAACAGAGTCAGTCAGTCTGTACCAACAGATAGTAGGACGAGGATTACGCTTATCAGACGGAAAATCAGAATGTTTAGTGCTTGATTACGCAGGCAACAGCTACGATTTATACCAACCTGAAGTCGGTGATCCCAAACCAGACTCTGACAGTGAAATTATCACGATTCCTTGCCCGGCTTGCGGATTCAATAACAACTTCTGGGGTAAGTTGGATAGTAACGGTTTCTTGGTTGAACATTTTGGCAGACGTTGCCAAGGTTACTTTGAAGATGAAGACACAGGCGAACGTGAACACTGTGGCTACCGTTTTCGTGCCAAATACTGCGGTGAATGTGGTGCGGACAACGATATCGCTGCACGAATTTGTCATGAGTGTGATGCGACGCTCGTAGACCCAGATAAAAAGCTAAAAGAAGCCCTTAATCTCAAAGATGCATTAATCTTTGAATGCACAGAAATGGACCTATCTGTATTTAAGTCCAGTGATGGTAAATCTCAGCTAAAGGTGACGTATTCTGGTGAACCATACCAAGGCGAAGGCAATGCGTTAGTTCATGAGTTTTGGTCATTGAGTACCAAAAAACAAAAACAAACGTTTAAAGATCAGTTCGTACGCCCCCACTTAGCAGACAAGCATCGCCCTTTTGAAGAGGCTTCACCGACACGCGTTGTCGCTAATCAACATCGTTTCCGTTTGCCTCAGTTTGTTATTGCTAGAAAATCTGGTCGCTTTTGGAAGCTGCGAGATAAAATTTTTGAAGATGAGTTGAAATAACATCCACAACACATGGCAAAACTTAATTAGCTGATTCACTCTCTGTTCATCTATATCCGATATACTGCGGCTAACGCTCCAGAAAAGGTTTGACTATGTATAAAGCAACGACTTCTCTACATTCTGCGTTACTTTTCGGCCTTATTGCGACATTCATGTGTGCACCAAGTTTTGCCAAGCATGACAACGAGTACACATCACAAAATGGCCACGCCATCGTGCAAGATGTCGAAAAGCCAGGAACACGCATCGAATTCGATGAAGATCAAGATGAGGTCTATCGCGCGGTTCAACAAGGATATATACGACCATTTTCGGAACTTTACGCCGCAGTAGAAAACGACTTATACGGCCGCATCATCAAGGTCGAGCTTGAAGAAGATGATGATGCTTGGGTGTATGAATTGAAAATTCTGTACAACAATAGCGTCCTGAAAGTTGAGTACGACGCCGCCACGCTGGAAATGCTTGAGATCAAAGGTCGCAGCTTTAACAAAGCGTTAAAGCCGCAAAACAACTAAACTTGTCTAATGCGTAATCCAGACACGATGCGTAACTTACTTCGATAAAAATCCAAACATAATAAGAATCATCAATATGAAAATACTTGTTGTTGAAGATGATCCTCGTTTAGGCGAGCAAATCATCGAAACATTAGAAAGTACCGGCTGGGTACCAGAATTGTCCCAAGATGGCATAGACGCTCTGTATCGCGCGACTTCGGAAGAATGGGACGCCATTGTTCTTGACCTCGGCTTGCCAAAACTGGATGGTCTTACCGTCCTAAAAGGCATCCGAGATGAAAACATTAATACTCCTGTCGTGATTTTAAGCGCTCGCGACACCCTAACGCAGCGAGTTGAAGGCTTAAACGCAGGTGCAGACGATTACCTAACTAAACCATTTGAAATGGTTGAGCTTATCGCTCGTATTCGTGCACAGCTTCGAAGAGCCTCTGGTAATGCCTCTCCTGTGATGCAAATTGGCGACTTGAGCTTGGATACACGCACTTCTAAAGTCATGTGGCAAGGGCAAGCGGTAAGCTTGACGGCGCTAGAGTATAAAGTGGTCGCTTACTTTATGCATAACCCGGAAAAAGTGATTTCTCGAACCGAACTCGTCGAGCACATTTACAAACAAGACTTTGATCGTGACTCCAACACAATCGAAGTTTTTATCGGCCGAATTCGCAAAAAAATCGCACCAAAGATCATCAAAACTGTCCGAGGGTTGGGATACCAATTAAATGCCGAATAGAAACAGGCTACCGTTGAACGCAATAAAACGACTGAGTATCAAAAGTCGCCTCGTTTTAGCGGCGATCGTTTGGTTAACGGCAATGATCCTCGCCGCTGGTGTGACGATACCGACGCAGGTCTACAACTATATGGTTGATGACACTCGCTCACAGCTCAGCATTTTTATGGATGAAGTCGCAGCACAGTTAGAAGTCGATAACACCGGGCATCTTTCACTCGCAGCTCAGCTATCAGACCCTCGATTTAACCGACCTTACAGTGGTTTGTATTGGAGTGCCTCTACAGAGGCAAGCCTCGAACGTTCTCGTTCGTTGTGGGACAAAAAAATCGAATACAAAGGTTTGGATAAAGATGCGTATGGAGCAAGAGGCGAAAAACTAATTACGCTAGAAAAAGCACTGTATCTTCCTGATTACGATGGTCCTATTCACATTATTATTGGTATTGACGAAGAGCCCATTAAAAATACCCTTCAAACGTTAATCGGCCAACTTTGGCTTATTTTGGGTTTATTATTCGCGGGCGTACTTACCGTCATTTTACTGCAAATTGCTTGGTCATTGAGTCCGCTTACAAAGCTACAAAAAGAATTAGCCGAGCTGAAGTCTGGTAATAAAAAGAGTCTAGAAGAAACCTACCCAAAAGAGATTTCTCCTCTAATCTTCGACCTCAACGCTCTGCTGTTCCATTACCAAGAATTACTAGAGAGAGCTCGCAATCATGCAGGTAACCTATCTCATGCACTTAAAACGCCACTTTCTGTTCTAAAAAATGAAGTTCAGACGTTAGAACCTGAGGCACAATCCCGTCTCAGAGCTCCAATCAATCAAATACAAGACCATATCGATTACCATTTGGGTCGTGCCCGTATGGCCGGATCGATGAACATATTATCAGTGAAGTCGAACCCAGCAGATCGTGTGGATGCTATCTCAATGGCGTTTGATAAAGTGTATGCGAGCCGAAGCATTACCTTAATTAATGAACTTGATTCAGAGCTGAATGTAGCAGTAGAGCAGACCGATCTCGATGAAATGCTAGGTAACTTGCTAGAAAATGGCTATAAGTGGGCCAACAGCATGATTCGTGTGCACTCCTCTCAGGATAAGGAAAATATACACATCATTATTGAAGATGATGGGCCAGGCATCCCTAAAGAGAAACTGAGTCAAGTAATCAAGAGAGGAGTTAGATTGGATGAAACAACCCCTGGCTCAGGTCTTGGTCTAAACATAGTCAGTGAAATGGCACACAGTTACCGAGGTCAGTTAACATTGGATACAAGCGCTTTAGGTGGATTAAAAGCATCTTTAGTCTTACATCTCAGCCGAACATAAAGCATATAACACATAAACTTTGTTTTTCGGACCATGATCAGTAAACCGATGAAAATGAAGTCGATGTGAACAAAATCCAAGCAAAGCGTTAAAAGGGATAGCCTTCCACCCCGCTAAATCATACCTTTTTGTTGATTTGGATACGATTTGGGTTGCCCATTTATAATTGGAATGATAGTATCCGCGCTCGCTTGAACAGTTCCTGTTTCAAGCTTTACCACGAACAACAAGGTCGCATTGTTGATTGTGAACATTTGATTTTTACTAATTTGAGAGTAAATACTATGAAATTCGAAGCAGTAGTACGTACTGAACTAGGTAAAGGTGCGAGCCGCCGCCTACGTCACGCTGGCAAATTCCCTGCAGTTGTATACGGCGGTGAAGAAGCAGCAGTAGCTATCGTTCTTAACCACGACGACATCGTAAACCAAATGGACAAGCCTGAATTCTACGAAGGCATCGTTCTAGTTATCGATGGCAAAGAAGTTAAAGTTAAGCCACAAGACGTTCAACGTCACGCGTTCAAGCCAAAAGTTGAACACATGGACTTCATCCGCATCTAATTCCCTACCAAGGAATTAATCGGATTAAATCCAAACCTTTTGCATAAAAGATAATCGGACTTACCAACCGAGACATCTAAAAAATTTCAAAACCCCGGAGTCTTACCACCTCCGGGGTTTTACTATATTTAGCATATAGCATTTGATTTATGAGCGGGCAATATACTTCACTAAAGTGAGATCGGTCAGCGTCATACTCTCAATCACTTCCGACTCTTCCTCTCCAGTACGCACAAAACCACACTTCTTGTAAAAGTTAAGCCCCTGTTGATTAGTATCCAGTGCTTTCAAACTGATCTGCATAACTGACGTAGAGAGCAAACGTGTCTCTAACTCATCTAACAGTGCACTTCCTGCTCCTTGCCCATAATGTAGCGGCGTAACGTAGCAACATGTCACTAATGCCGTTTTATCTTCGCTGGTGTGGTTAGGTAACTCGTAACTTAAAAAGCCAACAATTTCTCCTTGCCTCTCAACTACGATCAATTGGGCCAGTTGCTCCGTCATCACTCGTGCCCACATCCTTTCTCGACGCTCAATCGTAAACTGCTCTATGTAGCTCTTTGGCATTAATCCTTTATACGTCACCTGCCAAGAATCAACGTGTATCTTGGCGATTTGGGCTGCTTCCTTTTTGAGTGCGTCCCTTACTGTGTATCTCATAAGCATCCTTTATTAGCGTTCACCACTTACAAATTCTTTTAACCCTACCCTTTAAACCAAAGCTCAAAGATAACAGCTACAGTCGCAACGCTTTACATTAATCCATTTCATTTTCATTAATTAAATGATAGTTCACATCATAATATTCGAAGAAGAACGATCCATTATTTACTTTTCATTTTGACTCATTAGGTTGAATCTATTTGTTTAAACACTCGAGTGTCAAATGCGGAATAAGCACGATAAGGTATCGGATGAGGATAAATAAACGATGCCTAAAGCATAAGGTTTCTAAACGATCGCAATTATAGTAAAGAGATAAATACAATTTTTGATAGAGTTAGGCAGAATAAAGCCATAATCAAATGAGTTTCAATTCTGTGCTGTTCATTATGCATACAAACCGAGCCCCTCATCATTAGAGCGAAAATTTATAACGATTTGTGTCATACCTATTAGGGAAAACATAAACTTGGCAAAATTATCACCAAAATCAGCGTAATACTTCGCAAAAATGCGCATTGATTCACACAAACAACACACATTCAATTAACTACCTCACAAAAAATAGAGCTAGCTATATAAAATAAATACTAAATACCAATTCTGTTTATTTATAGACGTAGTTTGCAGGCTTATTAATTCATTTCTCCGATAGAAGTATAAATAAGAGATAGATCACTAAAGTTTCACATTAATTCCGTATATTTCACGCCGTAACAATAACAAAATCACAAAGAAAGGATCCCTTATGAAGTTTTCCAAATCTCTTTTGGTAGTGGCAGTGGGCGCTGCGCTAGCAGGATGCGGCTCAGACAGCGACAATTCTCCAGTAACCTGCGAGACTGCAGATTCTTGTACTAAGTTCACCGTTCTCCACACTAACGATAACCATGGTCGCTTTTGGCATAACAGCGACGGCGAATACGGCATGGCTGCGCGTCACACTTTAATCGAATCTATCCGCGCAGAAGTCGAAGCAAAAGGCGGTGAAACCATTCTGCTATCTGGCGGTGATATTAATACCGGTGTACCAGAATCAGACATGCAAGATGCGGTTCCAGACTTCGTAGGGATGAACCTACTTGGTTACGATGCAATGGCTGTCGGTAACCACGAATTTGATAACTCACTAGATATTCTCGATATGCAAGCCGAGCTAGCTGACTTCCCTATGCTGGCTGCGAATATCTATAAAAAAGATACAAACGAGCGTTACTTCGCCCCTTACAAAGTATTTACTATCAACGGCCTTAAGATCGCTGTTATTGGTCTAACAACGCAAGACACTGCGAAGCTAGTCAATCCAGACAACGTATCAAACATCCACTTCGAAGACCCTCAAGTAGAAATCAAAAAGGTACTGAAGGAAATCGAAGAGAACGAAAAGGTAGACCTAGTATTTGCAACGACGCACATGGGTCACTACGAAGATGGTAAAAACGGTAGTGAAGCACCAGGTGACGTGAAACTCGCTCGCTCTCTTGAAGAAGGACAGCTAAACGCTATCATCGGTGGTCACTCGCAAAACCCTGTATGTATGGAACCAGGTACCAATGAGTATGCTGATTTCAAACCTGGGGATGATTGTGCCCCAGACCAACAAAAAGGCACTTGGATTATGCAAGCGCATGAGTGGGGTAAATATGTGGGTCGTGCAGACTTCGAATACTACGACGGCAAGCTTCACTTAGCGAATTACGCACTGATTCCTGTAAACCTTCTAGACGAAAACGATGAAGTTATCGGTGAACGAATTCAACAAGATGCAACGGTAAAAGCGTTACTACTGCCATACCAACAACAAGGTCAAGAGTTATTAGATGAGAAGATTTCTAATACGACGGGTAAGTTAGAAGGTGATCGTAACGTAGTTCGCTCTCAACAAACTAACCTAGGTCACCTACTCGGCGAGGCATACCGTACTTACAAAACGGTAAATGCTGACTTTGGTGTGATGAACTCTGGCGGCGTGCGTGATTCAATCCAAGATGGTGATATCACTTACCGTGACGTACTAACGGTTCAGCCATTTGGTAACTTCGTGACTAAAGCAACTATGACAGGTAAAGAAGTTAAAGAATACCTAGACGTGGTTGCGACGAAATCTGCAGGGTCTGGTGCTTACGCTCAACTAGATAACATCACTTTAGATGTAAATTGTGATGCTGGCTCAGTAACCATTACCGATATTAACAATAAAGGCTTCGATCTAAACGAAACGTACACATTCTCTGTAATCAGCTTCAGTGCTGCTGGTGGCGATAACTATCCAATCATCGATGTTCAATCTACACAGCTAACTGATGCATACGTTTTGCGCGAGTTCTTCGTAAACAACCCACAAATCTCTGCGGATAACTACAACAAGAACTTAGAGAACATCAAATACTTCAGTAATGGCCAACCAGTAAAAGGCTGTCCTGCATCTGGTAGCTAATACTAAACACCTTCCCCCTGGCACTAAGAGCTTTTACAAGCAATTTCGTCAGGGCTTTCCTCAAAACCGAAGCTTTGTGCTTCGGTTTTTTATTTTCGATAAATTACTGAAAACTCTCCACCTTCACAATATGTTCAAAAATTGTTCATTTGTGTTATTGACGCCCCTGTGTTGGGCTTCTATGTTTGATAAGGTCTTTTAAATATGCAGGTTCATCGGCTAAATTTCGCGAAACATTTTTAATAGCATAGTCAATGATTCTGAGAAAGATGTGAATGGCGTTACAAACACTGCTCTCAAACAATTTGTCTTTGGACTTCAAACGATGGTGATGTGCCTCCACGCGCACACTAATGAGCAGCGATCTGGACGTCAATGTGTTCAAACTGCTGCCATCGAGTTCTGGAGGTCAAAAATGAAACGAGCCAGCAATAGCTACAGACTCCAAATGATCAAAGAAGTAGTTACCCGTAGAGAGCGTGAAGCTTGTACGGATCCTATGGCGAGATATATTCATCAACTGATGGATGAACGCCCAACAAGTAAATTAGATGTTGAATTCAATCATCGATTTTCAGGAAATCACTTCGACGAACAAGCGGGAGGCTGGGTTAGCGACCGTTGGTCGATGAAATAACGCCAATTACCGCTCTATAGGGAAAATGGATAGGAGATTCCCGGTTCTTAAAGGACACCTTGCCGGACCGGGAATATGTAAAAGCCTAATCAGAACCGAAAGCGAAGGCGTAACCCCACAGACTGAACAAGAATTCTAGAATAAGTCTTGTTGAGGCGATGACTCATCTTGAAGCTGTTCTGGCTTCGTCTTCCCGGCCAACATCTTTCTTCTGTACCTTTGACGACACAACTTAATAACGTGCAACTGCTGAGCGGGGGTTAAGTTAAGCCAATTAAACCTTTCCTCTCTCTTTCTCATACACCCCTTGCAATACCCTTTTTCATCGGAGGTACATACTCCAACACAAGGGCTTGGGACAGTAAAAAACTCCAGTTGCTCCATACTAAAACCGCTCTTTCCATATTAGGGCGTATTGGCCTAGTTTAAATAATGAGAAGATTAGTCAGCAACAAAACTTGCTATATACTTCGTTATGTCAAAAACATACGAAACCATAACCTTATGCTGACAAAAACAGTGTTTTATTACTTATACTTACCGCGTTTATAAAAACGGAGTCTATAAAATGAAGCTTAGCCTAAAAACGTTAGTTACAGCAATCTCTCTCCCTGTTCTTATGACTGCTTGTGCTAGCAACGGTGATGATGTGAAAGAAATAACGGCTCAAGATTTGCAGCACCACAACTGGGAACTTGTTCAAGTTGATGGCAAAAATATCGTTCTAGACGAACACCAAAAAGCGGCTCGCCTAGAAATCGGTGAAAATCTAACCGCAAACGGCAACGCAGGTTGTAACAACTTCTTCGGTCAAGCCGAGTTGAAAAACAACCAACTACGCATCGAAAAAATGGGCATGACCATGAAGATGTGTATGGAAGATCAAATGAAGATCGAAAACGCAATGACACAAACACTATCTAACTGGAGCGATATCACGCTAACTAAAGATGGTCTTGTTCTGAAAAGTGCCGATCACGAATTGACGTTTACACTACGTGACTGGGTAAACTAATCCCAACTAAGTAAACCAGATAGTATCTTAAAGCAGCCAAACGGCTGCTTTTTTTATATCGATGAATCGTTAGTCATGCATGCCAAAGTCATTTAAATGGCCAACTTTCTTTCTCTTTTCGCCCTCAATTCCATGCTTTAAACATCAATTTTGCTCTGTAAAACAACCTATTCATATCTCTGGGGACAATAATTTTCAATTACTTGAAAGAATATCCTCAAACAAACGGTCCGCTCCTAAAATGACACCAAATTTGTCCTTTCTTCGTTTTGCTTCACATTGAGAGTAATTCTTTGAATCAATGAGTGATTCCGTTTGGGATTGGCATTGATAATAGAGAGAGATGAATTACTATCCTTGTAACAGAGCGGAACGACTTGCGAAAACGTCAATAGAAACGAAAGCAAGCACCAAAAGACATAACACGGAATAGATATGAAAAAGCTACTCAGCAGCATTGGCATTTTAGCCACGACTTTTGCGACACCTTCTTTTGCCGATTCATCAGTGAATAGCGAATGGCAAAAAATCGAACAACAAGCCGACGGGCAATCCGTCTACTTTCATGCTTGGGGCGGAAGCCAAGAAATTAATCGCTACATACAGTGGGCGAGTAGAGAGCTAAAATCACGTTATAACGTGACGCTAAACCACGTTAAAGTAACTGATATTTCTGAGACCACTACTCGACTTATCGCAGAAAAAGCGGCAGGCAAAAACAGCGGTGGCAGTGTTGATATGGTTTGGATCAATGGCGAAAACTTCAAATCAATGAAGGATAACCAATTGCTATTTGGTCCTTTTGTCGAAGGTTTGCCAAGCTGGCAATATGTGGATAAATCTCTACCAATTTATGTGGACTTCTCCGAGCCAACAGAAGGTCTAGAAGCACCTTGGGGAGTAGGACAATTAGTGTTTATCCATGACGAGCAAACCCTCCATAACCCTCCAAAATCATTCGCAGAAATGCTGAGCTATGCAAAAGCGTTCCCGAATCGCCTGACTTACCCTCGACCACCAGAGTTTCATGGCACAAGCTTTATCAAAGCATTACTCATTGAACTGTCTAACAACACCCCTGAGCTGCAACAACCAGTTACCGATGACACGTTTGAGCAAGTCACTCAACCGCTGTGGTCTTATCTAGATGAGTTCCATAAAGTCGCTTGGCGCGGTGGTAAGCAGTTTCCAGGCGGTACAGCAGAAACCCTTCAGCTACTAGATGATGGTCAGACTGACCTGGCGATTACCTTTAACCCGAACGCGGTTTTCTCTGCGCAGTCGAGCGGTAATCTTGCAGAGAGCACCAAAGCGTACGCAATGGACGCAGGAGCACTCTCAAATATCCACTTTTTAGCGATTCCTTGGAACGCAAATGCCAGTGCTGGTGCACAAGTTGCGATAAACTTTTTATTGAGCCCTGAAGCACAGTCTCGCAAAGGTAACCTAAACATCTGGGGCGACCCTTCGGTACTAAGCAACCAATACCTAACTGGTTCGGCCAAAAACACTCAACAATTCAAATCTATCGCTGAGCCACATCCAAGTTGGCAAGCGGCGTTAGAAAAAGAATGGTTGAAACGCTACGGGAATTAGTAAGAATCCATGTTAAGAGCGCTGTATTTAGTCATTATCGCAGTTTGTATTTTGCCTACCATTCCGGGACTACTTGGAGTGGTGGTCTCTGCGCTCGGTTATGTACCTCCTATCGGTCTACACCACTTTTCTTTTGATGGCTTCAATGCCGTCTTTGATTGGGAAGGTGTTTGGACATCCATCGGGCTTACTTTCTACTCCGCCATTTTCAGTAGCTACTTGGCTTGCTTCATCACGTTTGCCATTCTACAGGCGTCTTGGGGCAGCAAGTTTTGGCGAAAAATTGAAGTTAGCCTTTCCCCACTTCTCGCTATGCCGCACGTCGCGTTTGCAATTGGCTTTGCGTTCTTGTTTGCCCCAACTGGTATGGGCGTTCGTGTTCTCAACCAACTGTTTGGTTACGACCAGAATGCACAAACGGTGAATGACTTAGCATTGCTGATTAAAGACCCACATGCACTCGGTTTGGTCATCATGCTTGCGATTAAAGAAGTGCCGTTTTTATTGTTGATGAGTATTCCGATCCTTCAGCAATTGAAAGTCGATAAGGTTGAAAAAGTCAGTCACTCGATGGGCTACAGTTCCGCGCAAACGTGGTGGAAATGCGTATTTCCGCAATGGTTAGCAAAACTTCGTTTCCCAATGCTGGCGGTATTGGCTTACAGTTTGTCCGTTGTCGATGTCGCCCTGATTATTGGCCCTACCAACCCACCGACGTTCGCGGTTTTGGTATGGCAATGGTTTAACGATCCAGATTTATCGCTCCTACCAAGAGCTGCCGCTGGCGCAGTAATACTGTTTGCGATCGCTAGCGTTTTGATTGGATTTGCACGCTTAATGGAATGGTGTATTACCAAAGGCTTCAAACGCTGGCAGTACTCTGGTCGAAACGGGTTTCGTTTACCCGGTAAAACCCTATTTTCACTGATTGCTCTACTTGCACTTCTAATGATTCCACTCATGGTGCTGTGGAGCTTTGCCCAACGTTGGCGCTTTCCAGATTTGCTCCCAAGCCGTTACAGCCTGCGTTTTTGGGAATACGAATGGCACAGTATTCTAGGGACTCTAGAACAAAGTATGTCAATCGCCCTGATCAGCGCGACTGTCGCGCTAGTTCTTGCTTTAATAGCACATGAGTATCGTCTCCATTATCGCTGGCAGGTGCCCGGTTACATCATCGCCATCCCGATGCTGATTCCTCAGCTATCCGTGCTATTCGGTATGCAAGTGGTAACACTGTACTTAAACAGTAACGCGTATTTCTTTTGGGTATGCTGGGCGCATGTATTCTTTGCGTTCCCATTTATTTACCTCTCGCTAGACGGTCCGTGGCGCAGCTTCGATAACAGCTTAACTCGCGTCGCACTCAGCTTGGGTAAAACACCGATGCAAGCTTGGTTAAAAGTGAAACTACCAATCCTCCTGCCTGCGATTGCATTCGCATGGGCTATCGGTATTAGCGTAAGTCTGGCGCAATACCTACCGACATTGGTGCTAGGGGCTGGGCGCATTAGCACCATCACAACCGAAGCCGTTGCACTATCCAGTGGTTTTGACCGACGTGTCACCGCTATTTACGCTATTTGGCAAGCTCTGCTGCCATTCTTGTTCTTCTCTTTTGCGATACTGCTTAGCCACTTGCACAGGAAGTATCGCCGCTTGTCTATAAAAGGTTTACTACTGAATGAGTCTTTGTCTCGAAAACCTCGCCATCCGTAAAACCAATGGTGACGCGCTTTTTTCAGCGTTCAACATGACCGTAGAGAAAGGTGAAATTGTTACTCTGATGGGACCAAGTGGTTGTGGTAAATCCACTTTGTTGGATGCCATTGCCGGGCACCTATCCGCCGAGTTCAACTACTCTGGATCCATTACGCTTGATAACGAAAAGTTGGATGCCCTCCCTGCCCATAAGCGTCAGGTCGGTATTCTATTCCAAGAAGATTTGCTCTTCCCTCATTTAACGGTGTGGGAGAACCTTGCCTTCGCGCTACCAAACTCAATCAAAGGTGAAGAGCGTAAAGCTCACGCTATGCAAGCGCTGAAGAACATTTCATTGACCAAACTAGCAGAGTCCTTTCCTGACCAAATTTCGGGAGGGCAACGCGCCCGTATTTCATTGACTCGTATGCTGCTAGCAAAGCCGAAAGTTGCGCTACTTGATGAGCCCTATAGCAAGTTGGATAAAGACCTGCGTGTACAATTTCGCAATTGGGTGGTCGAACAATTGCAGCAAGCGAACATTCCTACTTTGATGGTAACGCACGATGAAGATGATATCCCTGATGGCAGCCGCTGCCTAAACTGGCCGTGGGAGACAAGTCATGCTTGATAGCCTGAGTATAAAGCTCATCCGCAAACCGCTGGCACTCAGTGCGACATATATCGATAAATGTGGCATCACCGCAAATCAGACGACAGTATTTGGTTTTGTGCTTGGCTGTTTTGCCCTGCCTGCTTTGATCGCCGAACAGTACTTGTTGGCGTTGCTGTTTATTTTGCTGAATAGAATCTGTGATGGGTTAGACGGTGCACTGGCAAGGATTCAAGGCATTACCGATGCGGGTGGCTTTCTTGATATCAGCTTAGATTTTTTGTTCTATTCGTTGATTCCTTTTGGCTTTGTGCTTGCCAACCCAGAACACAATGCCGTTGCAGGCGCATTTTTGATTTTTTCCTTCATCGGCACTGGTAGTAGCTTTTTGGCTTTTGCCATCATGGCAGGAAAACAAGGCATCGATAATCCGGTATATAAAAACAAATCGCTTTACTACATGAGCGGCTTAACCGAAGGTACAGAAACCATTGGCTGCTTGGTTTTATTTTGTTTGCTACCGCAACACTTTGCCGTCATCGCGTATATCTTTGGCGCGGCATGCTGGTTTACTACTTTTACACGTATTTATTCAGGGTTTCATACGCTTAACGATCATTAATACTGCTTAGACAATCGCGTTTCCTTAAGGGACAGGCCGCTAAGCCACTGTTTTATAAAGCATCAAAACGCAGGTTAAATTGGGGTATATACTCTTTGAATGAAGAAACCATTCGGAGGCTATATGAAAAAACAGATCAATTTAGGCATGTTGCTCACCATTACTTGTGCGCTCGTGCTTGGCGGCTGTAGCTCACCTAACCCGTACGGAGATGCATACGGCTCATCCGACACTCGCAAAGTTCAGCAGGTTTACTACGGCACAGTAGAAAAAGTAGAACCCGTAACCATTGATGCCTCTACCCAATCCAATGCCATTGGCACCATCGCTGGTGCTGCCGTGGGGGGGGATCTTAGGCTCAAAAGTTGGGGGCGGTTCTGGCTCGGATATCGCTGCCATTGGTGGTGGTCTATTGGGTGGCTATGCAGGCAGCAAAGCGGCTGAAGCAACCGCGAAACGAAATGGCGTGAATCTGACCATTCGTTTAGAGGACGGAAAGATTATCTCTATTGTTCAAGAAGCAAATCCAAACATGATTTTCCAACCAGGCCAAGCGGTCCAAATCAATGTTTCTGGTAATGACGCTAGAGTCGTTCCTCGTTAATTCGGACGAACCAAACCTTTGGCCTGCTTTAATTCAAACACCTAACCCGCGCAAGCTTACATCACTGGCTTGTTAACTTGCGCGTTTCTTTTCGTATCAAACTTGATCGTCGTCAATGGAACATCAATCTCCCACACCTTTCGATGTTCAAATGACATCAAGTTGCTAGCATGAGCCCATTCCAGATAACTTTGGGCTTGTTATGACTCCGACTGTTGACCACGTACTCCTTAATATCGCGCTAAACCTCAGCTCAAATCGCTCTCACGAGCAGCAATATCAAAATCTTATTGATGGGGTCGCGCAAGTATTCCCATGTGATGCGAGCTGCCTGTTTATCTTCGATGAGGATGGGTTTCTAACTCCTGTCGCGGTAAAAGGCTTATCCAGCTCGGTCTTAGGTCGTCGCTATTTCCCCAAGGCGCACCCTCGCTTAGATGCCATTATTCATAGCCGTGAACCGGTGCGTTTCGATGCCGATTGTTCACTGCCGGATCCTTTCGACGGCACACTATTAACTGAAGACCAATGCATTGATGTTCACGATTGCATGGGCTTTAGCTTGTATGTCGAAGGCCAACTTGTTGGCGCACTAACGATGGATGCACTAACGGTGGGCGCGTTTGATGACATTGACCCTGTCGCTATCGAAACCTTTGCGGCTTTGACCGCTGCGACATTGCGTAACATTGCTCAGTTAAAAGCGCTCAAAGCGCAAAACCAGAAGCAAAAAAGCGTCACTCAAACCCTTATCCAACAAGCCCGTTCTCAACATGGCGAAATGGTGGGTTTGAGTCCGCAGATCAACCAGTTACGAAACAACATTGCGACTGTTGCTCAATCAGATTACGCAGTACTTATCACAGGAGAGACAGGTACTGGTAAAGAACTGGTCGCGCACTCGGTACACGCGCAATCTCATCGTAGCGATAAGCCGATGATTTACGTAAACTGTGCGGCCCTGCCTGAAGGTCTGGCTGAAAGTGAACTGTTTGGCCATGTCAAAGGCGCATTTACAGGTGCTAATAGCCACCGTGCCGGTAAGTTTGAACTGGCAGACGGTGGAACGATTTTCCTTGATGAAGTGGGCGAACTGCCTTTGATTTTGCAAGCAAAATTGCTGCGCGTAATTCAGCAAGGCGAGCTGCAACGTGTGGGTAGCGATCAGCATTTGATGGTCAATGTGCGCATCATCGCCGCGACCAATCGACAATTAGAAAAAGAGGTCGAAGCTGGCACGTTTCGAGCAGACCTATTCCACCGTTTAAACGTATTCCCAATCCAAGTCCCCCCACTTCGTGCCCGTGACGGGGATATTCCCGTTTTAGCAGGATATCTGTTAGAAAAGGTACGCCAACAATTTAATGCGCCCAATCTGCACGTTCACCCTAAAGTGTTGACTCAACTGGAGTCTTTACCTTGGTACGGAAACGTACGCGAGCTCGAACACACTTTAACTCGCGCGGCTTTACACGCTATTCAACAAGGTGCAAGCACGATCATGCTTAACCATTTTGACACCTCACTGGCTCTCGATGATGTAAAAAACACATCGCATTATCTGCCTAAAGAAAGCCAACCAATGCGAGAGCTAATAGAAAGCTATCAACGTGATTTAATTGAACATGCTTTGAGCCAAACTGGTGGGGTTTGGGCAAAAGCAGCGGAGTTTTTACAAATGGATCGTGGGAACTTATATCGGATGGGTAAAAAGCTCGGGATCAATAAATAACCAACCACAAGAAGCCGATGTAATTAAGACATCACCCCCGTTGTCTTAATTACATCAATCATTCGCCTAAAAACAATAAAATCCTATATAAATCAACAAAATAAAAATTGGCACACATTCTGCTCTCTAGTGGTCAACATCACGACTATTAAAACAATCACTGGAGAACCCAATATGTTCTGTATTCAATGTGAACAGACAATTCAAACCCCTGCTGTTAAAGGTTGTTCTTTTGCACAAGGTATGTGTGGTAAAACTTCTGAAGTATCTGACCTTCAAGACGTGTTGGTTTACACACTGCAAGGGGTTTCTTTTTGGGCATCAAAAGCACTTGAATTCAACATCATTAACGATGAAATCAACCAATGGGCACCAAAGGCATTTTTCTCTACGTTGACGAACGTAAACTTTGACCCTGAACGTGTCCTAGAGCTAACTTCTCAAGCGGCAACGTACAAAGCATTGCTAAAAGAGCAAGTAATGTCTGCTGCAACACTCGCCGATACCGAAGTTGCTGACATCCCTGTTGTTGCTCACTTTGAGCTACCAAATAGCGCAGAAGCAATCTTAGCTTTTGCTCCTCAAGTCGCGGTTAACCGTGGTAAGGACCAAGTACATGAAGATGTTATTGGCCTACGCTTACTTTGCCTATACGGCCTTAAGGGTGCCGCAGCATACATGGAGCACGCACGTGTTCTTGAGCAAACCAACAACGATATCTATGCCGAATACCATGAAATCATGGCGTGGTTGGGTACAGACCCTGAAGATCTTGGTGAACTACTTGATTGCTCAATGCGCATCGGCCTGATGAACTACAAAGTGATGGAAATGCTCGACCAAGGTGAAACAATGACCTTCGGCCATCCAGAACCAACCACGGTGAACGTCAAGCC
Organism: Vibrio sp. 1457; assembly: GCF_033340195.1. Classification (NCBI taxonomy): domain Bacteria; kingdom Pseudomonadati; phylum Pseudomonadota; class Gammaproteobacteria; order Vibrionales; family Vibrionaceae; genus Vibrio; species Vibrio sp. 1457. Next base: position 185,476 of record NZ_JAWOWA010000001.1, read on the forward strand.
AGTAAAAGGCAAATGTATTCTTGTTTCTGGCCATGATTTGCATGACCTAGAAAAAATCCTGCAACAGACTGAAGGCAAAGGCATTAACGTTTACACCAACGGTGAAATGCTACCTGCACACGGCTACCCTGAGCTGAAGAAATACCCTCATCTTGTCGGAAACTACGGCAGCGCATGGCAAAACCAGCAGAAAGAATTCGCAAACTTCCCTGGCGCAATCGTAATGACGTCAAACTGCTTGTTGAATCCAAATGTGGGTCAATACGCAGACCGTTTATTCACGCGTAGTATTGTTGGCTGGCCTGGTGTTGCTCACATCGAAGGCGATGATTTTAGCCAAGTGATTGAATGTGCTCTAGCGCAAGATGGTTTCCAACACAATGAAATCGAACACCACATCACGGTTGGTTTTGGTCGAAATGCACTGATGAACGCCGCCCCTGCGGTTATCGACCAAGTGAAGCAAGGCAACATCAAGCACTTCTTCCTAGTCGGCGGTTGTGATGGTGATAAAGCGGAACGTAGCTACTACACCGATTTTACGGCTGAAGCGCCAGAAGATACGCTCATCCTGACGTTGGCGTGTGGTAAGTTCCGCTTCAACAAGAATACGTTTGGTGATATCAACGGCATCCCTCGCCTATTGGATGTGGGCCAATGTAACGATGCTTACTCTGCAATCCAGCTTGCACTTGCACTGGCGAAAGAGTTTGACTGTGACATCAATGAACTACCACTCACGCTTGTGCTTTCTTGGTTCGAGCAAAAAGCGATCGTTATCTTGCTAACACTATTTGCATTGGGCGTGAAAGGCATTTACACAGGCCCTACTGCACCGGCATTCCTAACGCCAAACCTAATCGCCATAATCCAAGAGAAGTTCGATATGCGCAGTATTGGCAATGTTCAGGATGATCTAAAAGCCATCCTAGCAGCTTAATAAACTTGCTTGTTCGCGCCTCCTTACGAGGAGGCGCTAACTATTTCGAACCAAAAATAGCCACAACCAAAGAGATTGTTATGTTTTTTGAATGGCAAGGTAACCAACCCGTCACACTCCGTTGCATCGACAAATACTTCGAAACACACGACACCGTCAGCATCAAATTGGCTGAACTAACCGAGTCACTTTTGTTTCAGTTTAAGCCTGGCCAGTTTATTAACTTGGGCGTGGAAATTGATGGAAAAATGGAGTTTCGCGCCTATTCAATCAGCTCTATCAATGAAGACGATCACCTTCAATTCACCATCAAACGAGTATCTGGCGGTAAAGTATCGAACTACATCGTTGACTCGCTGCTGCTCGGTGATACTGTTCAAGCATTACCACCAGCAGGCGAATTCAACTGCATCGACCATCCACCCGTGTTACGTGATGGCGAAACAAAAGCCTTGCTTATCAGTGCAGGTTGCGGCGTCACGCCCGTATTTTCGATGGCAAAGCACTGGCTGAGTAATCAAGATGAAAACGACAACGATGTGGACATCGCATTTCTTCATATCGCACGCAGCCCCGAAGAGACGATTTACTACGATCAGCTAGAAACGCTCGACGCCGTATATCCCAACTTCCATTTAAAGCTGTTGCTGAAAAACCGCGAAGGAACGTCACACCCACAAGGTCGTTTGAATGCCGACTGGATTAAAGAGCTTGTTCCTGATTTCAAGCAACGCACCGTTTACCTGTGTGGTCCAAGTCAGTTTATGCAAGATGTTCACGGCTATTTGAATGATCTTGGTTTTGACATGACGAACTTCTACCAAGAGAGTTTTACGCCAGCGACTGGCGCAGAAACATCGGTCTCCGATGAGACGGTTAACGTTTCTGTTCCTGATTTTGCTCAAAGCATCGATGCGCAAAAAGGTCAGGTACTGGCCGATGTGCTCGAAGGCGCAGGTTTACCATTAATCGTCGCTTGTCGTAGCGGCATTTGTGGCTCGTGCAAATGCAAGGTTCGTCAAGGCAGCATCTCTTCCACCAGCCTAGAAACATTAACGCCAGAAGAAATTGAACAAGGCTATGTGCTCGCCTGCTCATCAACCATCGAAGCGGATCTTGAAGTGCAGATTGGTTAGTTTTCCAAATACAAAAAAGCGCCGCGATACGTCTGTTTAGATGTTTCGCGGCGCTTTTTGTTTAATTTTTCTTCTATTGCGACAGAGAGTTTTTTAGCTGAATAGCAACACTTTCAATGCCGCTTCACTGTCCACGTCCGTAAACTCTGGTGGGTTATCCAGACGCTCACGGAATGTCAACTCTGGCGCTTCTTCTTTCATGCTTTCAATCAAGAAGTCGCTTGTCACAGATGGCGAGTTCACACATGCCATCACTTGACCGCCTTCTGCCAACAAATCCGGCAACCGACGTAAAATCTTTTTGTAATCTTTAGTCAGCGCAAAGCTGCCTTTCTGGAATGAAGGCGGATCGATGATAATCAAGTCATACTGACCAGATTTCTTAATCTTACCCCACGATTTAAAGATATCGTGCCCCATAAAGCTTACCTGGTTGATGTTATGACCATTTAGCTTGTGGTTCTCACGACCTTTAGACAGCGATGCTTTCGCCATGTCGACGTTAACCACTTTATCTGCTCCACCCGCAATGGCAGCGACAGAAAAGCCACAGGTGTAAGCAAACAAGTTAAGCACGTTCTTATGCTTCGCATTTTCGCGTACCCAATCACGACCGTAGCGCATGTCCAAAAACAGACCGAAGTTTTGATTGCGGCCAATATCCAATTGGTATTTCAAACCGCTTTCTTCAACGACAGGGCGAGCGTCTAATTCACCGACAAGCACTTCTGAAGGCGCACCATCGGCATAACGGTGCTGAAGAACCATAGTGCGACCTTGCTTGTCTGCCCACAGTGGTGATTGTGCCAACGCATTGAGGCCGTTTTTCAGCTCAGCGAGAAACGCGTCGTCGACTTCTTTAAACAAGTTGATAATCACCTGACCTTGTAACCAATCACAGGTGATTTGCTCTAGGCCCTCAAAACGACGGCCACGACCATGAAACAGTCGACGAATTTCGTTAGGAGCTTGCGCGAGCTCGGTTTCTAGATGCTGAAAGAACAGCGGAAGTTGTGATGCTTGCATCGAGTTCTCTTATTAGTTTTCTTTGTGACGGTTATTTGGTCGTAGGCCAGCTCAGTTCCCAAGGGGAAAGCCAAGTATCCAAACCCTGAGAGACGATTTCATTGTGCCATTTGTTACCCAGCACTTGGTATTCTCGTGGATCGCAAACAAAGCGATATTGCTCATCTCGGTATTGGAAGCAAAGTGAAAATGCATGCAGGTAACCGCGATCAGCCTCATTGCCTGCATTGTAAATCGGGTCGCCAACAATACCTGAGCCAACCGATTTTAATGCCACGCGGATTTGATGCGTTTTACCAGTGTGTGGCTTACATAAAAATAGGCGCTCTCCGGGCTCTGCCGCAAGAGAGAAAAAATGGGTGACGGCTGGGTTATTTTTGCTGTTGACCAGCTTCCATGATGAACGGCGCGAACGCTCCATATCACCAACGACCAAACCTTGTTTCTTTTTCGGCTTTTTAGAGCCAATCGCTAGGTAGAACTTTTCTACTTGGCGGTCAGCGAAGGCTTGCGATAACGCACTGGCCGCTTTGGCATTGCGTCCGAGGAGCAGAATACCCGATGTCATTTTATCCAAGCGATGGATAAGATAGAGCTGCTGATCACCACTCTGCTTAGCCACTTCTTGCAGCAGCATTGTGTCGCCATCGTCTTTATGAACAGAGGCGTTGGGATGCTTATTGATGATCAGAAAATCGGGATGGGTATGTAGAATATCGAACATAAAAAACTGGCTCCACGTTTGGAGCCAGCAGTATACATAAGTTATCGAGGCTTGCCCCCAAGGTATTTGCTAAAGCTTCTTCGAGAAAATGCCAGCAAGACCAATGATTGCGATACCCAGCAGCATGATTTCACCTTTGCCACTATCAAAGCCAGACTTAATCCCCATGAAGGCAACAATAGCAATCGCAACAGGAATCAGGTATTTAACTAGGTTGTACCACAATCCAAATAGCGGGAAGGATACTTCGCCGTCATTAGTGATCTCTTTTTCTAACTCAGCACGGCTTAGGCGCCATCCTGCAAAGATACACACCAACATACCACCAACCGCTAAGAAGATTTTGTCCGTTAGTAAGTCGAAGATATCAAAGGCACCGGTACCAAACAGCGTTGGTCCCATTCCACCTAACGATAGTGACGCAAAAATACATAATGCCGCCATAACTGCACTTGCAGACAGAACTGCGTTAGAGCGCTTCATGCCTTTCTCGTCGATTAGGTAAGACACGACAACTTCCAATAGTGATACTGAAGAAGTTAATGCCGCCACCGTCAAACCGATGAAAAATAGCAACGCGAATAGCAACCCAATCACTCCGCCCATTTCAGCAAATAGCTGAGGAACGACAACGAATACAAGACCAGGGCCTGCTGCAGGCTCCATGCCAAAGGCAAACATTGCTGGGAACATAGCAACACCAGCAAGAATCGCGACACCTGTATCCATCGCAGTAACCATACCGGTTGTTTGAACTAGGTTCTCTTTCTTCTTCAGGTAAGAACCGTACGTCATCATACAACCCATACCTAAGCTAAGTGAGAAGAACGCCTGCCCTAGTGCAGCAAGAACTACGTTGCTGTCGACTTTAGAAAAGTCCGGCATGAATAAGAACTCAAGGCCAGCCATTGCACCTGGCAGCATCAAGCCTTTAACAGAAACAACGATTAGGATTAAGAACAGAAGCGGCATCAGAACCTTACCGGCTTTCTCAATACCACCCGAAATCCCTTTCATCACGATCATGACGTTAAGGAACAGGTAAACACCCATCCACATTAAAGGTTGAATCGGATCTGAGATGAAACCGCCAAAACTGTCGCCAATTGCTTCTGGCGCGCTGAGTAGACCACCACCCACTTTAAAGATGTAGGCCAATGCCCAACCACCAACCACAGGGTAGAAGCCCATGATCAAAAGACCACTGAAGACTCCCATAACGCCAGTGAACGTCCAGCGTCGGTCAGTTGTTTTGAATGCACCTACGGCAGAAAGACCTGTCTTACGACCAATAGCGAACTCTGTCAGCATCACGCTAAAGCCGATAAAAATTACAAAGATAAGATAGATAGCAACGAATGCACCGCCGCCACTCTCACCTGCTGTGTAAGGGAATTTCCATATATTGCCTAAACCGACAGCGGAACCCGCTGCTGCCATTACGAAGCCTAGTTTAGACCCCCACGTATCACGTGGTGCTGCTGTATTAGTTGTAGCCACGCTTTTTCTCCAAAATTAGTTTGTTGTGTATGCATAGAGATAGGCGTCTAAAAAGTTTATGTAAAAATTATTGTACACTTATAAAATAAGCGTTCGACGCACTATGTCTAGAAAGTAAAGCAGCTCCCCTTTAAAATTGGAACCCCAAAAAAGTACATTTATCGCACAAGTGTCGAGTTACGCAGGTTAAATGCTGCTTTTTTGTTCAAAAGTTAAAGAATGACCTTATTTTTCACATTAAAATAACAGAATCAGCTGTTATGAAATTCGTTCCTCATATAAGGTCAATCCCACGTCTAAATGGGAAATCTATTCCCCCAACCCACTTTTATGCTTAATATCCTAGAAGGGCATATTACTCTGAGCGTATATGGACAAGTTTTATCACTTTCTTACTTTAGCTGGCATCGGGCTATATTGGTTACTGGTCGCAGGTGTGACCATTCGTGTCGTTTTAAAGCGCCGTGCAGTGAGCGTGTCTTTAGCTTGGCTAATGATCATTTATATCCTTCCCGTCCTGGGTGTCGCATGTTATTTCCTCTTCGGTGAACTGAACTTAGGCAGAAAACGAGCCGAACGTGCGAAAGAGATGTTTACACCATTCGAGAAGTGGTTCAGTCAGCTTAACGACTGTAACGCGCACAACCCAGAAACGATGGGAAGGCACATCTACCGAATTGATGAACTTTGTAACAACCGCCTTGGTCTTCCCGCATTGAGCGGTAATACATTGTCGCTGCAACAGTCACCTAATGAGATTTTGCATTCCATTATTGAAGACATCGAAAACGCGCAGAGCAGTATTCGAATGGTATTCTACATTTGGCATCCAGGTGGTTTGGCTGACTCTGTCGCTTCTGCACTTATCCGAGCGGCTAAACGCGGCGTAGATGTCAAGCTATTGCTCGATTCAGCAGGTAGCCCGCGTTTTTTCAGAAGTCCTTGGTATCGAATGATGCAGGATGCTGGAATTGAAGTTATTCAAGCGTTAGAAGTGAAGATGTGGCGTATTTTCTTACGTCGTCTTGATCTTCGCCAGCATCGCAAGATCATCGTAATTGATGATGAAATTGCTTATACCGGTTCAATGAACTTGGTTGACCCGGCTTACTTCAAGCAAAATAGTGGCGTTGGGCATTGGGTGGACATCATGGTTCGCATTACGGGACCAACGGTAAACGTATTGAGTGCCATCCACTGTTGGGATTGGGAAGTCGAAACTGGCGAACGCCATTTACCGAGACTACCTGAATGTAAAATCGATGAGAGTGAATTCCAACACCCTATTCAGGTTGTGCCTTCTGGCCCAGGTATGCCGGAATATCTGATCTATCAAGTATTAACATTGGCAATAAACCAAGCCAATCGCTCGGTACGAATCACAACACCATATTTCGTGCCCAATGCTGATTTACTCGAAACGTTAAAGATGACAGCACAACGAGGCATTGACGTTGAACTCATTATTCCCCATAAAAATGACTCTATGATGGTGCAATGGGCGTCACGCGCTTTTTATAGTGAGCTCTTGAGTGCAGGGGTCAAGATTTATGAGTTTTATGGTGGTTTGCTGCATACAAAATCTGTCGTAATTGACGACCAATTCTGTTTAGTTGGCACCGTAAACATGGATATGCGCAGCTTGTGGCTGAACTTCGAAGTGACCCTCGCCGTTGATGACGAAGAGTTCACCAAGCAAATGTCTTGGTTACAAGATAGCTATATTAAGCAATCTCACACTGTTGTATTGGAAGAATGGGAGAAAAGGAGCCTATTTTCTCGGTTCTTAGAGCGAGTGTTCTATCTCTTCAACCCACTCCTCTAATACCTCAAATACACCGACTAAAAAACCTCCAGCGCTACATGCATCCTGCTGGAGGTTTGTTCTTTTAGCTCCCTATCTACACGATACCTCTCGACATCATTATTACCTGTTCATCTTGGCTGTTATTGGCTGATAGTTGACTTTTCCCTTGCATAACCTACGTCGTCCATGTTTTAAATATTCAAAACCGCAATATTTAAGACAGGGAACTTTTATGTCAGAGGGAAAAAAAACCAAACTCATTACCGCTGGCCGCGATAAAAAGTGGACAAATGGTGTTGTAAACCCACCCGTTCAACGCGCTTCAACTGTGGTATTCAATACCGTTGCAGAAAAGAACCAAGCCACCATTAATCGTGCAAACAAAACGTTGTTTTATGGTCGCCGAGGCACCAACACGCACTTTGCTTTCCAAGACGCAATGGTTGAGATTGAAGGTGGAGCTGGTTGCGCGCTTTACCCTTGTGGAACGGCAGCAATTTCAAACGCCATCCTCTCTTTCGTTGAAACTGGCGATCACATTCTAATGGTGGACACTTGTTACGAACCAACTCGTGACTTTTGTAACACCATCATGAAGAAAATGGGCATCGAAACCACCTATTATGACCCAATGATCGGTGAAGGTATCCGAGACTTGATTCAGCCGAATACCAAAGTCCTTTTCTTGGAGTCTCCTGGTTCAATAACCATGGAAGTCCAAGATGTACCTACATTAGCGCGCATTGCCCACGAGCAAGATATCATCGTGATGCTTGACAACACATGGGGAGCAGGCGTGAACTTCTCTCCTTTCGAGCATGGCGTAGACATTTCCATTCAAGCGGCAACTAAGTATATTGTTGGACATTCAGATGTCATGCTAGGTACTGCTGTGGCTTCTGAAAAGTATTGGGATCAGCTTCGTGAACAAAGCTACCTGATGGGTCAGTGCGTTTCTCCTGACGACGCATACCTAGGTCTTCGAGGTATTCGCACGTTGGATGTTCGCCTAAGACAGCACGCAGAAAGCAGTTTAAAAGTCGCTCAGTGGCTCGCTTCTCGCCCAGAAGTTGATCATGTCCGCCATCCAGCTTTAGAAACAAGCCCTGGCCATGAGTTTTTCAAACGAGACTTCACAGGTGGAAACGGCTTGTTTTCTTTTGTTCTCAAAACGTCTTATCCAAAAGCGACGACGGCTCTGCTTGATGGTATGAAACACTTCAGTATGGGTTACTCTTGGGGCGGTTATGAAAGCCTCATTCTAGCTAACGAACCTAAGAGTTTTAACAGCCTGAGAACCGTAGCTCACCCACACTTTGAAGGTACTTTGGTTCGTATTCATATTGGCTTAGAAGACGTAAATGACTTGATCGCTGATTTAGAGGCTGGTTTTGCGCGTTATAACGCCTTAATGCTTGAAAAAGAAGTCTCCCTATAACAATGATTGAATCGCCCTGCATTGCGGGGCGTTTTTATAAACCCCTGACTTAATTAGAATTAACTAACATTTACCCTGACCATCAATTAATGTTAATCATTTGTGTTGTTTTTCAATTGAGCAGTCACAGAATGAATTAATGTGCCACAAATAGGCTTTCCAAATTTAGGGTTTCTCTCCTACTTTTGATCATTCATAAGAGGTCATACCACAAGGAGATAGTTTTGAAACTCAAATTTATAGCGCTAATGCTTTTTACCTTAATTACCGTCCCAATAACCTCCGTATCCGCTGCAACAGGTTATACCCAAACCAAGTATCCGATTGTTCTGGTTCACGGTTTGTTTGGTTTTGATACCCTGGCAGGCGTTGATTACTTTTTCGGAATACCACATTCCTTAACAAAAGATGGCGCTACGGTTTATGTTGCACAGGTATCCGCGACCAATAGCAGCGAAGTTCGAGGGGAGCAACTGCTTGCTCAAGTAGAAACCTTACTTGCAGCAATAGGCGCAGAGAAAGTCAATCTCATTGGTCACAGTCATGGTGGTCCAACAACGCGCTATGTTGCCTCTGTCCGTCCTGACCTAGTCGCATCAGTTACGAGTATAGGAGGCGTTAATAAAGGGTCTAAAGTGGCAGATTTAGTTCGTGGCACCGTATCTGAGGGTTCGGGTAGTGAGCAGCTCGCGGTAAAACTGGCGCAAGGCTTAACTACTCTTATTAATCTTCTATCAGGTGGTTCTGATCTCGACCAAGACCCTTTAGCCTCACTAGCAGCATTAACCACGGAAGGATCATTAGCGTTTAACCAACACTACCCGGAGGGAGTCCCTACCAGTGAATGTGGTAATGGTGACTTGCTGGCTTCAAATGGCGTTTATTACTACTCATGGACCGGATCATCCACTTTTACAAACGTTTTCGATCCGACCGATGCTGCCATGATGGTACTTGGCTTAGCCTTTGATGGGCCAAATGATGGCTTAGTTGGTGCGTGCAGCACACATTTGGGCAAAGTCATACGTGATGATTATCAAATGAACCATTTGGATGAAATTAACGGCCTACTCGGTATTCATCATCTTTTTGAAACCGATCCAGTCACGCTTTATCGCCAACATGCAAATCGTCTCAAACTTCAAGGTTTATAAGAGGTCATCACAATGAAGAAAGTCGCTCTCACCACTTTTATCCTGCTCTCGATATTTGGCGTGGGAGCACTTTCTCTGTTGCAAAGCGACAAACAACAAGAGATAACCTCTAACCATTCGCTATCTCAGCAAGATATAGCCGCCGATGTCTCTTCCCCAAAAGATTTCTTCGAATATTCTCTTAGCCGGCTGGGCGAAGAAGATCTCGATACGATCAAAGCGGAAGTTAATGATGACACTTTAGCAAAGCAAACTCTGAATATTGATGCCAAACTTTTTCAAACCTACCTTTCCTACAAGCAAGCACTCTCTGCATTAGAGCCTTTTGAGCACAATCACCTAACGCTTGAACAGTTAACCATGCTGAATGAAGCAATACTGAACTTACAGCTTCAATACTTTAGCGAGGCGCAGATAACCCAATTGTTTGACGAAGAAAACCGACTTCGTCAACTTGCTTTAGAAAAGCTGACGATTAAAACACAGGCATCGGATATCGAGAGTCAAGCACACCTTCTCAATCAAGCGTTATCAGAACAACCGGATTACATACGAGAAAGTGAACGCAATAACGCATTAGCAGAGCAGCTCGAGCAAGCTTCTCAGCTTGATTCACAAGACAAATACATCGCCCGTGTTGCTCTGGTAGGAGATGCCGGAGCGCAGAGGCTGCAAAAGCTTGATGAGCAAAGAGCATCATTTGAGACTCAACTCGCCACTTACTTAAAGCAGCGTCAAAATATTCTGAATAGGGATTTTCTAGGGCAAGACGAAAAACAGGCAGAAATCATTTCTTTAAGAAAACAAAGCTTCGATGCCACTCAATGGCGTCGAATCGAAGCTTTGGAACGTATTCATGATAGCCAGAACTAACAACATTAGCTTAATCGCCAAACGTTACTTATTCTGCTTTTTAGGACATCCCACGATATGGTCATCCACCATGCCGACGGCTTGCATGAAAGCATAACAGATGGTTTCACCGACAAACTTGAAGCCTTTCTTTTTTAGAAATTTACTCATGGCTTTGGATTGCTCTGTCGAAGCTGGTACGTCACTCATATGTTGCCATTGATTGACGATTGGTTCACCGTCCACGAACTGCCACAACGCGTCTGATAAACTCCCGTATTCAGCAATTAACGCTTTGGCCGCTTTGGCATTACTGAATACCGAGTTAATCTTTCCGCGATGTCTCACAACATCGAAGTTTTCCACGATGTATTCAGCGCGTTCTTCATTTCTTTGTTCCAACGCATCTAGATCGTAATTCTCGAACGCTTCTCTGTAACCTTCGCGCTTTTTAAGGATGGTGATCCAACTAAGACCAGCTTGCGCACCTTCCAAAGTAATAAATTCAAACAGGACTTGGTCGTCATATACTGGCACGCCCCATTCGGAATCATGATATTCGCGCTCTAATGGGTGATTCATCGCCCACGCACACGTTTTTTGTTCTGTCATTATTCTTCCTTAAAAAGCGCCTCTAACTGATGAGCTAGAGGCGCAATACTTTTCATCGTTATATCAGTAGCACTAAGCCTGTTTCGGTACTGCCACTTTATGGAACAAACGATACAACACTGGCACGACAATCAGTGTCAGGACTGTCGCAAAACCCAAACCAAACATAATCGTAACCGCCATTGGTTTGAAGAAGATATCTGGCAACAGTGGGATCATACCAAGGATCGTCGTGATAGCAGCCATACAAACGGGACGGACGCGACTTACCGCAGCATCAACGACCGCGTCATAAGCCTCTTTACCGGACTTCATTTCAATTTCAATTTGGTCCAGTAATACGATGCCATTTTTGAGCACCATTCCCGATAAGCTTAAGAAGCCGAGCAATGCCATAAAACCAAACGGCGTGTTGAGCGCCAACAAACCGGTAGTGACACCAATTAACGCCAGCGGCACGGTAAGCCAAACAATGAGTGGCTCTTTGATAGAGTTAAATAGGAATACAGTGATCAAGAACATGAACAAGTACCCCATTGGCATGGTAGTAAACAGCGACTCTTGAGCATCACCAGAAGATTCGTATTCACCACCCCACTCTAGTGAATAGCCAGGAGGCATTTGAATCGCTTCGATTTGGGGCTGTAAACGTTTTTGCAACGTCGATGCGGTTTCTTCACCTAGAATATCAGGGTCTGCCATCACAGTGAGCATACGCTTACGGTTCTTACGTACGATGATAGGATCCTCCCAACGCATGTCGTAACCCATTGTGACTTGTTGAAGTGGGATAAACTCACTCTGTGCTGGACTCCATATTTTCATGCCTTCGATGTTACGAATATCAATGCGCTCATCTTCTGGTAAACGAGCCACGATAGGCATGAGCGTCGTGCCGTCTCGGTAAAGGCCTATCGTCATTCCAGAGAATGACATGGACAAGAAGTCATCGACATCTGATTTTGTAATGCCATAGCGACGTGCCTGACTCTCGTTAAACTGCGGTTCAAGAACTTGGGTTCGTTCACGCCAATCATGCCTGATATTTGTTGCCTGAGGATCGGCGTACATGATGTCCTTGACCTGAGCGGCTATCGTACGAAGGACGGTTGGATCTGAACCAATAATGCGCGCTTCAATTTTTGCACCACCACCAGGGCCTAACTCAATCTGTTTGAGCTTGTAATTGATTTCTGGGTAGTTGGCTTTTAAATACTCTCGAAACTTCGCCATTAATGGTTTCAACGCTTCGTAATTTTCCATACGAGTGGTTATCTCACCATAAGCCGCATAACTTTTCTCTGGCGCGTACGTTAACATGAAGCGCTGTAAACCTTTACCCGCGGTCGTCGTGATATGGTCAACATGCTCTTGCTTAGCTAACCAACTTTCTAACTCTTTAAGCGTTGTGTTGGTTGCTCGAATATCAGTTCCTTCTGGCATCCATACATCTAACTGAAAAATCGGCGTTGTCGAAGATGGGAAAAACGCTTGCTTCACAAAGGTGAACCCGTAAACACTTGCCGCTAATCCCGCAATCAGCACCACAACGGTAAACCAAGCACGACGCATACAAAACTGAAGAAACTTTTTATAAATAACGAAAATAACCCCGTTATATGGATCATTTTCTTCCCCTTCACCTTGTTTAATCTTCTGGCCTTTAAAGAAGATGTCAGCAAAGAATGGTGTCAACGAGATAGCGGTAAACCAGCTCAACATTAAAGAGATCAGTAGAACCGTAAATAAAGTGCCACAGTATTCGCCCGTCGAGTCTTCAGACAGTCCAATTGGCGCAAATGCAGTTACCGCAATCACAGTTGCCCCAAGTAATGGCCACTTTGTTTGGGTAACAATGTCGGTCGCTGCTTGGAGTCGAGTTCGCCCTTTTTGAGTACCAATCAAAATCCCCTCAACCACAACGATGGCATTGTCCACCAGCATACCTAACGCGATAACCAAGGCACCTAATGAAATCCGCTGTAAATCTATCGCGAGATACTTCATGAAAATGAACGTACCCAACACCGTCAGCAGCAAGATTAAACCGATAAGTAGCCCAGAACGTAGCCCCATAAAGAACAGAAGTACGATAATGACGATACCGACAGCTTGAGCCAAGCTCACAACAAAACCGCTAACCGATTTATCCACTTCTTTCGGCTGACTATAGATTTCCGAAATTTCGATACCGACAGGTTGTTGGTACTTTAGCTCTGCAAGGCGATGATCAAACGCTTTTCCGACTTCAACGACGTTGACGCCTTCAGCAAAAGAAACACCCACGTTTAGTGCGAGGCTGCCGTTAAAATTAATAATATTATTCGGGACTTCTACGTAACCACGTTTTATTTCCGCCACATCTTTCAAGAAGATGAGCCCCTGAGCACCCGACTCAGTAATCAACAAATCGCCTAGCTCATCCACACTCTGGAACTCGCCAGTCGGCTGAATTCTGATGTACTCGTCACCAATTCTGATCGCTCCTGCGTCAGAAACTACGTTTTGCGTCGAAAGAAGATTAAACACGGTATCCGGAGCAAGACCTATACTGCTCAATTTTTTCATCGATACTTCGATGAACACTTGCTCTTGCTGTTGCCCAGATACCGAAACTTTACTCACGCCATCAACCAGTTCGAGCTCTCGGCGTAAGTAATCGACGTAATCCAGTAGCTCTTTATAGCTATAACCGTCGCCAGTCACCGCTAACAAAATCCCGTAAACATCACCAAAATCATCGATCACTTGAGGTTCATTCACACCTGGAGGCAACGTCCCTTTAAGGTCGTTCACTTTACGGCGCAACTCATCCCAAATTTGTGGTAGATCATCAGGGCCATAATTGTTCTTCATCGTGACCGTGATTTGAGATAAGCCTCGGCTAGAAATCGAATTTACTTCATCAACATAAGTAAGCTGCTGAATCGCTTTTTCGATTGGATACGTCACTTCTTCTTCGACTTGTTGCGGTGTCGCACCAGGGTAAGAGGTCACTACCATCGCATCTTTAATAGTAAAAGCAGGGTCCTCAAGACGCCCTAAACCAAAGAATGCGGCGATACCACCAATCAAAAATATCAGTGCGACCATCCAACTGATGACGCGATTTCGGATGAAGTACGCAGCAATACCGGTCACATCATCATCACTTTGAGGCACTGATTTATTAAGATCGCTCATAGACCGGCCTCCTGCGTAGCCATTTCCTGTATCACTTCCACTTTCATGCCATCCCTTAATCGAGAAACACCGGCAATCACAACTTTGTCTTTGAGCATGAGACCATCAAGGATTTGAATGGACGTTTTAGATGCCTTACCTGCTCGCACCTGTTTGCGCGATACCGTATTGTCGTCATTCAGTACCCAAACAAATTTGTTTTCGCGCCCCAGCTCGTCACCATCCGCATTAAAAATGGCTTCGATAGGGACATTAATTCCTAGGTTGAGATCAAGCCCAACATTCTCGTCTTTAGACGTTACTTCAACAGCCATCCCATCTAGGATGTACTCTTCTTCCGGCATAGGAAGCGACAGTGTGACAGTAAACGTACCTGTTGTTGGATCGGGCTCAGTCGTAAATTCTTTTACCGTCGCGTTATATTCGTTACCGCTGGGCACGCGCACTAATGCTTTGATCGCGGTAAGCCTTTCTTCCGTTGGCGGTTGGTTCACATAGAGGCGGTCTGGAAGCTGAATCAACACTTCGACTCGCTCCAAGCTGTGAATATTAACGATATGCTGTCCGACTTGAACATTTTCGAATTGGTCGATATTAACTCGCGAAATAATCCCATCCACGGGCGCTTTTAAGGCAGTAAATGATAGACGAAGTTTGGCTAACTGAAGCTCAGCTAAGGCGATTTGTCGTTGTGCTGCAATTTCATCAAACTGAGACTTAGCTAATAGGCCTTTATCAACCAAAGGGCGTGAGCGGCGATACTGACTGTCGACAACAGAAAAACGCGCACTCGCATTATCTACATCCAACTCATAGTCCGTGGGATCTAGCGTTGCAATAACATCACCCTTCGTGACTTTGTCGCCCTCTTTTACCATGATGCGGCTGACTTCTCCTGCCACTCTGAAGCTCAAATGAGAGCGATCCGCTGCATTCGCAACCGCAGGGAAGTACAAGTTGTCGTCCACCTTGTTTCCCGCTAATGACGTAACCCTAACTCGTGGCGTTTCGAGCTCTTTTTCTAGCGCCTTATCCCCACAGCCAACGAGAAAAAGCGTTGAAAGTAAAGTCGCTAGAGAGATGATTCCTTTCATATTACAACCCTCTTTCCTTAATCCACGCTCTTACCTTAATTCCGGGTTCAATTACACTGACACCCGAGATAATGATTTGGTCGCCATCGTTAAGCCCGGCTAACACTTGATTTTTGTCATTCATCTCAATTGCGGCTTTGGATACAATGCCTTGCTCATCGACACGCCAAACGTATGTTTTGCCGTTCTCTTCTAGCAACGCGGAGTTAGGAATCTTTGTCGCTCCTGCACTTTTGGACAGGAGGTAAGCATTGCCAGACATTCCCGGCAAAAGGCCAATTTCTGCTGGTCGCTCCATGACCATCGTGACTTTGTAACTGCCCGTTTTAGGATCGGCTTCTGTATCGATTTCCTGAAAGGTTAAATCAAAGGCTCGCTCGGGGAACGCATCAAATATCATTCTGGCAGAGACATCGCTCCCCTGCGTGTAACGATTTAGAAGATAGTCTGGGATTTGGAATATCACTTTGAGGAGTTGGTTGGACTGAATATTCATCACCCCTTCTTTCGCGGCAACATATTCATGGTTTTCTGCTGGAATGTACGAAATGGTGCCATCATATGGCGCGACAAGTTTGGTATACCTTAAGTTTGCCTTTGCTTGATTCCATTGAGCTTTTGCCGAGTTGTGATTCGCTTTTGCCTCATCAAAATCTTGCTCAGATACTACTTGGTCTTTACGTAGCTTTTGGTATCGCTTGTATTGCACATCTGCGAGCAAAAAATTTGCCCGAGCTTGCTGTTCGAGCAGAGAATATTCATCTGGGTTTAATGACGCCAAAACATCACCTTTACTGACGACTTGACCTTCATTCACTTCTATCGTTTGAAGAAGCCCAGGAACTCGAAATGTCAGTACTGCTCTATCGCCAGCTTCCGTCGTGGCAGGAAAATGTCGCTCAAACTGGGCATTGCCAACAGATACTGTAAATAGCTTCGCAGGGCGCGATTCAGGTTCAGGAACAGGAGGAAGTTCTTTACCGCACCCCGACAAGACAGCCGAGATGGCAATAGGAATGAGCAATTTTCTCATTACATTCATCCATAAAAATTGGGGGATTATTTTTAAAGTAGATGAATTTTGAACGAACTTCCAGAGCAGAAAAGATTAATAGTGCTTTAAAATTAGTAATTTGTGATAAAAAAGCAGGCTTTATGCCTGCTTCAGTTAAATCTTCTTTGGATACAAAATGCCTAGAGCTTACTGAATTCTCTGTTCACCCTATATGTATCAGACGTAACATAAGCTTCCATGTTACGAATTTTGCCATCAAGACGGTCAAAATCCCTTTCCAACACACTGAGCAGTTGATCAGGGCTTTGCCCTTTCTGCCAAGGCTTACTTTTGAGCGTATGCTCTTGCTGAGCTCTGATATTTTCAGAATACGTTACTGGTTGCTTTTCTAACATAAACGCCATCGCGATGTACGCTAACAATACCAAAAACGTACCACCTAACAGCGCTGCAGAAATCACTACAATACGAATCAACCAAACTTCTGCACCAAAGTAGTTGGCAATTCCGGCGCAAACACCGGAGATTTTGCCATTTACTGGATCACGATACAGTTCTCGATTATTCATACTTTCGTCTCCATGTTGGTGACTCAGCATCCAAGATGCGCTCCAATGTATCAACTCGGGACTGCATCGCTTCCGCTTTTTCAGATAGTACCTGAAGGCGCTCTAAATCTTGGCTCGACAGTGCACTATCTGTTTTGCGTTTGCTGCGATAGTGTAAGAAGAGCCATAGTGGAGCGACAAAGATTAAAAAGACAATCACTGGTCCTGCTATAAAAAATGCCGACATAAATGGCTCCTTTCTTATTTATCTTTCGATGACATCTGTTCTTTCAGTTTTGCCAACTCTTTTTCAATTTCGTCTTGTGCCTGCAACTCTGCAAACTCTTGTTCTAGCGATTTAGCATTACCAGTTTGAGCATACAGGTCTGCTTCCGCTTCCATTTCATCCACTTTACGTGAGTACTGCTCAAATTTCGCCATCGCTTCATTAGTACGGCTAGTGTGCAGGTGTTTTTGCACATCACGACGGTTAGATGCAGTTTGGTTACGAATTGCTAGTGCTTGCTGTTTTGCGCGCGTTTCAGCAATTTTGCTTTCCAACTTACCAATCTCGCCAGTAAGCTTATCGATCGTTTCTTCCACTAAGGTTTGCTCAGTGTGGAGGCCCTTAATCACTTGCTCTAGCTTTTGCTTTTCAATTAACGCTGCACGAGCTAGATCTTCACGCTCTTTAACTAATGCTAAGCTCGCTTTTTGGCCCCATTCGCCAATTTGCTCTTCTAACGTTTCAACCTTACGAGCCAACTCTTTCTTGTCTGCAATCGCTTTAGCCGAGTTAGTACGCACTTCAACAAGTGTGTCTTCCATTTCTTGAATGATAAGACGGATCATTTTTTCAGGATCTTCCGCCTTGTCCAGTAATGCACTGATGTTTGAGTTAACGATATCTGCAAATCGAGAAAAAATACCCATAACGGAACTCCTCTTTTTTCCTATTAAAACTCGACAAGGTGGTGATTAACCTTGTGTCTCCCTGAATATATAACAAGTAACGTGCCAACTTATAATTTTCTTTTAAATCAGATTGTTATTCATTTTGTTGTCGTTACACACTATTGTGCTATGATGTTTTTCACCAACTGTTGGTGAAATTTACCAACTCTATCTCTAAATCATGGCTCGGCTGTTAAATAAGAAGGACTTTATGAAGCAAAACCTGATTGGTGAATCACCTGCTTTTCTCGCTGTACTAGATAAAGTATCACAACTTGCACCCATTGAGCGCCCTGTCCTCATCATTGGTGAACGAGGTACGGGTAAAGAACTCATCGCTCAGCGTTTGCATTATTTATCAAGACGTTGGGATAAACCACTACTATCACTCAACTGTGCGACATTAAGCGAAGGGCTAATAGATTCCGAATTGTTTGGACATGAATCCGGCTCCTTCACGGGCTCTAAAGGTAAACATAAAGGGCGTTTCGAGCGTGCCGAGGGCGGTACTTTGTTTCTTGACGAACTGGCAACCGCACCACTTTTAGTTCAAGAAAAGCTATTACGTGTCATTGAATATGGTGAATATGAGCGAGTTGGCGGTCATACCGCTCTAAATGCGGATGTTCGACTTGTTTGTGCAACCAATGCCGACCTACCAAAATTGGCAGAGCAAGGTGATTTTCGTGCAGATCTGCTCGACAGGCTAGCCTTCGATGTCATTATGTTGCCGCCTCTTCGCGAGCGCAAAGAAGACATTCTCTCTTTAGCAGAGCACTACGCGATGAAAATGTGTCGTGAACTGCAACTGGAATACTTTGTCGGTTTTACCCCAAAAGCGCAGCAGTCGCTTATTGAATATGAATGGCCCGGTAACGTCCGCGAACTAAAAAACGTGATTGAACGTGCGATTTACCAACATGGTCTGAATGCTCACCCAATTGATGAACTGGTTTTCAATCCCTTTGAAACGGTTTGGCACAGCGCGCTTGGCCATAGTGCAAAACAAGCAGAACAACAAGAAGAGGAAGCATCAAGCAACACCATCCAATTCCCTCTAGACTATAAACAATGGCAAGAGGAACAAGATATCCATTTACTCAATCGTGCATTGGAAGAAGCCAAGTTTAATCAACGACAAGCAGCCGAGCTACTTGGCTTGAGCTATCACCAATTACGAGGGATGGTTAGAAAATATGGTTTGGTCGGACAAAGCTAACTTGACCGAGAGTACTCAATCAATACACGAGCTCGTGACTGCGCTCTAATTCGCATGCATTTATGGCATAACACCTTACAGTGTATGGATTTTATGTTTGGAGCGAGTTCACAAAGGTGATAAATTAGCGAGATCATTTTCGCTTGTTAGCTTTGAAAGAGTAAGATCAAACGAAACGAGCAAGATCCAATGAACATTTCATATTATGAATGCTTTTATAAGATTATCGCTGAGCCTTATTGGGATTAGCCTACTGACCGCTTGTGGCGATGAAATTGACCACAATGATATTCGCAAAGCTGGCTTTGTGTTTTGCGGACAAGGTAAGCCGACCACGTTTAACCCTCAGCTTATTGATAGCGGTATTACCGCAGAGGCTCTGAGCCCGCAGCTGTACGATACGCTGCTCACGCTCGATCCTAAATCACATCAGCCCGTGGCAAGCATCGCCGAGAGTTGGTCAGTAAATGAATCAGGGACGGAATACACGTTTAAGCTTAAACGTGGTGTTAAATTCCAAACCACACCTTGGTTCACACCCACTCGCCCATTGAATGCAAAAGATGTGGTATTTAGCTTCAAGCGAATCATCGATGTAGACCATCCTTTTCACCAAGTAGGTGGTGGTTTTTATCCATGGTTTGCAGGGTTAGATTTTCAAAACCTACTCCAAGACGTGGTTGCAATAGATGAGCATACGGTAAGGTTTACGTTATCTCAGCCAAACTTTTCTTTCTTGGCCAATATTGCCACCAGCCATGCGGTTATCT
The DNA here is from genome assembly GCF_033340195.1 of Vibrio sp. 1457. Lineage (NCBI taxonomy): Bacteria > Pseudomonadati > Pseudomonadota > Gammaproteobacteria > Vibrionales > Vibrionaceae > Vibrio > Vibrio sp. 1457. The sequence continues at coordinate 205,448 of NZ_JAWOWA010000001.1, forward strand.
TGTCTTCGGAGTATGGACAGCAATTGGCTGCAAAAGATCATAAAGAAGAAATCGACCAACTTCCTATCGGTACCGGCCCTTATCAATTAAAAGAATACCAAGTGAACGACTTGATTCGATTAGAGCGTCATTCTAATTACTGGAAGTCACCAGCAAAAATGGAACAAGTGGTGTTCGATATCTCTCACAGAGGCACGGGTACATTAGCTAAACTTTTAAGAAACGAGTGTGACGTACTCTCTTCACCTATTTCGAGCCAAATACCTGTCATTCAAGAAAATGACAACCTTGAGCTGACGGCTACACCAGCTAACAACGTTTCCTTTATTGCGATAAACACAGAAACCACCGCGCTGAGTGATGCTCGAGTTCGCCAAGCACTTAACTTAGCGATCAACCGTCAAAATATTTTAGATTCGGTTTACTACGGAACTGGCTCCCAAGCTTATACCTTGCTACCACCTAATTCATGGGCTTATCAAAAAGATAGCGTAAAAATTCGTTATGACCGGAATTATGCATTGGCACTACTTCGAGATGCAGGCTACGAAGACGGCCTAGAATTGACCATGTGGGTACCACTTGAACCACGTGCTTTTAACCCAAGCCCTCGTAAGACTGCGGAGTTAATCCAAGCGAATTTTGCCGATATTGGGGTTAAATTAACGCTACTGACCGATGATAGGTTTGAACGTGTGGATTTGGAGAACATCAACGATATCGATTTACTTTTAACAGGTTGGATTGGTGATACCGGGGATCCTGACAACTTTTTCCGCCCTTTATTATCTTGCGAGTCTGACCGCGTTGGCCTTAACGTGTCCATGTGGTGTAACGATGACTTCGATTTCTTGCTCGATTTGGCGTTAGAAACTCAAGAACCGCGTTACCGTTTGAACCTATATCGCCAAGCACAGAACATTTTGAATCAAGAGTTCCCGGTTATTCCTCTGGCGCATGGCGTGCAGTTCCGTGTGCACGACAAATCGCTGACAGGCTTCAAATCAAGCCCTTTCAATGCCCAACCGTTTGATAGAGTTGAGAGAATTCACTGATGTTTTGGTATACCGTTCGACGCTTTAACCTATTTATCATCACTTTGATGATCCTTACATTAGTAGGTTTTTCTCTGCTTCGCCTTGACCCTCTCTCGCACTGGGCAAACGTTGATTTTTGGTCTGGCTGGCAAACTTACTTAATCAACCTTTCTCAACTCGATTTTGGCATAAGTAAAAACGGCAATGCGATTTACGACGAGCTCGCCGTTGTATTCCCAGCCACTTTGGAACTGTGCTTTTTTGCCTTTTTGGTGTCCCTTTTGATCGGCATTCCTCTTGGAACCGTGGCTGGGATGAAGCAAGGTAAATGGCTCGATACCAGCATTTCATTCATGTCAATGTCTGGTTATTCCGCCCCAATCTTTTGGGTAGCTCTGCTACTTATCATGGTCTTTTCATTGGAATACCAACTCTTTCCCGTTGCGGGACGGTATGATTTACTTTACGAAATTGATCATGTAACCGGGTTTGCCATTATCGACGCATTCATGGCGAAAGGCGAATACCGCGCTCACGCACTGCAAAGCGTTATTGAGCATATGGTGCTGCCATGTTTGGTGCTCGCTTTGGCTCCAACCACCCAGGTTGTCGGACTAATGCGCTCCTCGGTAGCGGAAGTGATGAGCCAAAACTACATCCGTGCAGCGAGAATCAAAGGTCTTTCTAACCGCGAAATCGTAACTCAACATGTATTGCGGAATGCGATACCGCCTATCATTCCCAAAGTTGGTGTTCAACTCTCGAGTATGATTACCTTAGCTATCATCACGGAGTCTATTTTTAACTGGCCAGGTATTGGTCGTTGGCTTTTAGATGCGCTAGCAAGCCAAGACTATGCATCTATCCAAGCTGGCGTGATGGTACTTGCGACTTTGGTTCTTACCGCTAACATACTCTCGGATTTGATTGGCGCGATGATTAACCCTTTAGTTCGAAAGGAATGGTATGCTAACAAATAACGTTTATCAGGAAGAGCGCATTCCAACACAGTTTGAGCGTTTTTGGCGAAGCTACCGCGCCAACGGACTAGCCATGTTTGGCTTGTGGTGCTTGGTGTTTATCGTCCTTATTACCATTTTTGCCCCCCTACTTGCACCATTTGACGCCCAAGCACAGTCAGGTGAGTTGCTTGTGCCGCCATCATGGGCTCCAGCAGGAACGGTTGATTACTTTTTGGGGACCGATGACTTAGGTAGAGATATTCTTTCGCGCCTGATTATGGGCTCTCAGCTGACATTTGGCGCTGCTGTCGCCATCACCGCAATTGCTGCCGTTGTAGGCTGTTTAATTGGCGTATTGGCAGGTATGACGAAAGGCTTACTGTCGAGTACTCTCAACCACTTGCTCGATACCGTCATGTCGATCCCGTCGCTCTTATTAGCAATCATTTTTGTGGCATTTCTAGGCTTTGGTGGGTTCAATATTTTACTCGCAATCTGCTTGGCTTTGATTCCGCGTTTTATTCGCTCCGTTTATATCGCAGTCCACACCGAAGTTGAAAAAGACTACATAATGGCAGCACGCCTTGATGGCGCTAATGATTTCTACTTACTGTGGAGTTCAATTCTTCCTAACATTCTGACGGTCATTGCCGCTGAAATCACACTCGCGCTCTCTGCTGCGATTTTAGATATTACGGCACTGGGTTTTCTTGGCCTAGGCGCACAGGCCCCAAGCACCGAGTGGGGAGCAATATTAGGTGACTCTGTCGAGCTTATTTATATTGCACCTTGGACAGTGACCCTACCCGGCCTGACCATCATGTTTACTGTTATTACCCTAAACTTAGTAGGTGAAGGTGTACGTCAAGCGCTTAATGCGGGGATCGAATAATGCCGTTGTTAGATATTCGACATTTGACCATTGAGATCGAAACACCTCAAGGGTTGGTCAAAGCCGTTGACCGAATGAGCCTAACTTTGAACGAAGGCGAAATTCGTGGTCTTGTAGGTGAGTCTGGCTCTGGAAAAAGCTTAGTTGCAAAAGCGATTGTCGGGGTAAGTAAAGATAACTGGCGCATCACCGCTGACCGTATGCGCCTTGGCAATATTGACTTGCTTCAGCTTACGCCAAAAGAGCGTCGGCGCGTCATTGCTCGTGATATTGCGATGATTTTCCAAGAGCCTTCAACTTGTCTTGACCCTTCAGAGGAAGTCGGGCGTCAATTGATTGAATCCATTCCATCTCGCGCATTTGAAGGGAAATGGTGGGAGCGATTTAAATGGCGTAAAAAACAGGCCATCGCGCTTTTGCATAAAGTGGGTATTAAAGATCACAAGCGTTTAATGGGTAGCTACCCTTATGAACTGACTGATGGTGAGTGTCAAAAGGTCATGATTGCCATGGCGATTGCGACCAAACCTAAATTGCTGATAGCAGATGAACCAACCAACGACTTAGACCCGATTACCCAATCGCAAATTTTGCGTCTGTTGAGCCGCATGAACCAACTTAATAACACAACCATTCTGCTTATCGGCCACGACTTAGCGACCATAACACAGTGGGCAGGACGTATTACGGTAATGTATTGTGGTCAGTCGGTGGAGTCTGCCGATACCAGTAAAATCATTGCGGCACCCAAGCACCCGTACACCGATGCCTTGCTTAAAGCGATGCCTGACTTTAATGATTGGGTACCACACAAGCAAAAACTCCAATCCCTACCGGGCTCGATTCCGCCATTGCAGCATCTGCCTATCGGTTGTCGCCTCGGACCACGTTGCCCATATGCGCAGAAACAATGTGTAGAAATTCCACACACCAGACGAATTAAGAATCATAAATTTAACTGCCACTTTCCATTGAACACGGAGAAAAAGTCATGAGTGCGTTACTTGAAGTCGATAATTTATCGAAGCAATTTGTTACGCGCTCCCGTCTGTTCAAACGTCAGGTTAATGAGGCAGTTAAACCGGTAAGCTTTACTTTAGAGCCAGGACAAACTATTGGTTTTATTGGTCAAAACGGGTCAGGGAAATCCACACTAGCTCGTATGCTTGCTGGCGTTGTTGAACCAAGCTCCGGAGAGATCCGTGTGAATGGCGAACGATTGGAGCACAAAGATTACGCGACACGCTGCAAGCTCATCCGCATGATTTTCCAAGATCCAAACACATCGTTAAACCCACGAATCCAGATTGGTCGTATTTTAGAAGGTCCGCTAAAGCGAAATACCAACATGCCGCCAGATGCGCGCATGCAGCGTGTAAAGAACACCCTACTCCGCGTAGGATTGCTGCCTGAGCACGCCTATTTTTATCCACAAATGCTAGCTGCCGGTCAAAAACAGCGCGTGTGTTTGGCTCGTGCACTTATTCTTCAACCTTCCATCATTGTCGCTGATGAGGCGTTAAACGGTTTGGATATGGCAATGCGCTCGCAGATCATTAACTTATTCCTCGAGTTGCAAGAAGAAATGGGATTGTCATTTGTGTACGTGTCTCAGCACATTGGCATTGTTAAGCATATTACTGATAAAGTGATGGTGATGCATGAAGGTGAAGTGGTCGAGTTTGGCGAGACCAACCAAGTACTGACTCATCCCGAGCATCCTATTACTCAACGACTAGTCGAAAGCCACTTTTATAAAGCGCCAAGCCATCAAACAAAATAGTTATCAAAGATGTAATCGTGCAAATGTAAAGAAGCCTGCTTTAACGCAGGCTTCTTTATTGCATGGGTACTAATCAAAAAACTAACGGCGGCTCGCTTGTTTGCGCAGTTCAAAATCAAACTCGTCAGGAAACAATACGACCCCTTCTTCATTTTGATTTGGGAATACAACAATCGATAGCTCGTCATCCTCTAGACCAGAGGTCCAACGGCTGTGCCACTTGTTTAAAGAGATCGCCTCAGGCTCGCAATCTTCCCAATCACCATTCGCCCATTGCAAAGCGAACTCTTCGTTTGGCCATACTGGTACACAATCATCATCTTCTGTATTTAACATGACACAGCCATGTTCGTCTTTCAGAATCCAAACCTTACGATTCGCCACAATCTCTTTTACGCAGTACTTTAAACGTTGCTCTTCGTTGTAGCGATTAATGGTATCCATCTGCTCTTGGGTCAGTTGCTCAGACATATTCGTCTCCTATTTCCCATAGAAAAATGCCCGCAGCTAGGCGGGCATTTAAAGTATATGCTAGAAAATTAAGCTAGCTCAGTTTGAAGCCAAGGCCAACCTTGCTTCTTACGGCTTAGCGTGTTTTCCATCATTAGCATGCCGTCTTTTTCGTGCTTAACAAGCTTCTCAGCCCACTCACCTTTGTATAGAAGACGAGTTTGAGCAGTCGTGATGTCTGTTAGCATTACAGCAGCGAACGCTAGGTTATCTTTCTCACAACGAGATTCTAGGTCTGCTTCTAGTGCTTCGATCATACCGTCAACTTGCTCAAGAGTTGCAAGTTCAACTTGACCAACCACTACGTCACGACCGTTGAATGGGTAACCTTTAAGGTCTTTCTCAACAAGCTCAGCCGCTGATAGACCTTCGATGTTTGTTTTAGCAATTAGAAGATCTTTAGTGAACGCGTCAACATCTTGTACGTCTGCGATTGCCGCTAGTTCAGCAACGGCATCTTTGTCTTTTTGTGTACAAGTTGGAGAAGCAAAACCTACTGTGTCAGATAGAATTGCTGACATCATTAGCTTAGCAATTTGTGGAGTAATCGCGTGACCTTCAATCTTGAACATGTTGAATAGAACAGTGTTGGTACAACCAACAGGCCAGATCCATGCTTCCATTGGGTTTACTGTCATCACGTCACCTAGACGGTGGTGGTCAACAATACCCGCAATTTCAGCTTCTGCGATATCGTCTGGTGCTTGTGCTAGATCTGAGTAATCTACTAGCCAAACGGTCTCACCCGCAACTGATGTGCGAAGCTCAGGAACTTCAGCGCCAGCAACTTCTAGGATGTGCTGAGTTTCACGGTTGATTTCGCCTTGGCGAATTGGCATAGCTTCAACGCCACGCGCTTTTAGAAGTTCAGTTGCAACGAGTGCACTACAAATACTGTCACTGTCTGGGTTCTTATGACCTACAACTAGAATCATGTTTCTTCCTATTCAAGTCAATTTTATACGCCGCCTAATACAGTTAATTAGGGCGTGTTTGCTCACAAAGGCCGATACTTTACCTGATTTCAGAGAGTTTGACACGAAGAAAAGTTCACAATGCTATTGCGAATAAATCTCATTTACATATAATGATAATTATTCCTATTTGCATTTGAGTAAACGATGAACGCGACCCAATTATTACACTCTGCACAACAGTTGTTTCAGCCTACTCAGTTTCGTTTAGCTTATAAGCGATTGCTGATCCCTATCGTCATGCTCATTTTGCTAGGCAATGAAAATACACGTGACGTAGCCGTACAGACGCTATCCGACTCATTCTGGGCAGTGTCATGCTATGTTGCTGCCACATTGGCTATTTATCATTATCTTTCAAACTTTATGTCGAAAACCAATCGAATTACCGAGCTATATCATCGCTCGCGTAATCATCAGGTTTTCTTTGCTTCTTTGTTGGGTGCTTTGCCTGGCTGTGGTGGCGCTATTGTTGTGACAACGCAATTTATTAGTGGCCGAGTGGGATTTGGTGCGATTGTCGCGGTACTTACTTCAACAATGGGTGACGCTGCCTTTTTACTTCTGGCCGCCAAACCAAGTGTTGGATTAGGCGTGGTTGGATTAGGCATTATCGTGGGTACTCTTTCAGGGTTAGTCGTTAATGCTTTTCATGCTGATAACTTTCTGCGACCAGAACCAAAAGAAGCACCTCAGACACATGCTTGTTGCCAACACCAGACAGACCGACACACGCCTCTTGAACAACGTGCAATCAATCTACAAGGCGCATTTTGGAAATGGCTTATTGTGCCTGCTAGTGTCGTTGCTGTGTTAATGTCTTTCCAAATAGATATTAATCAGTTGCTATCTTTGAAAGCCAACACCATTGAATGGCTGGGCGCTATCTTCGCGGTGATCACAATGTCATTATGGGCGATGACAAAAGAACTTGGCGATTATCAGTCAACGGTCTCTGAAGATGAAAAAATCGTGGACTCACACCCGATTCAAAAAGCAGCACAAGATACGAATTTCGTCAGTGCTTGGGTGATCGTTGCTTTTCTGGCGTTTGAGCTGACAACCTATTTTTCTGGACTCGACCTTGTAGAAACCTTTTCTCATTGGGGAATTTGGATGCCATTAGCTGGCCTAGCCATTGGTATGTTGCCTGGTTGCGGACCGCAAATTTTAGTCACTAGCCTATACATTTCTGGTGCAGCGCCACTTTCTGCGCAACTGGCCAATGCGATTTCTAACGATGGTGACGCCCTATTCCCCGCCATTGCTATGGCACCAAAAGCCGCTTTGGTCGCGACTATTTATTCGTCCATTCCTGCTTTTATCGTTGGATACGGGTATTACTTTTTATTCGAGTTCTAACGCTCAGAGCATCAAACGAGAAAGGAGCCGCAATAGGCTCCTTTCTTGTTCTTAGTATTGGGCGATTTGCTTCACGTTATGCCGTGACGATCGCTTTCGCATTTAGCCCTTTATCCACGCTCACCATTAATAACTGACAAGGTTCTTGGTTTAGCTTTTCCCCTGTCCAGTAATCATACCAGTCCACCGGTTGATCAGACGTCAGCGTAAATTCCATCGCTCCGTAACTCGCATAATTAAACAAACAATGGAGGTCATTCTTCGTCGTTAGTTTTAAAAACGCGTGATTTAAACTCAAAGCGGTAAACTTTGCAGATTGTTGGTTACGTTGTTGACGTAACATGAGCTTAGACAGTGTCTTCTTAGCAAACGGCGTAATCTCAGGGAGCGGGTCACCAGACAGCAGCAAACCACCACTCGCTAATAACACCGTGCGATGAAATTCATACTCTTCTCTGGATGCGGCTTGGTTAGCTAGTGAAGTGAATGTGGCGCAATCCGGGTCAATTTGCCACAATTTTCGATGCTGCCAACTACGGTAAAAGGTTTCTTTGGCTATCTGTTCGAATCGACGACTATGACGCTCTACATCGTCAGAAACACGCATTGCATCCACAAGCCCCAGAGATGGCCACATTGGCGCGTTGCAACCTAAAAGCCACGCATCACCGGCGCCTTTGGCAATCGCTTCCATTCCTAAGCGATACGCCTCAACGCCTGTAATACCAGATTGTTTACGAACACCTTTTAAGGTGCCCCAATAGTTCGCGTCTAGCTTGAACAACTCAACGCCCCACTCTTGTCTCATGACAGAGACTACATTCGTCAGATGGTCTTGTACTTCTGGGTTTGAGGTATCGAGTATGTACCAAGGCGTGCATCGCCAACCACCGTATGTGACATCTTCTGCTTTAAGTAAGCCACCATCCTTGTGGCGAACAAACCACTCTGGATGCTGTTTGAAGATCTCCGACTCAGGCTGTGCAATGAAAGGCGCCATCCAAATTGCCGGCTTTTTTCCTTTTGCACGGATGTTATGAATGAGCTCTTTTACGCCACCAGAAAACTTATCTGATGGGGTTAACCAATCGCCCATAAAGGCTTGATAGCCATCATCCAGAAGTACCCACTCTAGGTCTTCGAGCTTATCTTGCATACAATCTACGTTCTGCATGATGTTTTGCTCTGTCACGTCTGCGTAGTACGCGTACCACGAACACCAACCAACAGGCGCATCTTGTGTCACACCTTGGCGAACAGGATGATGCTCTGCAATCATCTCGCCATAGGTTTGATAAAGCTCGGACAGTGATTGACCGCAGAGTACCGCCACGGACTCAAGTTGATTACTTTCCCAATCCGCCACTTGAGTCAACTCACCATCAATTGCGGCTGATAAAACCCAATGCCCATCACGCAGCACAACATCAAAATAGCCTGCAAAGCGATGACATGATGTGAAGCCAAATAATGTGTAGCCCGCTGAACCTTCCACCACTAAATAGTTGTAATAACGCTTAGGGGCATCTTTAGGGTAGATTCGATAAGAAGGATTATTGTCTGGGCAGCGACCAATATCAACGGGGTGATTGATCGTTCCCGCCGTTTGCGCCAACATTTGAAAACCATCCCCAATTACGTTGGCCTCGTGCTCGTACAAAAACGGCATTTCGAATAACACTTCACGGTCGGTAAAGGTTTTATTGTGAAGACCAGCAAAAGAAAAATGTAATTGATTACCCTCGACTTCAACTTGGAAGTCATTGTTATTCACAGTGATCTCAGTGTGATTTGCTAATTGAATGCTCTGAGCCATAAAGAGTCTACTCACTTAATTATTATTGTTTAGCTTGGCGCATTATCTCCTGCTTGTCTCACCCAATTCGTTACCATCATCACGAATACCAGTCTCGTTTAACGTTATGAAGTTACTATTGAGACAACGCTCACTGAAATTTTGATAAAAAAATACCAGCCCTGAGGCTGGTATTTCGATTTATGCAAACTGCACTAATTAAGCAACTTCGATCGGACCACCAAATGAAGTGACTGGCGGCACTTTACCTGTGAACTTCTCGAAGTCTACGATACATGTGTTCGCAGAAGTCGCCTGTGCAAGCTCAGAAGAACCGATGTCTTGCGTTAGCGTGTTAGGATCACCGTAGGTACAGATTGCGCCCTCTTTCTCGTTTAGAGGACCGTACCATGCACCTTCTTCGATACGAATAACGCCACGTGGGTAGCTGTCAGTCAAAACAGCACCAGCTAACAGCTGACCACGACCGTTGAATACACGTACCAAATCACCATCTTTGATGCCTTTTGCTTTGGCATCCGCTGGGTTGATGTAAACCGGCTCACGACCTTGTACCGCGTAAGTCGCGCGGAACTCTTCAGACTCACACATTTGAGAGTGAAGACGCTTATCAGGGTGGCAAGACTGCAACCAGAATGGATATTTATCTGAACCAGGACCACCGTGTGAACGCTCTGATTTTTCGAACCACATTGGGTGCTCTTGACAGTGTTCGTAACCGTAACGGCCGATCTTGCGTGATGTAATCTCGATGAAGCCAGACGGTGTACCTAGTGGGTTAAGCTCAGGATCTTTACGGAAGTCCGCATGACGAACCCAAGGTTTACCTTCACCGAAGTCTAGTACGCTCTTCTCCCAGAACTCGTTGAATTCTGGCATTTCGAACTTACCTTCGTTCGCTTTTTTACAATCGTTGTAAAGGCTTTCGATCCATTCCATCTCGCTCATACCACGAGTGTATTCTTCGCGGCGACCAAAACGCTGAGTTAGTTCACTCATGATTTGGAAGTCAGGCTTAGATTGGAACAATGGATCAACGAGGCGATGCATTGCAATCAGACCTTTGTTCGAGTATGAACCGTATACGTCGATGTCGTTACGTTCCCATTGCGTACACGCCGGTAGAACGATATCTGAGAAACGACATGTCGCAGTCCAAGCAAACTCGATCGTTACAACCGTTTGAAGTTTGCGGAACGCTTTCTTCATGCGGTTACGATCTTGATGGTGGTGCCATGGGTTACAACCCGAGATAACCATCATCTTGAAGTCTGGCAGTTTCACTTTACCGCCGTTGTAGTTGATCTCTTTGCCAGGTTCTAGCAGACAGTCGATCCAACGTGCAACTGGGATAGTACGACTGTAGCCGTTAAAGTCGTTGTTGTCCCACTTCGGTTTCATACCTTGGTCAAGGTTACGAGGGAAACCACCAGGGCCCGCGAAACCAGTAGAAGGCACACCGATACTTGAGTAGTGGTGACCGTAAGAGATACCACCGCCAGGTAGACCGATTTGACCAACCATTGCAGCAACCACAGCCGCTGCCCAGTATGGCTGCTCACCGTGCTCTTGACGCTGGATACACCAACCCATCAGGATCTGTGTACGACCGCTGACTAGCATGCGTGCGAATTCACGGATCTTGTCCGCTTTCACGCCACAAATCGCTGCTGCCCATTCAGGCGTCTTCTCTACTTTGTCTTTTGTCTTACCTTGAACGTATTGAATGAACTCTTCAAAGCCGAGACAGTAAGTATCAATGAACTTCTTATCGTACAGGTTTTCGTTGTACAACACGTGTGCCACAGCGAGCATGAACGCTACGTCTGTCAGCGGGTTGATGTACAAGTGATCGTTCTCTAAGTAGCGCTGAGTTTTGTTCTTCACTGGGTCTACAGATAGAACGTTGATCTCACCTTTCGCCACTTTTTCTTTTAGTTGTGCAAGGTACTTAAACGACTCATGCGTTTCACAGTTCCAACCTACTTGAAGGTTTTTCACTGGGTCGTTAGCCCAAAGAACGATGTTGTCAGAGTTTTCTAGGATCTCAGACCAAGACGTACCTTGTGCATAAACTTCGGTTGAGCCTAGCACGTACGGCATAATGGTTTGACCTGCACCCGTCGAGTAGTCACCTACTTTAGTGATGAAGTTGCCGTGCATACCTACTGCACGTTGCATGTGCGCGGTACAGTTGTTAAATGAACCCGTTTGGTTCCAACCTGTTTGACCTGCATGCAGCGCCCATGGGCCGTAGTCTTTTTGAATACGTTCTAGCTCACGGTAGAACAAGTCTAGCGCTTCATCCCAAGTTACTCGAATGAAACGGTTGTTACCGCGAGTATCTGCGCTGTATTTATGTTTCTTCAACCAATCTAGACGAACCATTGGGTAACGCACACGTGAAGGGCTGTAAATAATGCCCTTGATACCGTTCAACATTTCTGTTGGGTTTTTGTCTAGCTCTAGCGGCTTGATCTCTTGAACTTTACCCGCGTAGATGTGGGCGCGGAACGCGCCCCAGTGAGAACCGGTTACTTTCCAAGTACCTGTCGTCTCAACGGCATTTGCAGAGGCGGACGCCAATAAGCTAGGACCAATTACTGACGCTGCACTTGTGGTTGCTACACCTTTAAGAAAACTTCTTCGTGTAATAGCCATTTAAAATTACTCCAATCCGACGCTTATTAGTGGTGACCTTCAGCATAATCTGAAGAGTGTTTCTGTAGATACTTCAAGATCAGTGCTTCACTGTCTGTATCTAGGTTAACGAACGCCAACATACCGTCGAACATACCTGGCCAGGTGTTCGCGTCGAAGTGCGCTTCCGCAGGTTGAGTGTGACATACAGAACAATTGGTCTTGTAGGCTTCACGAGATTTTTCCCAAACAGGATTGATGTCGTTCAGCATAGACTCTTTCTTAATCCATACTTTCGCCGCTACTTTTTCCCAAGGAAGGCCTGTTAGCTCATCCACTTTTTTCTCACCAGTCGTCACAATGTTGCTGTCTGTTGCTGCTTCTTTCATCAGAGACGCAGTCGCAATGTTCTTACCGAAGTCTTCTTGAATTACACGACCAAAACCTTTTGCTTTGCGCCAACCGTCAATTTCGATCTCAACAAACTCGCCTTTGTCTTCAAGAACTTTAACGGTCGATGCAGGATTAAGAAGACCAGCTTCTTTACTGCCTTGCGCATCAAAGTAAATTGGTAGGTGACGAACGCTCACGAGTTGCTGACCAACGCCGTAATCCGTGTTAGAAGTCATACCCTCTAGATCACCCACGATACCGCCAATGCTGTCCATGCCTGCTGGTAGGTTGTGCGCAATACCCTTGTGACAGTCAACACAGCTTTGATCTTTCTCAGCGGCTTGCTTCATTTGGATACGAGCCGTAGGAGACATTTGCTCGAAATCCATCGATTCGTAGTTGTGACAGTTTTTACACTCCAGAGATTTGTTTGCCGAGAAACGATCCCATTCGTGTTTAGCAAGTTCGATACGACGCTCTTCGAACACACCCGGTTCGTCGTAGTTGCCAAATACTTGTGCAAATACTTCTTTAGAAGCTTGCATCTTACGAGCGATCTTATCTGTCCAGTTATGTGGAACGTGACAATCAGGGCAGGTAGCACGGACACCAGAGTGGTTTTTCCAGTGCACCGTTTCTTGTAGCTCAACATACACGTTGTCACGCATTGTGTGACAACTAATACAGAATTCTTCTGTGTTGGTTGCTTCTAGAGCGGTGTTAAAGCCGCCCCAAAAGATAACACCAGCAATAAAGCCGCCCATAGTCAGCACACCTAGGCTGATATGTACAGCTGGGCGCGTCATGGTACGCCACAGTTTAATGATTAATGATTTCATTATTTGCTCTCTTAAAATCTTTTCAAAAGTGTGGTTATGAGCTCACTGGCTTACATGCCGTGCGCGCCTGGAGGTCCAAAGAAGAAGACTTGCAACATCCAAACGATGAACCCGTAGCCGCCAACAAAGGCCACACTCAGAATTGGGAAGAGAACAACTGCAATGAAGAGGAACGACTTCCACTCCAGGGAGCGTTTTTCACCACTCTCAATTTTATTAACATCACTCATACATTTGCCTATTTTGTATCTAGTGTTATTGAAAAGCCCGCGTAACCAAGCTTAAGTTTTTTACAATCTCTAATGGAAAATGTTAGACCATACTAATAGTAGGGTTCAATCAAATAAGCGACCTCAGACCTTGTAATTCAACACTTTTTTGAGCTCATCCAGAGATATGATGGATTGATGTTATTTATTAAAAAACATGAACAGATGTGACAAAATAAGTCTTTTAAGGAGTTGTTAAATAACCAACATTTAAGAAACATCGATCACATTTAAATCGTAATTACCATGCCATAAATCGACTTAAAAACTCCGAAAAAGATATCCACTTGTAAACAGAATGCTGCGTATTAATGTCTAAAATAGCACTCAAGGTTTACTTTAAGAACAGCAAAAAGTGCACATAGTGGTTCATATAAAGGGGAGGCTTAGATACAATTATTCGCGTATTTTCAAGGAGCGATTATGGATAACGTGGTGGATATAAGCTGGGTCAAACTGGCACTGTTTGGTTTGATTTTATTGGTCCCCTTCTTTATCAATGCCCGCTACAAATTAGGGATAGCAAAAGACACCATAATCAGTGTTATCCGAATGACACTTCAGCTCATATTGATTGGCGTGTATTTAGAATATCTTTTTCAATTAAACAGCTTACTTGTCAATATACTTTGGCTTGCCATCATGCTACTGATTGGTGCCAGCTCAATTGCGGGAAAAGCTCACTTACCTAAAAAGCCACTTATGCTTCCGCTACTAACGGGCCTTACCTGTGGTCTAATACCACTTCTGATAGCAATTACAGCAGGCCTAGTGCAACCATCCCCTATTTACAATGCGCAGTACATGATCCCACTTGCTGGTATGTTATTGGGTAACAGCTTGAGTAGTAATATCATCGCTCTTCAGAATTTGTTTACGGCTTTTGAGCAGAGACAAGCAGAATATGAGGCTGCAATCTCACTTGGAGCCTCTCCTCGCTACGCATCCTTCCCCTTCATTCAAGAGGCTCTTAGAAAGTCCCTTGCCCCGACTTTAGCTTCTATGGCCACTACAGGGCTGGTTACCTTACCGGGTATGATGACCGGTCAAATTCTAGGTGGCGCGAGCCCGATGGTTGCGATTAAATACCAGTTAGTAATTATGCTGGCTATTTTCGTCATGTTGAGTGCCTCCGTAACCATAACGTTAGAAATGACATTGCGCTGGGTACAAACCAAAGAAGGCCGAATCAAGATAAAAATCGAGCAACCCGAATCGACCAAAACTCACGGTTAGTTGGCGCTTGTGGGTAAAGACCGTTAAACAACTTATATTGCCAAGTCGAACGTACTTATAACTGAATAACTCAACTATTCTTCGAGCACTCATCAAGACGCTTTCAGATGAAAAGTCAGGCAGAATTCTTTTTGATATAAGCCTCTAATTTTATGAAATTTTCTTTGCAAGTTTAGATACGCACGACCTTTGATACAGGTTATCCACAGAAAATGTGGATAAGCCCCCAAAACCCATACGCAACCAGAAACATAGCAACATAAGTGATCAATCGAATCGTCATGCATTGATCACGTGACTGACATGTTCTAATTTTAAAGTAAAGGCAGTGACCACAAACTTGGAGAGACGTACATGGATGTCTTAATGATCAAAGAAAATTACGATGAACTCCTGTCCGATGCACCTCTGGATTGGCTCGTTCAAGAACCAAAGGAAGTAACTTCTCATTGGCTCCCAACCGATTTTGGCATCAACGAAGAGTTGATTTAGCATGACTCGACTTGTTTGACATTTGCAGAGACAAATAAAAAGAAAGGCGAACCATCTAGTTCGCCTTTCTTGTGATCTTCTAAACTTATCGCAAATGGTTATCTTCATCGCGTAGATAAATCATCCAATACCACATGCCAACAAATACGCCACCACCAATAATGTTTCCTATCGTAACAGGAATTAGGTTGTTTACGATGAACCCCATCATGTTTAAGTCCGCGTAGTTTGCAATATCTGCCCCTGTCATTTGCCAAAACGCTTCTGGCGCAAAGTACTTAATACCAATCGCCATAGGTACTTGGAACATATTCGCAATACAGTGCTCAAAACCTGCCGACACGAACATAGCCACAGGCAAAATCATGACCGCTATTTTATCTGTCAATGTTCGCCCACTAAACGTCATCCAAACTGCAATACAAACTAATACGTTACACATAATGCCAAGCGCAACAGCGGCAAAGAAACCATGATGTAATTTGTGTTGGGAGATCGCCATCGCGTTGAGACCAACTTGGCCATGATCAAACATATATTGCTTGGTAACTAGCATACAGGCCACGAGCAAAATGGCCCCAACCATATTGCCAAAGTAAACCACCAACCAGTTTTTGATAAGTGCTTGCCAAGAGATTTTTCCACTCGCACGCGCAACTAGTGTCAGCACAGAGCTAGTGAAAAGCTCGCCGCCAGTAACCACCACCAAAATCAAACCAAGGCTAAATGCCAGACCACCAATGAGTCGTGTAATGCCCCAAGGCAGCTCGCCTGCGCCTGTCGTTACTGTGGTATAGAAGATGAAAGCAATACCAATATGAAGCCCCGCAGAAATGGCGAGCAGAAAAGATTTGATTGGAGCTTTCGTTGCTTTGCCTACCCCCACTTCAGCCGCGCGTTCCGCAGCTTGTGGCGGTAATAGTGAGTCAAACTGATTAAAGTTCATTCTGGTGTAACATTTAGAAACATTTAAAGAGGCGCGGATAATCGCTCTATTTCCCTATTTTTTCAAGTGCTATTTGGCGTGTTTACTAAAATCGTTGTTATTGGGAGATCAAGCAATAAATAGCGCCTATCATTCGCTACCGTAAGTATCATTGATACTTAACAAGTATTCGGCCTTTCGAACAAAGATCCTGCGTTATATCAGCCTGATAGCGCCATACTTAACACTTCTTGTCGTTGAATGTTGCCCAACGCTACTTTTCAGACTAGCTTGGTAAAAAAAGCGCAAAGGAATCATTTATGAAATATTCAGCTGAACATATCGCCGAATTGAATCTACTTCTTCAGTTCGACCTAAGTAGTGCTGCAACTGGTATTAAAGTTCATACAGACGCGTCAGAAGAAATGCAGGCAGCCGTTGCTCGTCTATATGAGAAGCAACTTTGTACACAGCCTGACGGTGGTTATCTAACAGACGAAGGCATTGAAGTTGCAGAACATGCAGATAAGATTTTAAGAGTTTTGTCTGTGTAATTTGAACAAAAAACGCCACCGAACTCGGTGGCGTTTTTTAGTCCTATATTTTTCCTGTCGATGCCTGCGGCAATAATCGCTTTTTCATTTTGCTAAATGGTTGAACCTTGTCATACAACCAGTTAAAACCAGTGGCATAAAATAGGAAGAAAACGAGGAAGCCGGCTTCCAGCATTAGAGCTTGAAGAAGCGTAATTTCTAAGAACCAGGCAATCACAGGTAGAGAGATAAAGATTAATCCTCCCTCGAAACCAATAGTGTGTCCAAGCCGCATCGCTAAACTTCGCTCAGCTCGATTGTCACCAAACCACTTATCAAAGTACAAGTTGTAGATGTAGTTCCATAGCACGGTATACATGCTCAACCCGACCCCAACCAACGCAAGATCACTAGAGCCCTTTCCAGTGATCAATGAAGCCGCTGGTACAATAATCGCGAGTGCGATTAACTCAAAAAGTACTGCATGAAAAATTCGTTCGTTACGAGTCATATTTCTCTGTCCAAATAGTTCTACTCAATGCTTAGAATTTTATCTATTATTTAGATAACCAAAAGTTAGATACCATCGGTTTAAGCGATATGTTTACCATCGAACAACTGCAAGCTTTTATTGCTACATCAGAAGCAGGATCATTTTCAGGAGCAGCTAGAAAGCTGGGGCGAGCTCAATCTGTAGTGAGCCAGCACATCATGAATATGGAGATCGACTGTGGCGTTGAGCTTTTTGATCGATCAGGCAGGTACCCTAAATTAACTGAGAATGGCCTCGCTCTCGTACCCTATGCACAAGCAACAATCAGCCAACTCGACCGCCTAAACAATAGGGCATCGCAGCTCTTTTCCACGCCAACGAACAAATTAGCCTTAGCTATTGATGAAGGGATTCCTCTGACTCGCTTGCCGGATGTGCTAAAGAAGTTAGAGCAACGCTTTCCACACTTACAAGTTGAATGCTTAACGGCATCAAGCCCTGATATCATTGAATTGGTTAAGTCGGAACGCGCCACGACTGGGATTATTTTGAGTGATTTACAAATGCCAAGGCACATCGATTTCACCAATCTTGGCAATATTGCATTTGATGTCTATGTCTCTTCAACGCATCCTTTAGCAAAGCAGCAAATCACTCACATTGATCAACTAAAACAACATCGTCAATTGGTCATACGATCCAAAAGTGCAGAGCCATGTGGTCTCAATCAAGCATTTAGCCCAGATATCTGGTACGCTGATAACTACTATATTTTGTTGGAATTGGCGAATAAAGGGTTTGGTTGGTGCTTTCTACCACAGCATTTAGTCGCGTATTCACCTAATACATTAAAAAAAGTTGGGGATGATTTCACAAAACTGGCTTGGCAAGTCAATGTTGACCTTATTCAGCACCAGAAATGGCATTCAGATCCCCTCCATCAACAAGCTAAAGCAGAACTGCTCAACCTATTCGGGCAGACATAAGTAAGTAGGAAGACCCAAATGGCAAATACATTGATCGTAGGTGCAGGCTGGCTCGGAACTCCGCTAGCAGAAACATTGATGAAAGATGGACACTATGTTGTCGTCACTCGTCGTAGCCAAACTCGATTAAAAGAGTTACCCACCTCATTAACTCACTCCGCATTGTTCGATTTCAATCAATTGAACGCCACAGCACGGCTAGATGAGCTGCTCAAACAGCATCAAATTACGCACGTTATCGGTGCTTTTCCTCCAGGATTTCGTAAAGGACGCGGTCAAGAATATGCACAGCAATGGCAAATACTTGCCAACGCAGCTAAGCAAAACAACGTTGAAAAACTTCTCATGATCAGCTCTACCACGGTTTACCCTAACCTTGCTTCCGATATGGAAGAAGCTGACGCGTCACTCTCTTTAGCAGCCGAAAGCCCTTATTTCTCTGACAATGCACGTATTATGCTTCAAGCAGAGCAGCATGTTATCGACTCGAATATTAACTTTGTTATTCTACGTTGTAGCGGATTAATCGGGCCAGATAGACACCCATCTCGCTTTGCAGCAAGGCTTCAACAAGTTAGTCGTAAAGCACCAGCTAATATGCTTCATCAAGATGATGCTGTCTCGGCTGCGAAATTTGCCTTAGGCAATTTAAGCAACCAAGTCATTAACGTTACTACACCTCATACTGTCAGCAAGGCTGAGTTCTACCAAGCTGCCATAAACAAAATCGGAAGTGAGATACCTCTTCCACCCGTCACAGAGCAAGCTGACAAGCGTATTCTTGCTGACAAACTACTCTCACTTGGTTATCGATTTCACTTCAATTCAACTTTGGATGCGCTATGAGACTCTATAGACATATAGAAACGCTTTGGGATTACATGCAACTCAAACATGAACTGAAACCTGCGGACTGTTTGTTTGTGATGTGCAGTAATGATGTGCGTGTAGCGGAGCACGCTGCCAAGCTCTACCACCAAAAGTTGGCACCTTTGATTGTATTTTCAGGGGGTGAAGGTCGCTTCACAGATGGACTGTTTGAAAAAAGCGAAGCAGAAACCTTTGCCGAGATTGCAAAGATGTCGGGCGTTCCAAGTGAAGCAATTTTGCTCGAAACTGAATCCACAAACAGTGGAGAAAATGTTCGCTTTACTGAGCAACGATTAAAAGAGGAAGGAAAACAGTGTTCCTCGTTTATTCTGGTACAAAAACCGTTTATGGAGCGTAGAGCAATCGCGACATTTGAAAAACAGTGGCAGTCACCCTACACTCAGCTCCAAGTAAGCTCTGCGGCTCTTCCATTTTTTGAATACATTAATGAAGACATGCCATTAATGATGGTGCTAGAAGCACTAATGGAAGATTTCTCTCGCGTAAAAAGCTATCCAGAGAAAGGATTTCAAACCGAGCAGAACATCCCTCAGCAAGTCGAATCTTCTTACCAGGTTTTACTCGAGCGGTTTGGTTTTGACTTAGTCTAACTTTTTCTAACCGACAACAAAAAGCCACCAAGTTCGGTGGCTTTTCTGTATCAATACGGCTTATTTACCGAGCGCTTCTTTGTAATGTTGGCGGCATACGGAGACATACTTATCGTTACCGCCGATCGCAACTTGATCGCCTTCTTTAATTGCCACGCCGTGTTCATCGGTACGAATAACCATATTCGCTTTGCGGCCGCAATGGCAGATTGTTTTGAGCTCAACCAGCTTGTCTGCCCAAGATAATAGATACTTACTGCCTTCAAAAAGTTCGCCTAGAAAATCGGTGCGAAGGCCGTAACACAATACTGGAATATGCAACTTATCAACGACTTCAGTAAGTTGATAAACTTGTTCTTTCGACAAGAACTGACACTCATCAACAAGAATACAGTGACGTTTTTCAACCTCATTCAGAGCTGCGATCTCCTGATACAAATTGGTATCCTGACGAAATAAATGTGCGTCAGATTGAAGACCAATACGAGAGCTCACTTTACCGACACCAAAACGATCATCTAGCGCAGCCGTAAAAATAACTGGCGTCATGCCGCGTTCTTGATAGTTGAAAGAGGATTGAAGAAGCGTTGTTGATTTACCCGCATTCATTGCTGAGTAATAGAAATACATCTGAGCCACAGAGCATTACCTAAAGTTAAAGTTTTAATTTATGGAAATGGAAAATAAAAGGGCTGAATTATCAGCCCTTTAAAAATGAAAATTCAATTACTTACGACGCCACGTTGTGCCTTCTGGACCATCTTCCAGAACAATGCCCATTTCGGTCAGCTTGTCACGAGCCATATCTGCATTCGCCCAATCTTTCGCAGCACGAGAGTCGTTACGCAGCTTGATCAGAGCTTCGATTTCAGCCACTTCATCATCGTTACCCGCATCACCTTTTAGGAAGGCTTCAGGATCTTGGTGAAGAATACCGATCACGTCAGCTAGTTCACGCATTAGCGCACCTAGCTCGCTCGCTTTCTCTAGGTTTTCTGTCTTCAGGCGGTTAACTTCGCGCGCCATGTCGAACAGAACTGAGTACGCTTCTGGTGTATTGAAGTCATCGTTCATCGCTGCTGTAAAGCGAGATACGTACTCTTCACCACCAGCAGGAGCAGCATTTAGATCCAAACCACGTAGAGATGTGTACAGGCGCTCAAGCGAAGCACGTGCTTGGTTTAGGTTATCTTCGCTGTAGTTTAACTGGCTACGGTAGTGACCAGACATTAGGAAGTAACGCACTGTTTCAGCATCGTAGTGACCAAGAACGTCACGGATAGTAAAGAAGTTACCTAGAGATTTAGACATCTTCTCACGGTCTACCATTACCATGCCGCTGTGCATCCATGTGTTCACGTATTGTGTATCGTGTGCACAGCATGATTGTGCGATTTCATTTTCATGGTGTGGGAACTGAAGGTCAGAACCACCGCCGTGAATGTCGAAGTGGTTACCTAGGATTGAAGAGTTCATTGCTGAACACTCAATGTGCCAACCTGGACGACCAGGCCCCCATGGTGACTCCCACGTTGGTTCACCCGGCTTAGACATCTTCCAAAGTACAAAGTCTAGAGGGCTGCGTTTTGCTGTTTCGATATCAACGCGCGCGCCAGCTTGAAGCTGATCAAGGTCTTGCTTAGAAAGCTTGCCGTATTCGTTGAACTTACCCACTTCAAACATTACGTCACCGTTATCTGCAACGTATGCAAAACCGCGCTCGATTAGCTTCTCAACCAATTCGATGATTTCAGCAATAAACTGTGTCGCACGAGGTTCAACGTCCGGACGTTTCATGTTCAGCGCATCAAAATCAGCGTGCATTTCACCAATCAAACGCTCAGTCAATGAATCGCAAGACTCACCATTTTCTGCGGCACGTTTGATGATCTTATCGTCGATATCTGTGATGTTACGTACAAACGTCAGATCATAGCCCAAATAGCGAAGGTAACGTGATACAACGTCAAAAGAGACGAAAGTACGACCGTGACCAATGTGACAGAGATCGTAGATGGTAACTCCACAGACATACATACCGACTTTGCCAGCTGTAATTGGTTTGAATTCCTCTTTCTGTCTTGTGAGTGTGTTATATATCTTTAACATGATCTCTATCTATGATTGTGAATGAATAAAAGAAGATGAGTATATCAACTCCAACCTAGTTAGGTAATAGCAATTAACCGATAAAACGATAATCGGCTAAACTTCAAGCACAAAACGAAGAATTTCCTCTTCCTGAGTTTTTAAAGCACTAGAACTTAGGCTAGAATCTCGGGCTCAACACAACACAGTAAAGGAAAGTAGCATGATCACCCTTCACACTAATTTTGGTGACATCAAGATTCAACTAAACGAAGAGAAAGCGCCAGAGACAAGCGCAAACTTCCTTCAGTACTGCCGCGACGGTTTCTACGACAACACGCTTTTCCACCGTGTTATTGACGGCTTCATGATCCAAGGTGGTGGTATGGAGTCTGGTCTACGTGAAAAAGCGACTCGTGCACCTATCAAGAACGAAGCAAACAACGGCCTAAGCAACAAAGTGGGTACACTTGCTATGGCACGTACTATGGAGCCGCATTCAGCAAGCTCTCAGTTCTTCATCAACGTAAACAACAACACATTCCTAGACTTCCGTAGCGAAAGCCTAGATGGTTGGGGTTACTGTGTGTTCGGTGAAGTAATCGAAGGCATGGACATCGTAAATAAGATCAAAGGCGTTAGCACTGGTTCTTACGGCATGCACCAAGACGTACCTCTAGAAGACGTAGTAATCACTGGTACAACAATTGAAGAGTAATTCTTAGGAATTATTTTTAAAAGATAAGTTAATGGGGAGGCATAGCTTCCCCTTATTTCTATGACGACATTATTTATTTCCGATCTTCACCTTACCCCATCACGTCCTGATATCACGGAATGTTTTGTGACGTTCATGCGAACAGAAGCAACAAAAGCTGATGCACTTTATGTACTCGGCGATCTGTTTGAGTTCTGGATTGGTGACGATGACAACACCCCTTTTGCAGACCAAATCCGTGCAGAATTTAAAGCACTGACGGATGCGGGTGTGCCAACTTTTTTCATCCAAGGCAATCGAGATTTTTTACTCGGCAAACGCTTTTGCAAAGAAACCGGTATGACATTACTCGACGATGTCTGCACGATTGATCTTTATGGTCAAAAAGCTGTAATCCTACATGGCGATACGCTCTGCATTGACGATGTGAAATACCAAGAGTTTAGAAAAACCGTTCACAAGCCATGGCTACAATGGTTGTTTAACCGTATTCCTTGGTTCATTAAGAAGAAAATTGTCTCAAAAGTTCAATCCGATATTCGTGATGATAAAATGAGCAAGTCATTAGATATCATGGACGTTAACCAAAATGAGGTCGAGAAAGTGATGTCTCAGAACTGCGTCAACATAATGATTCATGGTCACACACATCGCCCGAACACACATTTTTTTGACGTCGATGGCATTAAAAAGACCCGAATTGTTTTAGGGGATTGGTATACGCAAGGCTCAGTTTTAAAAGTAAATTCTGATAGTTTTGACCTGCAAACGAGACCGTTCATACAGAATTTGCGTTAAGCATGTAGAGCGTGTAGAAGATTCACGCTCAAGTCGTAGATATTTTGTAAAAAATCGCTATTATCATAATACTAAGTTAAACAGAACGAAGTACCTAATTGAAGTATTCTTACGTAGCTCGCCAACCGATTCTGGATAGAGAAAAACGAACCATAGGTTACGAACTCCTCTTTCGAGACGGCCCTAAAAATACCTTCCCTGAAGTAGAACCAGAGCTGGCTACTAGTCGACTGCTATCCGATCATTTTTTGTCGACGCATTACAACACATTAGGAAACAAACTTGGCTTTGTTAACTTTCCGCATCAAAGCTTGGTGAACTTGGTCCCAACTTTGTTTCCTAAAGAATCTCTCGTCATTGAAGTCCTTGAAGACTGCGAACCGACAGAAGAACTGTTAGAAGCCATCAAGCACCTTCATGAGTGCGGATACAAAATTGCTCTGGATGATTTTGTTCCGACGAAAGCTTGGAAGCGTTTTCTTCCATACGTTTCCATGATCAAGTTTGATATTAGACTTGTGCCGATCAAGAAAGCTGCCATTTTTATTCAGGCGTTGAGCCCATTTAAAATCGACTTTCTTGCGGAAAAGGTAGAGACCTATGAAGAGTTCGAGCAAGCTCTAGAAGCCGGTTTTAACTATTTTCAAGGGTATTTTTTTAGCAAACCTGAGATGATCCAGAAAAAACGGTTGAACCCCGCGTTTCTTACCGTCATCCAACTTTGTAAAGAGATTGCTGATAAGCCCATCGACTTCAATGAGGTTGAACGTCTGTTTTCGATTGATGTAACGCTGTCATACAAGCTGCTTACTTACGTAAATTCAGGATATACATTAACGACTAAGATCAAATCGTTCAGACAGGCGCTTATTTATCTGGGTGAAGAGCGACTACGACGCTTTATTTCCTTAGTTGCAATTGCGTCCGTTCAAGAAGATAAACCTGACTCTCTTTACTCTTTAGCGATTCAGCGTGCACGAATGTGTGAACTGTTACTTAGTCAAATGAACACTAGGTATGACCCTGGGCAGGCTTTTTTGACAGGCATGTTTTCTTTACTCGGATCTTTGCTCGATCAACCGCTCTCGGATGTCATTGAAGATATCCCCGTTGACGAAGATATAAAACTCGCATTAACCAGTCGAAAAGGCGTACTTGGTCACTTACTTTCGATGACGATCGCCTACGAACAAGCGGACTGGGAGTTAGCCGAGCGATATTGCACCGTTCTTAAATTAACCGAACCTCAATTAGCGGACGCTTTTAATCAATCGACGGAATGGGCTCAAGAACTGCTGTCTCAAACGCCCTAAATCGCTATAATGCCTCACCTCCAGCCTCGCAATTGTGGGGTTGTTTGTTTTTACCGCTTAATTAATCGAGATTTCATTTTATGGCTTCTTCTTGCCCTTGCGGATCTAACCGCACCTACCAACAGTGTTGTGAAACTGCCCACAATAACCATGCTGACGTTACCACTCCGGAGCAGTTAATGCGCTCTCGTTACAGTGCGCATGTGCTAGGTCTGGTAGATTACGTGGTGAACACGTACCACCCAAGCTGTAATGCAGAAGAGCAACGTGAAGG
The DNA here is from genome assembly GCF_033340195.1 of Vibrio sp. 1457. NCBI lineage: Bacteria > Pseudomonadati > Pseudomonadota > Gammaproteobacteria > Vibrionales > Vibrionaceae > Vibrio > Vibrio sp. 1457. Next base: position 230,262 of record NZ_JAWOWA010000001.1, read on the forward strand.
CATTGCCCAATCTATCGACAGCGATTGGTGCAAACTTGAGGTAGTAAAAGCTGAAGCGGGTTGTAACGAGAATGAAGGTTTTGTTGAATTCAACGCTTACTTTGATGAAGACGGCAAACGCTACTGTATGACAGAACGTTCTCGCTTCGTAAAAGAAAATGGGCTTTGGTACTACATTGACGGCACATTTCCTGAAGAAGAGCCAGAAGAAGAACCAGAACAGGATCCACGATTGAGCCAGCCAGTGAGTAGCCTAAAGCTAGGTCGTAACGATCCGTGTATCTGCGGAAGCGGTAAGAAGTTTAAGAAGTGTTGTGGGTAAAGGCATCCACGCCTAGCTTATTGAGTTCGCTTTAATGAGATTCCTGACCTCACCTAAGCTCGTCGGAATAACGTGAATATATGTACCTGTTTGAAGTAAATAACTCTACTGCAAGCACCATTAGAAAATATACCGTCATTCTGAACGGCGAGGAACGAGTGTGATTCAGAATCTAATCGCTACTAGCACTGTTGCCGGTTTTTACCCCGAATCAAGAACACTAAATTAAAAAAGCCCCTAGGCTCGAGAGCATAGGGGCTTTCACTTATCTATAGCAAGCTTACTTATGACGCTCTTTCAGTTTGTTCACTACGTCATTCATCGATAAGCCTTGGTCTTGAAGCAATACCATTAAGTGATAAATCAAATCTGCTGATTCACACACTAACTCCTCCTTATCGCCCGACGTCGCCGCAAGCGCGACTTCAACGCCTTCTTCGCCCACTTTTTGCGAAATACGCTTGGTGCCACGGGCATAAAGACTGGCAGTATAAGAGGAATCTGGGTCGGCACTCTTGCGGGCAGCCAATAGCTGCTCAAGTTGATGAAGCCACACCATTTGTGACTCCTCTTGAGGGTCCACATCCCAGCAAGTTGTATTACCCAAGTGGCACGTAGGACCAATGGGATTCACCTTAACCAGTAGCGTATCGTTGTCGCAATCTAGCTGCATGTTCACCAATTGCAATACATTACCGGAAGTCTCACCTTTCGTCCAAAGACGCTGTTTAGTTCGAGAGAAAAACGTCACTTGACCCGTTTCGCCCGTTTTTGCCAACGCATCTTGGTTCATGTAACCCATCATCAGCACTTGGCTTGATTGGAAATCTTGTACGATGGCAGGTACCAGACCATCCACCTTTTCCCAGTTGATTCGCTCAGCTAGCGAACTTACTTCGGCGGCTTTCACACTCATAGTCGTACCTCAATGCCTTGTTGTTTCAAATACTGCTTTAGTTCACCAATATTGATGACTTGCTTGTGGAATACCGATGCGGCAAGCGCGCCATCCACATTTGCTTTTTGGTAGGCTTCTGCGAAGTGCTCCATGGCACCTGCACCACCCGATGCAATCAATGGCACGTTACACACTTCACGCACCATATTAAGTTGTTCAATATCGTAGCCGTTACGTACGCCGTCTTGGTTCATCATGTTCAGTACGATTTCACCAGCGCCGCGTTTTTGTACTTCTTGCACCCAATCACGCGTTTCCCATTGAGTTGCTTTGGTGCGTTCTTCATCGCCAGTAAACTGGTAAACCTGATACTTGCCGGTCTCTTTGTCGTAGTATGAATCGATACCAACGACGATACATTGCACACCAAACTTATCAGCAAGGTCAGTAATCAATTGCGGGTTCGCCAAGGCAGGTGAGTTGATAGACACTTTGTCTGCACCAAACTCAAGAATGCGCGCCGCGTCTTCCGCTGATTTAATACCACCAGCCACACAGAAAGGAATATCAATCACTTCAGCAACGCGAGCGACCCAACTTTTATCGACGACACGACCATCACTTGAAGCAGTAATATCGTAGAACACAAGCTCGTCTGCGCCCTCTTCCGCATAACGCTGTGCCAGAGGAACGATGTCGCCAATGATCTCGTGATTACGGAACTGAACGCCCTTTACCACTTGTCCATCACGGACATCAAGACATGGAATTATTCGCTTTGCCAGCATGCAAATGCCTCCTCTGCTGTGAACTTACCATCTAACAGCGCACGACCAACAATCACACCAGTCACACCACTGCCTTTTAGCGCTTCGATATCTGCTAATGAGCCAATGCCGCCTGAAGATTGAAACTGCACTTGTGGATACTGTTTACATAGGTCGACATAAAGCTCTACGTTTGAGCCCTCTAGCGTACCGTCACGAGAAATGTCCGTACAAAGCACATGCTGCAAACCTACCGTTAAATAATCGTTGATCAGAGCTTCGATGGTCACGCCTGAGTCTTCTTGCCAACCAGAAATCGCTACTTTACGTGTGCCGTCTTGATCGATGTTGATGTCTAGCGCGAGAACGATTTTCTCTGCACCGTATTTTTCCATCCAACCTTTCACAAGCTCTGGCTGTTTTACTGCTGTTGAGCCAACGACAACACGCTGAGCCCCCGCTTCTAGCAGATCAATCACGTCTTGCTCTGTGCGCACTCCGCCACCGATTTGGATGTTCGCTGGCGTGCTTGCTAGTAGCTTTGCAATTAAATCAAGTTGACGTGCTGTCGTGTCTTTCGCGCCAGTTAAATCCACCAAGTGCAGCCAGTTAGCACCAGCTTGGTGGTACAAGTTGAACTGCTCTGCTGGGTCGACTTTGTACTCAGTTACTTGGCCGTAATCACCTTGATAAAGGCGAACCACCTGTCCTTCAATTAAATCAAGAGCTGGAATAATCACACTAAATCCCTTTTATAATCCTAAGAAGTTTTGAATAAGCTTCGCGCCCGCTTTTGAAGAACGCTCAGGGTGGAATTGCACGCCGTAGTAGTTACCGCTTTGTACTGCTGCTGTGAACGGGTTGCCGTACTCGCATTGAGCAATCGTGTAATCCCCAACAGGCATTGCAAAGCTGTGCACGAAGTAGAAATGCTCACCTTCTTCAATATCTTTGAAAAGTGGATTACCTGCTTTTGCAGAGACCGTGTTCCACCCCATATGCGGCAACGGCAAATCGCCAGTTTGTAGTAGCTTCACTTCGCCATCACAAAGTCCAAGACACTCAACTAACTCGTCGGCTTTCTGGCCTTTCTCTTGAGACACTTTGCCCAACAGTTGCATGCCTAAACAGATACCTAACAGCGGCTTTTCTACTTGTTTTACCAAGCTGATAAGATCGCGCTCTTCTAGGTTTTTCATCGCTTCGCTGGCGGTTCCCACGCCCGGTAGGAACAACTTATCTGCCGACAACACAACTTGTGGATCTTTTGAAATTGTTACGTCATAGCCTAGGCGTTCAATGGCAAACTTCACCGAAGAGACGTTGGCACAGCCAGTATCGATAATGACAACTTTCTGTTCTGTCACTGTTTTTCTCCTTGCTAAGGTTAGCCTTAAAGCACGCCTTTACTACTTGGTAGCTCAGTGCCTTCTACTTTGATTGCTTGGCGTAACGTACGACCAAACGCTTTAAATAGACTTTCAATGATGTGGTGATCATTGTTGCCCGCAGAAGAAAGGTGCAACGTACATGCTAATGTGTCAGTCAGAGAGCGGAAGAAGTGAACTACCATCTCTGTTGAAAGATCACCCACTTGCTCACGGCTGAATTGCGCGTCGAACTTAAGGTAAGGACGACCTGATAGGTCTAGTGCGCATTGTGCCAAACACTCATCCATTGGAAGGCTAAAGCCAAAGCGACCAATACCACGCTTGTCACCCAGTGCTTCTTTCAACGCTTGACCTAACGCAAGAGCGGTATCTTCCACTGTGTGGTGATCATCAATGTGCAGGTCACCTTCTACTTTGCACACCATCTGGAACCCGCCGTGTGTCGCGATTTGATCCAGCATGTGGTCGAAGAAGCCAAGACCAGTAGAGATGTCATTGCCGCCTTGTTCGTCAAGATTAACGAATACTTTGATGTCCGTTTCTTTTGTGGTGCGAACCACTTCAGCAACGCGTGCCTTCACCGTGAGATCTTTCAGGATCTGTTTCCAACCCATGGTTTCTGGGTTGTATTGAATGCCACGAATTGCCATGTTTTCTGCAAGTTGAAGATCAGTTTGACGATCGCCAATCACAACAGAATTTTGGAAATCCACTTTGCCACCTTGAAGGTACTCTTTTACCAAGCCCAATTTAGGCTTACGGCAAGAGCAGTTATCTTCATCAAAGTGAGGACAAATCAGCACATCATCAAACTTCACACCTTGAGATTCAAAGATCTCCATCATCATGTTGTGTGGTGCATCAAAATCTTCTTGTGGGTAGCTGTCGGTACCCAAACCATCTTGGTTCGTGACCATCACTAGACGGTATCCTGCATCCTGCAACGACAACAGGCTTGGGATAACAAATGGCTCTAGCTTTAGTTTGTCTAAACGGTCTACTTGAAAATCAATCGGCGGCTCGACAATTAAGGTGCCATCACGATCAATAAAAAGGATTTTTTGTTGTTTGCTCACTCGAACTTCCTTATTGCTATTCTTTTGGCGCTCCCGCTATTGAGCGAGAGCGATAAATTCTGTCTCTATTTATGCGTAGTAGTTTCTGATAAATCCAAGCGTTTTTTCGCACTCGTCACGGTTACCCACACTGATACGCACACAATTTTCAATTGGCGAGTTACGCAAAATAATGCCCGTATCCCAAGCCGCTTTGAAAAGGTCATCGCCATCTGGGAATTTCACCAATAGGTAGTTCCCCCACCCTTCAAACACTTCCAAGCCCGGAATCATTGAAAGGCCAACTTGCAAGTAAGCACGGTTTGCATTCAAATCGAGAACTTGAAACTTCGCTCGTGCTAAACCAGCTTCCGAAAGCGCCTGAGTCGCAATTTCTGCCACTGGAACTGGGACTGGGTAAGGTGCGATAACTTTAAGAAGTACATTAATAAGCTCTTCGTTCGCAAGCGTAAATCCACAACGCAGACCTGCAAGCGCAAAAGCTTTCGACAGAGTACGCAGAATCGCAAGATTCGGGTATTGCGCCAGTAGGTCTACCGTTGACGCTTCTGGACAAAAATCGATGTACGCTTCATCCATCACCACGATTGCACGGTCTTTTGTCATCTCAAGCAGAGACACAATGTCCTCACGCTTAACCAAGTTACCCGTTGGGTTGTTTGGCGAACATACAAAAACCAGTTTCACGTTATCCAGATTAGCTTCGATGCCTGCAAGGTCTAGTTGCCAATCTGACGTTAGCGGCACGGTTTTGCGCTCTACACCGATGGTTTCTGCACTGATGGCGTACATACCGTAAGTTGGTGGGCAGTAAAGAATCGCATCTTCACCCGGCTCACAGAATGCACGAATTAATAACTCAATACCTTCGTCTGCGCCGCGAGAAGTCAGTGTTTGTTCTGGTTTCACACCCGCATACGCTGCGTAAGCGGAAATCAGTTCTTTCGGTTGGCATTCGCTGTAACGATTAAGACGAGCAAAGTCTGTTTTGTATTCATTGTTAAATGGTGATTCGTTGGCATTTAGCCATACGTCACCCGTACCACCGATTCGGCGAGCCGACATATAAGGGGTAAGCTGTTGGACTTGTTTACGCGCTAGCTTTTCCATCTCATTACTCTCTTATTCTTTCTTACTTGCTAATTTTTCTACGCGGATAGTAACAGCACGTTTGTGAGCGTCCAGACCTTCTGCTTCAGCCATCGTGACTACCGTTGGTGCAAGGTTCTTTAAACCATCAGCAGAAAGCTCCTGAACCGTCATTCGTTTAGAGAAATCCGCCAAACCTAAGCTTGAATAAGTACGTGTATAACCGTAAGTAGGAAGGACGTGGTTAGTCCCCGATGCGTAATCTCCCGCAGATTCAGGCGACCAATCCCCAAGGAAGATAGAACCTGCGTTATCTAATAGAGGTAGAAGCTCACGAGGGTTCTTAGTCTGAACAATCAAGTGCTCAGGACCGTAGTAATTGGAAATAGAAACTGACTGCGTCATCGACTCGGAAATAATGATCAAGCTTGATGCCAGAGCCTTTTCTGCGATGTCTGCACGAGATAGCTCCTTAAGCTGACGTTGAACCGCATCCGTCACTTGATCAGCAATCACAGGAGAAGGAGTCACCAATACCACTTGAGAATCAGGACCGTGTTCTGCTTGGCTCAAAAGATCCGCAGCGATAAAGTCTGCATCTGCGGTTTCATCTGCAATCACTAACACTTCTGATGGCCCTGCTGGCATATCAATCGCAGCACCGCGGAAATCATTGCTAACCTGTCGTTTTGCTTCGGTCACGTAAGCGTTGCCCGGACCAAAGATCTTATCTACTTTCGATACAGTCTCGGTGCCATAAGCCATTGCAGCAACTGCTTGACCACCACCGACGTTGTACACTTCATCAATGCCACACAGTTTCGCGACATAAAGGATCTCATCTGCGATTGGCGGTGGAGAACAAAGAACGACTTTACGACAACCTGCAATTTTTGCAGGAACGCCGAGCATCAAAACAGTCGATGGCAAAGGCGCACTGCCACCCGGAATGTACAAACCCACTTTTTGAATTGGGCGTGTTACTTGTTCACAAAGGACACCTGGCTGGGTTTCCACCTTGATCGGTTGCGGCTTTTGCGCTTTGTGGAACTTAGAAATATTGGCGTAAGCTTGCTCTAATGCGCTCTTCATTGACTCTGACAAACGCTCTGACGCTGCCTTAATTTCCTGAGAAGAAACACGAATGGATTCAGGCTTAACACGGTCAAACTTTTCGGTCAGCTCAATAAGAGCAGAGTCACCTTCTTCTCGAACTTTAGCAATAACTTCGGCCACAGCAGTGGTGATATTGGCACCTTCTGCAATAGCAGGGCGCTCCAAAATAGAGTCTTGCTGATTCTCACTTAATGATTGCCAAACGACTGTTCTCATGATGCTTACTCCATCATTTTTTCAATTGGTAGAACGAGAATTGAACTAGCACCCAACTCTTTCAGCTGTTCCATTGTTTCCCAGAACAGGTTTTCAGAACTCACTAAGTGAACAGCCATTTTCTGCTTATCTGCAGAAAGAGGAAGAACAGTTGGGTCTTCAGCACCTGGCAGTAGTGCTTTAATTTGATCTAACTTCTCTGCTGGGGCGTGAAGCATAATGTACTTAGATTCTTTCGCTTGCTGCACGCCTTGCATGCGAGTTAACAGCTTTTCGATTAGCGCCACTTTGTCTGCGTCGAACTCACCTGTGCGTTGAATCAATGTCGCTTTTGATTTGAAGATAATTTCAGCTTCTTTAAGGCCGTTCGCTTCCAGTGTTGCACCTGTAGAAACCAAATCAGCGATAGCATCAGCGAGACCCGCGCGAGGCGCAACTTCTACAGAGCCTGTCAGCATACATGTAGAGAATGGAACGCCGGCTTCATCCATGTACGCTTTTAGAAGTTGAGGATACGTTGTAGCAATACGCTTGCCAGCTAAGTCTTGTGGACCGTTGTACTCTTCGTCCTTGTCGATTGCGATAGATAAACGACAGCCACCAAAATCAAGTCGACGAAGCTGAACAAACTCGCAGGGTTCACCTAATGCTTTGCGGTCAAGGCGAACTTCTTCTAGTTCATTTTCGCCAATAAAGCCAAGGTCAACCACGCCATCCATAATTAAACCTGGGATGTCGTCGTCACGAACCAAGAGTAAATCAATTGGCATATTTTCAGAATGGACAACTAAACGCTCGCCCATTACGTTGAACTTTACGCCGCACTGTTTTAGTAGAGCTTGACTCTCTTTGCTAAGACGACCTTTTTTCTGAATTGCGATTCTTAAACGTTGTGTTTGCATTGCTTTGTCCCTATGCAAGATTTTGATATCTAAGTATTTTTCAAACTAATAAAACTAAAAAACCCTCGGGAGATTGAAGTCTCCCGAGGGTTTAAAATCTGCTTTTACTTTGATTTTACCTCCGGGAGTTTCCTGCCTCCCGGGTATGCGTACATCGCCCGAAAGACTAGATTGGGTGATGATGGTGATGAATGTTCATTACAAAATTACGCATACTTATTTCAAGGCTCTTCTCATTTGCTTTGTTACCAACCACACTAACCAAGCTGATTACTTTTTTCAACCCTTAATTTTAAAAAAATTCGAATTGTATAATACAAATAAAAAAGGAGGCCGAAGCCTCCTACAATTTCACCTTTTAAATCAGTGAATTACGCACTCTGGCAAGACGCTATTTTAGACTTTGAAAGCCATGACAAAATAGCGCAAACGATAACGAATGTTATCGACGCTGCAATGAACGAGAACGCAATTGAAGCAGTCATACCAAGGGCAATAAAGCCGACGCATGAAACAAGCGCGACTGATAATGCATAAGGTAACTGTGTTGATACGTGGTCAATGTGGTTACAACGTGCACCCGTCGATGACAGGATAGTCGTATCTGAGATTGGTGAACAATGGTCACCGAATACCGCACCAGCTAAAACCGCACTCAGCATCGGTAGCATTAGCGCTACATCTGTTGCGCCAGCCATATCACCCGCGATTGGTAGCATGATGCCGAACGTACCCCATGAAGTACCTGTTGAGAACGCCATCAGGCCAGACAACAAGAATAGGATAACTGGTAGCCAGTGCGGGTTAATGTTGCCCTGCGCCATTGTCGAAAGGTAAGTACCAGTCTTCATATCACCGATAACAGAACCAATGGTCCAGGCAAATACTAAGATTAGAATCGCACCAAACATAGACTTAGCACCAATCCAAAGTGTACGTGCGATCTCAGCCATTGGTAGACCTTGCTTCACAACAGTAAACAGTGCAACTGCTAAGCCAAGCAAGCTACCGTAGATTAGTGATGTACCTACATCTGTATTTTCAAAAGCACCAAGAAGCGCAAACTCCTTACCATCAGCAGCCAATGCTTGGCCACCCGTGTAAAGCATTGAAGCGATAGTCGCGATAATCAGCGTCACGATAGGAAGTATCAAATCTGACACTTTACCCTTTTCACTTTCACGGATATCTAGCTCTTCGTTTAGGTCATGCGCTTCTTGCGAGTCATTTTCTTTGTCTTTATCAAAGCCACGACCTTGCGATGCAGAGATCTCATGCTCACGCATTTTACCAATATCAAGACCAAACCACGCAACAGCGAACACCATTAGCAGCGCAAAAACGGCGTAGAAGTTCATTGGAATAAGACGAACATATGCGCCAAGAGCCGAATACTCTGTGATCCCATGTGAGACTAAGATCCCGCCAATAATAGTAATAATGTAAGCACCCCAGCTAGAAGCAGGCATAATTACACACATTGGAGCAGCGGTTGAGTCTAGAATGTACGCAAGCTTAGCGCGAGACACATAAAAGCGATCGGTTACTGGGCGAGAGATCGCACCAACAGCAAGGCTATTAAAGTAATCATCGACAAAAATGAATACGCCTAAAAAGGCGGCAAGAAGTTTGGAGCCGCGTTTACTCTTCACTCGAGATTGTGCCCATTCAGCAAAAGCACGAGTACCGCCAGATAGCGTTAATAAAGCTGTTGTCATACCTAATAAGATTAGGAAACCAACAATGCTCATGTTCCAAGTGTTAATTCCGCCATCTTCAATAAAGACAGAAGAAACTTGAGAACTGACGTAACCTGCGGTGTCGCTGATAGACCAGCTATTAAGTAGCACCGCACCTAGCACGATACCTACACCCAAGGAAACTAATACACGTCGAGTCAAAATCGCCAAAGTCAAAGCGACAATAGGTGGCAATAATGAAACAGGAGAACTAGAAAAATCTATTAAATTCATGATCTTCAAAAACCAAAGTTTGGCTAGAGATCTACTGCAGACAAGTCACGTAGCATACGATACGTGCTCATGTTGAACTTAGCGACAGGGAAGCGAACACTCCACCCAACCCTACAGTAGCGCTCCATAGTTTAATGTGAATATATACTATGGCAGTGTTGTTCCTTTCAGATACAACCCCAGCAAGTAACTTTGATGAGTTACTTACTTCGGCAATCTTCGCCTTCCACTATTATTCATTGGCATCACCCCAATAATAGCTACTCTTCGAGACCGCGCCTCTACGGCAACAACAAACAATTAACCACTAACTGTACAAATTAACAACAAATTGTCTGCAATATTGCATCAGGTGGCAGCCATTGTACTTATGATGAGAGTCAATGCAACACATCAAACTAAATTAAACAAATAAATAATGACTGAGATAATTTATAAACCTTGCCTACTTCCATAAGTTTTGTGCAACTGAAATCACATCAATCATGTTATTTATGAAACATTATTACTACCTTAGAAATATCATGGTTTATCTTATATCAATAAATTAAGGATATATGACACAGCATTAAAGATGGATGCTTCATATTTTTAAGTAATAACTCAAATTTTTTTATAAAAAACCAAGCTGTCACTCTCTCTATACAATAATGATTGTTGATTTTAGTTCTCATCTAATAATGATTTATTTCGAGTGTAATAATATTAATTGCTTTAAAAAATAGTCAAATTTAAACAAAATCTTGATTTAGCATTTGCACATAAGGAAAAGATAAAGTTAAATATAAGGACTCTTTGTTTATTTATAGATTGGCATTATTTAATCGTAACGATAAAAAGTGCCCAACACATTAACCTTTTAATAGGAATCGTTATGTCAGAGCTGACTAAAACCCTTCTAAATATCCGTAGCCTTCGTGCATTTTCTCGTGAGCTGACTCTAGAACAATTGGAAGAAGCTCTAGATAAACTCACTACTGTCGTAGATGAGCGTCGTGAAGCAGAAGAAGCAGAACGCGCAGCACAAGCAGAGCAAGAAGCTAAGCTTGCAGAGATTGCTGAGAAAATCGCTCAAGACGGTATTGATGTAGAAGCACTTATTACTGCGCTATCTGGCGAAACTAAGACGAAAGGCAAAGCGAAGCGCGCACCTCGCCCTGCTAAATACAAATACACAGATTCAAACGGTAATGAGAAAACTTGGACTGGCCAAGGTCGTACACCTTCGGCGATTCAAGAGCAACTTGATGCAGGTAAATCTCTGGATGAGTTCCTAATCTAGATCCGTGCTATTTTTAAAAGGCTCCCATAGGGAGCCTTTTTTATTTAAACCATTACAAATAAAAAAGGCACATTTCTTAATGCGCCTTTTACTTTAGTTACAGAATAGTTAATTAAACCGCTTCGTATTAACGTTCCCAGTATGCTTCTTCTAGGCTATCTTCTCGCTCAGGAAGTCCGCGCGACAATCGTGGTGAATGTTGCACGAGAACTTCGTAGCTCGCACGGTTTGCGTATTTGCAGACTTGAGAAAAAGAAGAGTAAGTTAAATACTCGTTACTGTGCTTGCTTGAATTAGGCACATTTTCTTTATGGTATTTATTTGCTGCCATATCATGAAGAACAGCAGATAACGCGGCATCACCTGCGCCATTTGTATTCTTAATTTTTTCTGGACCACCCATATATGGCGAGATATGCGAGTACACTTTTATTGGCGTCTCGCATGAGTCTTTTTTCGCCGGACGACTAAATTCATAACGATTAAATTCAGCAATTGACCCTGGAAGTAATGGCAAAGAAGTTTCGCGCTTCGCGCTATCTTCCGTATACCCAGCCATAAATAGACCTACAGGACCCGCCGTGCACAATACTAAATCAGCCCACTCCAATGTTTTATCAGACGCAGCAAGTGGATCAGATTCCCCCGTCAGTGCTTCTGCTTCATCTTCATTCATCGCAACGACTGAAACGTTATCTCGAATGAATTCTTGCCAATATTTAGGGTCATCTTGAATAACAAACTTTGTGCCTAAAGTCAGAACAACAGGCACATCATTCTTTTTCGCGTACTCAATCGCTTTCATTGTTGCTTCCGGCATTGGGTCGCCGTCTTTGCAACGTACTAGATATGACGTCAGTACAAGTGCTGATGCATTTTTAAAGATTTTCTCTGGAATGCTATCAGGATGGAGTTGGTTCATTTGCCCTTCGCTGATAGCAAAAGTACGTTCGCCGTCTTCTGTGATAAGAGCAAAACAACGGCCAATTGCACCATCTACACCTTGTAGGTAGTTCAAGTCCATGCGGCTTGATGTATTACAAAGATAACGGTAACCGTAGCTGCCAATCTTAATATCCTGGCTCATCACTCCAAGTAGTGTGGAGCGATCATCCGCTAGCACGGAGTAGTTATGTAGCGTGTTACCAATGGTACCGCCCGCATACTCATTGGTAATCAAGTTCTCTTCTTTCAGTTGCTGGTATAACTCTTCTGCTCTTTCGTCATCGATAACCAAAGAGTGACCTTTACTCAGACCGTACTTTTCAATCACATCCGTTGTAACTTTTGCTTCAATATCAACCAAGGTTTGGTCAATACCAATGATGTGAGTGCGCGTCATCTTCTTGCTTTCTTGTGCTTGGCTCACCAGCGGGTCACGAGCATGAACAGGAAAATAGTGCTTCGATTTGCGTTGTCCAGGAAATTTCATATTGTCAGTCTGAGTAAGGGGATGAAAAGGAGAGCGGATTCTATACCGCTAATAATAAAGCAGCAATAAAAGCGATTATAGCAAACGTTTGCTGACAGCTTTTTTCTTTTAGGTGGCTTATTCACCTTCCATAAAGCTGAGATCTGGTAGTTGCTCAAGGTGCTCGCTATAACGCTTTAGGTTGAACTCACCTTCATTCTTCATTACATCAAAAATCTCAATTGACATCGCACATGCCATCATCGCAACCGCATCTTCACGTGGTGTGCCAGTCATCATTAAACGCATAAGGGTTTCTTTTACTTTAAGCGGGTTGCCATCTTCGAGCTGATTTTCAACAATTTCAATCAACTCACTTTCTTGCATAAATTGGTTTTCTTCTGTCATTTGGTGTTTCCTCTTGGATTTTGGCCAACTATGCCATATATACCTCTTCTATACTTGCGAAATTACTCGTTCGAATCTTTGTTGAAGAAAAATCCAGCGAAACGAATTGTGATTTCGATCTCGGATCTGTCACCGGTCTGTGGATTCTGATAGAATCTGCATCCCGTTTATTTAAGTGGTGTTTAGTAATGTCTGATAACAGCCAAAAGAAAGTCATCGTCGGTATGTCCGGCGGCGTTGATTCATCTGTTTCCGCGTATCTTCTAAAGCAGCAAGGCTACCAAGTAGAAGGCCTTTTCATGAAGAACTGGGAAGAAGATGACAACGAAGAATATTGTACAGCGGCAGAAGATCTTGCTGACGCTCAGGCAGTATGTGACAAGCTAGGCATCCACCTACACACTATCAACTTTGCTGCCGAATACTGGGATAACGTATTTGAGTACTTCCTTGCTGAATACAAAGCGGGCCGTACTCCGAACCCTGACATTCTTTGTAACAAAGAAATCAAGTTCAAAGCATTCCTAGAATTCGCTGATGAAGTACTTGATGCTGATTACATTGCAATGGGCCACTATGTGCGTCGCTCTTTCCCAGAAAACGGTGAAAAACCACAAATGTTACGTGGTCTAGATGGCAACAAAGATCAAAGCTACTTCCTGTACACATTAAGCAACGAGCAAATCGCACGTAGCCTATTCCCTGTTGGTGACCTAGAGAAACCAGAAGTACGCCGCATTGCGGAAGAGCAAGACCTAATTACTGCTAAGAAGAAAGATTCAACTGGTATTTGTTTCATCGGTGAACGCAAGTTTACGGAATTCCTAGGTCGCTACCTTCCAGCTCAGCCTGGTAATATCGAGACTCCAGAAGGCGAAGTGATTGGTCAACACCAAGGCCTGATGTACCACACACTTGGTCAGCGTAAAGGTCTACACATCGGTGGCCGTAAAGGCGGCGGTGGTAACGAGGACCCATGGTTCGTTGGTGAGAAAGATCTAGAACGTAACGTTTTGATTGCTGTTCAAGGTAAAGACCATCCAATGTTGAAATCAGAAGGTCTACTTGCATCACAACTTCATTGGGTAGATCGTGAGCCAATTCGCGATGTTATGAAGTGCACAGTGAAAACTCGTTACCGTCAGGAAGATATTCCTTGTACAATCATCCCTATCGATGATGAAAACATTAAAGTTATCTTTGACGAGCCACAAATTGCTGTAACTCCAGGTCAATCAGCAGTGTTCTACAAAGGTGACGTGTGCCTAGGTGGCGGCATCATCGAGCAACGCATTAAATATTCTCAAGCTTAGGAGTCGTTACGTGGCGAATACACTTTATGACCGTACTATCGCTTTCGCTGGGATTTGCCAAGCTGTTGCTTTAGTTCAACAGGTAGCGAGAAACGGACATTGTGATCAAGATGCTTTTGAAACATCAATCAACGCTATTTTGAGCACGAACCCTGCTAACACAGTTGGCGTATTCGGTCGCGAAGCCGATCTAAAGCTCGGCCTAGAATGCTTGGTTAAAGGGATTGATAGCACACCATCAGGCAGTGAAATTACTCGTTACATTATTAGTTTAATGGCGTTAGAGCGTAAGTTAAGCTCTCGTAACGATGCTATGTCTCAGCTTGGTGATCGTATTCAAATGGCCAAGCGTCAGTCAGAGCACTTTGAGCTACTAGACGATCAAATGATCAGCAATTTAGCGAGCATCTATCTGGATGTCGTTAGCCCTATTGGCCCACGCATTCAAGTAACGGGCACGCCATCTGTACTGCAGCAGACGGCAAGCCAACACAAAGTTCGTGCGCTGTTGTTATCTGGCATTCGTAGTGCAGTTCTTTGGCGTCAAGTTGGTGGTAAGCGTCGCCACCTAATCTTCGGGCGCAAGAAGATGGTAGAGCAAGCACAAATCCTTCTTGCTCGTCTGTAGTAAAATATCAAATAAGCAGCTCGCGTTTATCGCGAGCTCATTTTTTTCGACTAAAACAAATCCCGCGCAAACGTTTGCGCAATATTCGTGACAATTGCCACAGTTATTGGTATAAAGCTCACGAAATTTAGAAACCCAATTCAGGAGAACATCATGGAACTGTCAGCATTGACTGCTGTTTCACCAGTAGACGGCCGTTACGGAAGCAAGACAATTGCGTTACGCGAAATTTTCAGTGAATACGGTCTACTAAAATACCGTACTATCGTTGAAATCCGCTGGCTACAAAAGCTTGCTGCTACTGCTGAAATTGCAGAAGTGCCAGCGTTTAGCGCAGAAGCAAACCAATTCCTAGACGACCTTGCTGCAAACTTCTCTGAAGAAGATGCACGCCGTATCAAAGAGATCGAGCGTACAACTAACCACGACGTAAAAGCGGTTGAGTACTTCCTAAAAGAGAAAGTAGCAGACGTTCCTGAACTGCACGCAGTAAACGAGTTCTTCCACTTCGCATGTACTTCTGAAGACATCAACAACACATCACACGCTCTAATGCTTAAAGAAGCGCGTGAGAACGTGATTCTTCCAGAAATCCGTAACCTAATCGACGCTATCAAAGCACTAGCAGTGGAATACCGCGACATTCCTCTTCTATCTCGTACACACGGTCAGCCTGCTTCTCCATCTACTATGGGTAAAGAAATGGCAAACGTGGCGTACCGTATGGAGCGTCAATTCAAGCAAATCGAAAACGTTGAGATCCTAGCGAAAATCAACGGTGCAGTAGGTAACTACAACGCACACCTTTCTGCTTACCCAGAGCTAGATTGGCACAAGTTCTCTGAAGAGTTCATCACAGAGTCTCTAGGCGTAACTTGGAACCCTTACACAACTCAAATCGAACCGCACGATTACATCGCTGAGCTGTTCGACGCTATCGCTCGTTTCAACACTATCCTGATTGACTTCGACCGTGACGTTTGGGGTTACATTGCACTAGGCCACTTCAAGCAAAAAACTATTGCTGGTGAGATCGGTTCTTCAACAATGCCTCACAAAGTTAACCCAATCGACTTTGAAAACTCAGAAGGTAACCTAGGTCTTGCGAACGCTGTATTCGGCCACCTAGCACAGAAACTGCCTATCTCTCGTTGGCAACGTGACCTAACTGACTCAACGGTTCTACGTAACCTTGGTGTTGGTGTTGGCTACGCTATCATCGCTTACACTTCGACACTTAAAGGCATCAGCAAGCTAGAAGTAAACCGTGAAGCCCTTCTTGCTGAACTAGACAAGAACTGGGAAGTACTAGCTGAGCCAGTACAAACCGTTATGCGTCGTTACGGCATCGAGAAGCCATACGAGAAGCTGAAAGAGCTAACTCGTGGTAAGCGTGTAGACGGCGAAACAATGCGTAACTTCATCGACGGTCTTGAGCTTCCTGAGCACGAGAAAGCACGTCTGAAAGAGATGACACCAGCGAACTATATCGGTCAAGCAATCGAGCTGACAGATAAGCTGTAATACTCCTGTAACGACCAGATACTTAAAAGGTTGACGCGAAAGCATCAACCTTTTTTAGTTAGGAGAGTTAGGTCGGGAGAAAATAATTTTAGTTATATGGAATGGATTATTAATTGAAGATCAGCCCCATTTGTTATGGCAGCTTTTGGAAGAACAAGGTTATTGTTCCTACTTCCACACCAAACTTTTTTATTTTCGTTAGATTGAAAACGTGTCTGTCATCCTGACGATAAAGCCAATCATCAAAAGCAACCGTCACTGATGAATCCTCCATTTGTAGCTCAAAGTCATATTGCCACTGTAGCGCATTGCCCTGCTCTTCCCCTGTTGCCACACCTATAATATCGTCTGCCTTACCTTCATAACGACCGTCTTCTAATCTAGTGATAACCCAAATTCGCTGGTCCACCTCTCCGTCATCAAACACGAAGTCTTCCACCAGCGTCAGCGTATCACCCGCTACAGTACCCACTATATCGACTTCAAAGCGACGCGTTTGCTGTCCGGTATAGTCTTGCACCATCCCCCACGCCTTTATGTCGCCTTCGAAATAACCGAATACGTCAAAAGTCGGTTTAGAAGAGCGGTAATTATCAATGTCTGCGGAACATGCCGAAAGAAAAACAGCTGCCACTAAAGTCGCTGATTTAAAAATTCGTTTAAACACTATCTAACCTGCCCTATCAATTGTTTTCGGAGTTTCGGAAATTCTGTGTTGGGTGATAACCATATAGCCAAAAATGCATCGTTCATTCGTTCGTCTTCAATGATGCCAACGTTCTTTACTTGCACGTCCCCAACCCGCTTATAAAAAAGCTGACCAGATTTTCCATCTGTTAGATAAGTAAGCTCGTCACCTTTTTGAATATCAGGAAACATACGATCGAGCTCGCTGATCCAAGCTTTTCGATATGAGTCCGTAAAACCCAATTTCGCCCACTGCTCATCCGTCACATCAAGCAGCTGTTGCTTACTGATGTCTCTCTTGTAATTAATTTCCAACGCAAGGGGATGTGGCGATACGTCATCGCTTACGATGAACTTTCCATCAGGCGCTTTTAATCTTGAGTGATAAATATCGAAGATGAACCAAGTAAGTTGGGCTTCTCCAACAGTTTTCCATCCCTTCCAATTCGCAATGTTGCTAGCAGCTTCGCTGTTTCCAACAGGTTGAGCTTGCAGAGCAAAAGAGCCAGTTACTATTACCAACGCAAGCAGCCTAGTCAGTCTCTGAGTTAAGTCTCTCTTCAAGCTTTTCATTTCCGTACACCTTGAGTATCAAGAGCATCATGACGCACCATTCGACAAACAACATTGCCAGTGTAGCGCCAGTGCTAAATCCAAATTCAACGGCTTGGAGCTTATAGCCAGCAAAGTAGCTCGCTGTTCCTCCGAGTCCGCCTACTATTGATACGTAGGTTTTTGGGAAACGGTACAAAATTGACTTGAGTTGATAGGCATACCAGGCGAACAGAATCCAAAGGCACAAAAGCCAAAGGGGTAACCATTGAGTGGCAAACATGAAAATTGAAAATTGCTGATTTAATGTATCAAGCACGAGACCAATCGTGGCGATAACACCAATACTTTTGAGCGAAGATGCGTCAGTTTTCAAACAATATAGTAGGGTTGCCAAAGTAAGGAATAACGTCACCCATTGCCATTGATAGGTTCCAAGCACCGCTGCAAACCAGCAGAGTTGGAACCATGTCGAAGCAAGAAACACCTTCATAACGAACTACGGGCGTTGAAACGTCATGTGAACGGCACTGATCGTGCGAGCCAAAAAGCCACCTTCACAGTAGCTCAAATAGTAGCGCCACATACGCACAAAGCGGTCGTCGTAGCCAAACGAGCGCACTTCATTCTCTGCTCGATTAAAACGTAAGTGCCATTCGTTCAGCGTCTTGGCGTAGTCCAAACCAATATCGAACAAGTCTCGCGTCACTAAGTCACTGTACTTTGTTGTTGCTTGGGTTAGTGAGGTTACCGACGGTAAAAAACCACCCGGGAAAATGTACTTTTGGATAAAGTCGACGTTGTTACTGTAGTAATCGTAACGCTGATCGGCAATCGTAATCGCTTGAATCGCCATCAAGCCACCAGTCTTCAATAAAGACTCACAGACCTTAATGTACGAAGGCAGGAATTGTTTGCCCACAGCTTCAATCATTTCAATAGAAACGAGCTTGTCATAAGTGCCGGTTAAGTTACGGTAATCTTCTTTGAGTAGTGTGATTTTATCTTCTAAGCCACGCTCTTTGATTTTTTGCTCCGCGTACGCGTGTTGCTCTTCAGATATCGTTGTTGTGGTGACCTGACAGCCGTATTGTTCGGCCATGTAAATCGCCATAGCGCCCCACCCAGTGCCAATTTCAACAACATGATCAGTGGGCTTCAGCTCAAGTTGCTGACATAGACGATCCATTTTGTTGATTTGAGCCTGCTCTAGAGAGTCGTCCGCATGATTGTAAAGCGCCGACGAGTACAGCATATTGGTGTCAAGGAACGCTTCGTATAGGTTGTTACCCAAGTCGTAATGCGCATGGATATTTTTACGTGAGTTCTCTTCAGAGTTTCTGTTTGACCAATGACTGAACTTGTACAGTATTTTAGTCAACCAACTGCCTTGCTCTTCGAGTTTATCTAGAGCACGCATGTTAAGGGCCATCAGTTTCATTAATGAGGTTAAATCGGGGCTATCCCACCACCCATCCATATAAGCCTCACCAGCAGCAATACTGCCGCCCTGCAAGATCCGTGAATAAAAGCCTGGATGTTTTACCTCTATAGTAGCGACAACAGGTTGACCACTGTACTCCCCATTTGGCGCACTAAAACGCTCGCTTCGCTCTGTCGTTTCCGTCTTAAAACTTTCAATAACTGTTAAGCAGCCGATTTCCATTTTTTGCAGACATTGAAAAATAACTCCGCGAGCCGCTTTTTGCGTTGTCGTCAATTTACGCGGCAATGTCATAGAACTAGTATTTAACATGCAGAATTCTCCTTGTGCTTTTTATTTTTTTTGTCTGTTTTTTCAGTATCGGCTTCTATTTCTTCATGCGTTGAATATTTAGGATGAGAATAAAAAGGTGCGCCTTTCACCCAAAGTTTTAATGCGTGCCAATAAATACCAACCATTACTTTTACCGTTTGTATTGGTGTAACGATCAAACACCTCAATAAGGTTTTGCTTGAAAGTGGCTTGGCTTTCATAACCATGGTGGCATCAAAGTGTTTCTCTCCTTTGTGACATTCAAGATGAATATTCAACTTGTCTGTCAAAGGTTTAATTCTCCAGCGGTAGAGTTGGTCAATCGGGTTGAATGGTGAAACATGGAATGCTTTATCTTGTTCCCAACCAAACTTTTCTTCTTCTTTATCTGCTGACACCACGTAGTAATGTCGTTCATTCCAAGGAGTGTTACTCACCTCTGCGAGGAGATACTTCCATTCTCCTTCCTTGTTATAAACGTAGTAGAAATTAACGGGACTGAAATAAAGTCCTAGATAACGCAAGTGACAGACTGCGATTACCTTGCCGGTACAGCGAACACCTGTCAGTTCTTCAATTTTGCTGTGCACTGCCGACTTGACGCTACCTTCACCAATGTAATCACTGCGCTTGAAGCGAGCCCAATGCCACCAACGCGAACCAAAACCCCATACTTTTTTCTCTAAAGCATCGATCTCGTCTACATCGATGGCGGGCATAAATAAAGAGTAGTTCAACTCATGATTCACAGGCGTGAATCGACGGTGACGAACGTTGCCTATAAACAATCGGCTGTTCATTTGGCTATCCATATCACGCTGCGCCTTTTTCGAAAGGAACCACATTTTGTTCGCGGTACTTTTCTTCTAGTTCTTTCACAACATCAAGCGCGCTACGCACGCCATCTTCATGAAAACCGTTGTACCAATAAGCGCCGCAGAACCAGGTACTTTGTTTACCCTGTATCTCATTTTTGCGCTGCTGCGCTGCAATAGACTCAGTGGTGAATACTGGATGATGATAAGTGAACGAACGCAAGACTTTATTTGAGTTAATTTGCTCAGTACTGTTCAACGTTACACAAAACGTGTGTTCTGATTGAATATGCTGAAGAATGTTCATGTTATAAGTGAGCGAAGGGAGGCGTTGCTGTTCCTCTTCACTGCCTTCCAATAGGTAGTTCCATGATGCCCATGCTGCCTTACGTTTTGGTAATACGGCAGAGTCGGTATGAAGAACAACTTCATTTGCTTGGTATGTCATATCCCCCAAGATTTCCTGCTCAATTGGGCTGATATCCTCTAGCATTCTCATTGCTTGATCACTGTGACAAGCAAAGATAACGTCATCAAACCAATGCGTTTCTCCGCGAACTTGAACGCCAACCCCTTTTTCGTTGCGAACCACTTTTTCGACAGGACTATTAAGACGAATATTCTCGGCAAAGCCTTTGGTCAATGGTGGAATGTATGAACGTGAACCACCTTTAATCACATACCATTGCGGTCGGTTAGTCACATCTAGCAGACCGTGGTTGAGGAAGAAACGTAAGAAGAACATAAGAGGGAATGCGCGCATGTCAGCTAAAGTCGACGACCAAATCGCAGCACCCATCGGTAAAATGTAGTTATCGGTAAAGAAAGCACTGAATTTGTGTTCGTCAAGGAACTCACCTAACGTCTGAGAGTGCGAGGATTGCTCGCTAGCGAAGCGCTTGGCAAGTTTATTGAAACGAAGTATCTCGAAGATAAATCGATAAAATTTGGGGTTTGCCCAGTTGCGTTTTTGAGCAAACAATGTCGACACTGTGTGGCCGTTGTACTCTAGTCCGTTCCCATCGTTTCTGACACTGAAGCTCATTTGAGTAGGCAGACCTTCAACGCCAATCTCGCTCATCATTTTAATGAAATTAGGGTACGTACGGTCGTTATAGACGATGAACCCAGTATCTATCGCGTATTCTTTACCATCAAGGCTCACATCAACGGTTGCAGTATGGCCACCGATGTAATCGTTCGCTTCAAACAGCGTTACATCATGTTCTTTATGCAAGTAATAACCACAAGTAAGGCCAGAGATTCCCGTTCCCACAATCGCTATCTTCTTTCTTCCTGCTGTTTTCATTTTTATTCCTTCTTATGATACGAGTTTAGCAGTTAGGCGAGCTTGCCAACTGTATGGAAGTAACGAGATAAAACGTAAAATACTGGTAAATCTCGCTGGGAAATAGATATAGGTCTTGTTGGCGGCTAACTGCTTCCTGATAGAGTCCGACGCTTGCTGAGTAGAAATGATCATTGGCATTTCGAAGTCGTTTTTGTCAGTCAACGGCGTTTCAACAAAACCAGGAAACACCGTTACCACATTGATCCCTTTCTTTTTCAAGTCGACGGCGAGCGTGCGTGCAAAATAACTGACTGCCGCTTTGGATGCGCCGTAAGCTTCAGCACGAGGCAGTGCCACTTCTGATGCGATAGAGCCAACAATAACAATGCGGTGCCCTCTCTCTAAATGCACTTGGCAGCCTTCAACGCAGTTGGCAACACCGACAACATTTACGTTCATCACACGCGCCATGAGTTTCGCGTCGACCACTCCCTCATCCATGTACTCACAATCGCCTGCGTTAAAAACCCATGTGTTTGGCGTAAAGGGCAAATTAGAGAGCGCCTGCTGAGTTTCCTCATAATTTGTCACGTCAAACTGCAATGTATGAATTTTGGAAGAAACTGCCTCCAGTTCTGCAAGAACATCTTGATTCCGACCACAAGCAATCACATTCCATTCTGAGTTCGCGTAATCTAGCGCAAGCTGTCTTCCTATTCCGGAGGTGGCGCCTGTGATCAAGATGGTGTTGTTCATTGTCCTAACCTCTGCTTGATGGTTTTAACGACTGAACCAAGTAACGGTAAATGCTCATAGAGCATCTCTCCGAGATCAAAATAGTCTCGGTGATAAATGACCTGACCTTCGCTAAATTTGAGGTGCGAAACACCATTGACGAGAATAGGCGCACCCTTCTGAAGTTTGGGATGCTGAAGGTCCATTGTCCAAGTTAGGAAGCCTGTATCTCCGACTTGTTGATGCTCATGGATTACAAAGTCACAACTGATGACGTTGGCATATAATGAGGTGAAATAATCCGAAAGTGCTGGCCATCCTTCTAAACGATGCGCTGCGTCCTCAAATACTACATCTTGGTGATATATATCCTTAAGCAGATGTAAGTTCGCTTTGTTGAGCTTTTGATAGATATTGCCAACAGACTGTATGTCCATTTTTTACTCCTACACGCCCATTAAGTTGTACAAAATTATTATATGTACAAGATAGTTCATTCCACCAAAGTTGTACAAAAATAATTTTGTATAACTTTATTTCTGTAAGTAGTACGTGATGAAGTTCGCACGCGATCAATCGGCGAAAAAAAAGGCTTGGTCAAAACCAAGCCTTTTCAGCAGATTAACAATTATTTAAGTAGGAACAATTAGTATTGCTGGCCTCGCAACGCTGCAATACGTTTATCTAGCGGAGGGTGGCTCATTAATAGCTCAGTCAGCGACTGCTTGCCATTGATACCAAACGCCATCATGGTGCCATCCAGTTGAGATTCATGACTCACCTTCAAACGCTCTAGAGCCGCAATCATTTTTTCTTTGCCAACGAGGCGCGCAGCACCTGCGTCCGCGTGGAATTCGCGATGACGGCTGTACCACATAGTCAAGAAGCTAGCTAGGAAACCAAATACCAGTTCAAGCACCATGGATACGCCAAAGTAAACCATCATATTTGTACCTTGGCCTTCTTCATCATCGTTCGATGCCACGATATTGGCAATAAAGCGTGATAGGAAGATAACAAACGTGTTCACGACACCTTGCATCAACGTCATCGTGACCATATCACCATTTGCAATATGGCTCACTTCGTGTGCAAGTACTGCCTCTGCCTCATCACGAGTCATATTGTGTAAAAGACCAGTAGAAACGGCGACAAGAGAGTCATCTCGTTTTGCACCTGTCGCAAATGCATTGATATCTGGTGAATCATAAATAGCCACCGTTGGCATACCAATACCCACTTGTTGAGCTTGACGACCCACAGTTTCGACTAACCAATGCTCCGTTTCGTTGCGCGGGCTTTCAATGACCATACCACCAACCGAGCGTAGCGCCATACCCTTTGACATCATCAACGAAATAAATGCGCCACCAAAACCGAATACAGCAGCCATTACAAGTAAACCTGACAGACTGCCTGGTTGCATTCCAGTTACAGCGTAAACAATATTCAGAACAACACTAAGCACTAGCACGACAGCTAGGTTAGTTGCTAGGAATAACATAATTCGCTTCATTACTTTTCTCCGAGGAAGCTTATCGTTTTTTTAAAACGGATTGTTATAAGGAACAAATGGTAATCGCTATAAAAGCCAATTCCGTTGATTTTCATGTTCCGTGCGTTATAGATATAGTCTATCCGCGATAAAAACAAGGTTAAGCAATAAATTGCAACATTTGTTTTCGGGACTGAAATATTTGATTCAAGCGATTTCAAAACATGCTTTGGTAGGAGCCGGAACCTCCGTTCATATACATTTATCAAAATGATAAAATAAGCTCTGAGCTACCCATCATCTATTGATAGATGATCTTGGTGTTAAATCTATCACCTCTTAGCAACTTAGCTAGAAATTTTTTAATAGACCAAAAACAGTCCGTTAGCTCTGCTATAGACTTTGGTCTTATTGTGCGGCTACATGGACATGCTAAATTCGAATGAGATGAACAAAACAGAGCCACTCTAAGTACATTGCAAAAAGTGCATTGGGTGAGCTCAAAAACTCCATGTATTGAGGGAAAAACCATGGTAGAAACTAACGACTATCAAATGGCTATTGATTTACTGCGTTGTCACCTAGGCATCTCAGAGGACGAGGCAAAGCAACAACTTGGTATTTCAACCGATCATCATATGTCTCAGCGTGTTGCAGAAACACAACAAGCATTGATGGGGCTCAGCCAAGATAAGTAATCTGACTTTTTAGGTTACACCAACAAGAAAGGGCTGCATTGCGCAGCCCTTTGGTTTTTTAGTCTTTTACCCTAAACACCATTAGTCAGTGTTTAGCAACGGCTCTACATTAATGTACTTGCCTAGCTCTTTACGTTTAGCACTTGGAATATATGGAATTTCCCCAAGCTTAGGTGCATCGATACGTGCTTCTAGCATCTCGATAATGTCAGCGTAGTGCTCTGTGCCTGGGTTGACGCGGTTTGCCACCCAGCCAACAAGATTCAAACCATCCGCTTTAATACTCTCTGCTGTGAGTAAAGCGTGGCTCAAACAGCCTAATTTAATGCCAACCACCAGTACAACAGGTAACTGCTCTTCTTTTACCCATGTAGATAAACAGTCCGTATCGGATACTGGCACACGCCAGCCTCCAGCACCTTCAACGAGAACAACATCGGCTTGCTGCTTATGTTGAGCCAGTTTTTGACTCAGAACATCGTAACTTATTTCGACATGTTCATGCTTCGCTGCAATGTGGGGAGAAGCAGGCAACTCTAAAGCGTATGGGTTCACATCATCATAGGCCACATCGAGTGTTGCGGCGTCTTGTAAGTGTAAAGCATCAGAGTTACGCCATCCGGCTTCAGTCTTGTCACTCCCTGCTGCCACTGGCTTATAACCAATAGTGTTTAGTCCTTTTGCGGCGATCGCTTGCAAAATGGCTTTAGACGCTACCGTCTTTCCAACATCAGTATCCGTACCAGCAATAAAAAAAGCATCAATCATAGATGTATTACTCCAAAACAAACCTGATAACTTGCAGGTAGAAGACCTTGATCGTTTTTAAACGCTTGGTACGCATGCTCAACTTTTAACAAAGTCTCGCGACTAGTTAAACCGTGTGAGCGCCCGCTTACGTGATTTGCACCTATACCTTTGAGGTCACGCATAACTGAAAATGCAGAGTCGTACCAAACTGTGATGGTGGTCAAGTCTAGTTGATGGCTGTCACATCGAGATTGCGCTAACGCAATTTTTACCTGATTGAGCGTTAGAAAGTTATTGACGTGTTGATATGCATCAATTTTTTCCCATGATGCACGCAGCTCATACAGTGATCCATCAACCAGTGTAGAGAACCACGCTTTCCCACCATTTTTTAGCACGCGGCGCACTTCTTTTAGTGGGTAACTTAAATCTGTACACCATTGCAGCGCTAAACTTGAAAACACATAATCGAAGCTATCATCGTCAAATGGTAAGTTTTCAGCATCAGCAACTTGGTAGTGCATTCGTACTGCACCACAACGCTGCTCTGCTTTATCTAACATGGCTTGAGAGATATCGCCGCAGACTACTTCCGCACCGCGTTGTTGAAGTAGTTGGGAGAAATAACCCGTGCCACAACCTAAATCCAATACACGTTTTCCCGTCAAGTTTTCAGGAAGTTTATCAAGCAGCTGATGCCCGACATCACGTTGAAAAGCCGCATGTTTATCGTATGTTTCTGCTGCTTTACCAAACGAAGAGGCAATCGCGTCTTTATCTTGATGGAAACTCTCTAACGCGAGCGTTTGCGCTAATGCGGTAGTTGCATTATCCATTACAGCGCTCCTAATGCTTGCTTCAATGCCATTGAAAGCGTTTTAACTTGTTCGTTGGTGTGATTGGCAGTGAGTGTGATTCGAAGGCGAGACGTCCCTTTAGGCACCGTCGGTGGTCGAATAGCGGTAACCCAAATGCCGTTTTGGCGACAAGCGCTCGCAACCTGCAAAGCCAGTTCAGATTCACCAATCACAAACGGCTTAATCGAAGTCTGAGTCTCAACAAAGCCCTCCAGATCGCTGAGGCAGTCTCGATACACTTCACTAAGCTCTGAAAGCTTTTCACGTCGCCAAGACTGCTCTTGAACGATAGAAACCGCATGCGTTAGCGCATAGGCTTGTGCCGGAGGCATCGCTGTGGAATACACATGGTGACGAGCAAACTGAGTTAAAAAGTCCCCCGTTGCGTGGTCACATAAAATAGCCGCGCCAGACATACCAAACGCTTTGCCGAAAGTAACGATCAGTATCTCGGGTTTAACCGTTGCCAACTCACAAGAACCACCACCGGATTGACCAAGAACGCCAATACCATGAGCGTCATCGACAGCAAACCAAGCATCATGACTACGAGTGACTTCAGCTATATCGCTAAGCGGCGCACAGTCGCCGTCCATGCTGAATACCCCTTCAGTCACAACTAGATGGTTGTCTTCGCTATTAATCAGCGACTTTAGGTGCTCGATGTCATTGTGTTTGAAGCGCTTCATCTTAGCTGGTGACAACGCCCCCGCTTCCATCAGTGAGGCATGGTTCAAACGGTCTTGGATCAATACGTCTGATTTTTCCAACAAGGTGAACAACAAGGCTTGATTAGCACTGAATCCAGAACCAAACAGAATTGCTCTGTCGTAACCCAACCATTCGGTCAGTGCGGCTTCTAAATTGCTGTGCGCGGCACTAAAGCCAGTCACCATCGGTGATGCTCCACTGCCACTACCATATACGCTTAAACCTTGCTGCCAAGCCCGAACAAGCGCTTGGTCATTAGCCAATCCCAAATAATCATTACTTGAGAAATTAATGTAGCGTCTACCTTCGTGTTCCAAAACGGACTGGTTACCGGCAAACACCACATTCATAGAACGATTCAACCCTTGCGTTTTACGCTCAGCAAGGGCGGACTCGATACGAGATTTAAACGCTGGCATCGTAGAAAAGGTCGTCTTTTGTCGGACGGGCAGCAACGCGCTCTACGACGCGATCGAGTAACTCGTTTTCTTCGATTTCATCAGGCTTTTGAGACACCTCTTGGCTGTTAATACCGAGCTTGTTGAACAGCATCATGTCTTTGTCTTCAGAAGGGTTTGGCGTGGTCAGAAGCTTGCAGCCATAGAAAACGGAGTTTGCACCCGCCATAAAACACAGCGCTTGCATTTGTTCGTTCATGTTTTCACGGCCAGCGGATAAACGAACGGCTGATTGAGGCATCATGATTCGTGCAATCGCAATCAGGCGAATGAAATCGAAAGGCTCAACATCATCCACTTCTTCCAGTGGTGTCCCCTTTACCTTCATGAGCATGTTGATTGGAACGCTTTCAGGGTGTACCGGTAAGTTAGCCAATTCAACCAACAAACCAGCTCGGTCGTTAGCACTTTCACCCATGCCGATGATGCCACCGGAACAAATCTTCATGCCAGCATCACGAACGTGAGACAAAGTATCTAAACGGTCTTGGTAAGTACGTGTGGTAATGATGTTGCCGTAAAATTCAGGTGAGGTATCTAGGTTGTGGTTGTAGTAATCCAGACCTGCGGTTGCCAATTGCTTTGCTTGATCTGGCGTCAGCATGCCTAATGTCATACACGTTTCTAAACCCATGCCCTTCACGCCTTTGATCATGTCGGTCAAATGTGGCATGTCACGCTCTTTCGGGTTTTTCCATGCTGCGCCCATACAGAATCGAGTAGAACCAGCATTTTTGGCTTTTTGCGCAGCATCGAGTACGCGTTCTACTTCCATCAGACGCTCTTTTTCGATGTCTGTGGTGTAACGAGCACTCTGAGGACAGTACTTACAATCTTCTGGACAAGCACCTGTCTTAATCGACAGAAGCGTGCTTACTTGAACATGGTTGGTTTGTTGATATTGACGATGTACAAGCTGCGCTTCGAATAGGAGATCCATGAATGGTTTTTCCATGAGATCGCGCACTTCAGCATGCGTCCAGTTATGACGAACTTCCACGTGTATTCCTTTAGTCACTTTTGTTGTTGTGTTGACAGTCTACTGAGTCTCGATAAACTGTCAACACAACGCAAAAGAACAAAGTTTACATCTGTCTGTTTTTTAATCTCAATTATTATTGGAATCGCACATGGATCTCGCCTTCGACCGCCAGCATATCTGGCATCCTTACACTTCTACATTGACACCTCTGACCTGCTACCCAGTGGCATCGGCAAATGGTGTGCACATTAAATTGGAAGATGGTACTGAGCTGGTCGATGGCATGTCTTCTTGGTGGTCGACGATCCACGGCTATAACCATCCGCACTTAAATCAAGCCGCTCACCAGCAAATCGATAAGGTCTCTCACGTGATGTTTGGCGGGATTACCCACCAGCCAGCAATCAGTTTGTGTAAGAAGTTGCTATCCCTAGCACCAAGTAATCTTGAACATGTATTCCTTGCCGATTCAGGCTCTGTTGCCGTAGAAGTCAGCTTAAAAATGGCACTTCAATATTGGCATGCAAAAGGCGAACGCCGACCGAAGTTTCTTACTTTGCGACACGGTTATCACGGCGATACGTTTGCGGCGATGTCGGTCACCGATCCTGACAACTCAATGCACTCTCTCTACAAAGGCTTTTTGCCTGAGCATATCTTTGCGGAGTCACCAACTTGTGGTTATTGGGATGAATGGAAGCCAGAAGACCTTACCGACTTCGAGCACAAGATTGAGACGCACCATCAAGAACTTGCTGCGGTGATCCTTGAGCCTATCGTTCAAGGCGCAGGTGGCATGCGTATCTACCATCCAGAATTTCTCAAAGGCGTGCGTAGACTTTGCGACAAATACGGTCTGTTATTGATTGCAGATGAGATCGCTACCGGTTTTGGACGCACAGGTAAATTGTTTGCCTGCGAACATGCGGATATTCAACCAGACATTCTGTGTGTCGGGAAAGCACTTACTGGCGGCTACATGACCCTCTCTGCGACCCTCGCGAGCAAACACGTAGCAGACACTGTTTGTGGTGGTGATGCTGGTTGTTTTATGCACGGTCCAACCTTTATGGGGAATCCACTCGCTTGTGCCGTAGCTACTGCAAGTTTGGAATTGATCGAGCAAGGTGATTGGAAGCAACAAACCCAACAAATTGAAACGCTGTTTTCTGAGTTACTACCAAAACTTGAAGAATACGACTTGGTGAAAAACACCCGTTGGTTGGGTGCTATTGGCGTAGTGGAGACGCTTCGCCCTGTGAATATGGAAACCATCCAAGCCTTGTTTGTTGAACACGGAGTGTGGATTCGTCCATTTGGCAAACTGATTTATATGATGCCGCCGTTCATCAGCAAGCCAGAAGATATTGAGAAGCTAGTTAACGCGATTGATGCAGCGTTGCAACGTAAAGACTGCTTCGCTTCATAGTTCCATTCAATACGAAAACGGTTTGAGTATGAGACTCAAACCGTCTCGTTATTTATTAGAGCAGTAAAGCTATCGAAGTTGACTGTCTTTACTCGCTCGTCGATTGAACAATGCTTGGCGTTGAGATACCAATTCGATTGTTGACTGACATTCGATACACAAACGAACGCCTTTCATTGCAAGACGACGCGCTTCTGGGATCTCATCACCACAATCATCGCAGTAATGGGTGCTCTCACCCTTTGTGATACTGCCACGAACACGGGAAATCTCGTCGTCTATTGTGTTTTGAATTTGTTGGCTGACGCTATCGTCGTTTGCCCACCCTACGGCCATAAGCCCTCCTCGTTACTTGAATGAGAAAATCTACTTACCGTGGTAAGGTGGATGATTATATCGATTACAAATAACAAGATAATTAAGGTAAATACGAAAACACTATTACGTTTTAGTAATAATTACTCTGTAATCGATTATTCGGCGCTCTCATGGAAAAGCAATGCAAGGTTACTCATACTCCCTTCCTCGCATTCAAAATACTGCGTTTGCTCAGGCTCTCTCAAAGTAACACTGAGTATCTTCTCAACCTCATCAAACTCCTCGCTAAAGTACTCACTAACCAATATGACGCGCTCACCAATACTAAATTCCAGTGACTTCTCATCTACCAACGCTCGATGATACTGGTCTAATTTAAAGTCCTTTATAACTAAAGATCTTTCAATACTGCTCCCCCCTAAGCTAAGCTCCGACAGTAGAACCTGACTGTTTATGTTTTCTATTGATATTTCTAGACGGTTAGGATGTGAAGCATCACACTTAAATAGCGCAGTATTAGTGTGGCTGAAAGCACAAGCAGATGAACTAAAAATAAGTCCAAGCAAAGAAATGTTACGCAGCATTTTTAATCGAAGCATATTTTTTGTAAGCCTTTTCTAATTTGACGTCGTATTGATTTTTCTGATACTCAGAACCATTGTAACCACGAGCAAAGGCAGCCCAATTTTTATCTCTTATATGCTCACCTAAGCCAGACTTTTGGATAAACGTAACAAAAGCCTCAAGTTGTTTCTTCTCCGACTCGAATACAGCTTTAACAAAGGATTCAGCGGTAACATGACCAGCTAACTTGAAATTAAAGCCCATAATTTGGAAACGTCCCCAAGATGCGGAGCGGATTGCTGCATTTGAATTCAGTTCAATCGCTTTATTTAGACGTACGTATTCTGAGATACCACCAACATAAAGACTTCGATTCCAATGCCGACTTGAAATACTTGGATGACTGTTATCGTAGGCTCTTGAAGTGAGTCTCGAAAATATATGAGCCTCAAACAAAATCTTTGGCTTACCATTGCTAAAGTAGGCTTCTCCTCGGCTCTCAACTTCCGCTACAGCTTTAATAGCAGCGACTTCGCATCCAAGAGTTTCAGCTACTTTGCGATAATCCAAGTCCGTCAACGCATCTCTTGAGCCAACCAAAGGTAACGTATATGCCACCGCGGTCTCAGGCGTTCGTTTTAAATACTCATTTAGCTTACGATGGCTTCTTCCATTCACATCTATCCTTCCATCTGGCCGAGCCATCCCAACAAGGTTTTTCTGAAAAGCTTTAATTGCGGCGACAGTCTTGGAGTTTTCCGGTCTAGAGCCTAGTTTCCCATCCACTTTAAGCTCCTTTACTCCTTTTAAAGAACCAAGCAATTGGTTAATAGACCTTTGTACCGTACGAATATCAGCATCCACATTTTTACCACCTAAACCAACAGAGCCGCTTATTCTTATTGAAGCCATGAAAGTACCTCCTCTTAATATTTTGGAGGAGCTTGTCATGCTCAATGAAGCTTAGAAAAATATCATTAGGGACTGGTTTTTATAATTTAGGCTAACTATGCAATACCTCATCCTACATTTACATAACAACGTATTTTCACTCGACGCAGATAACAAAAAACCCAGCACTAAGGCTGGGTTTTGGTGTTCTAGTGGTTAATGAATTAACCGATGTGCGTTGCGCCCGCCATGTACTTCTGAAGTACTGTAGGGATTGCAATACGGCCGTCTGCTTCTTGGTTGTTTTCTAGGATAGCAACCATTGTACGACCTACAGCAAGACCAGAACCGTTTAGCGTGTGTACAAGCTCAGGTTTCTTCTCGCCTTTACGACGGAAACGCGCTTGCATACGACGAGCTTGGAAGTCCCACATGTTAGAACATGAAGAGATTTCACGGTAAGTTTCTTGAGCAGGAACCCAAACTTCTAGGTCGTAAGTCTTACGAGCGCCGAAGCCCATGTCACCTGTACATAGAACCACTTTACGGTAAGGAAGCTCAAGAAGTTGTAGAACTTTCTCAGCGTGACCTGTTAGCTCTTCTAGTGCGTTCATTGAATCTTCTGGCTTAGTGATTTGTACTAGCTCAACTTTGTCGAACTGGTGCATACGAATCAGACCACGAGTGTCACGACCGTAAGAACCCGCTTCTGAACGGAAACATGGCGTGTGAGCTGTCATCTTAATTGGTAGATCCGCTTCGTCAGAAATCGTGTCACGAACTAGGTTCGTTACAGGTACTTCTGCAGTAGGGATTAGAGACAGTTTACGTGGCTCTTCGTCGTTTACTTTTTCTACTAGCGGCTCAGTGTGGAAAAGATCTTTACCAAACTTAGGAAGCTGACCAGTACCGAATAGGCTATCAGAGTTTACTAGGTAAGGTACGTACATTTCTGTGTAGCCGTGCTCTTCAGTGTGAAGATCCAGCATGAACTGAGCGATTGCACGGTGTAGACGAGCAAATTGGCCTTTCATCACGATGAAACGTGCGCCAGTGATCTTAACTGCACTTGCGAAGTCTAGACCGTCGCCCATTTCGCCTAGGTCAACGTGATCTTTCAGTTCGAAGTCGTAAGACTTTGGCTCACCCCAACGAGAGATTTCAACGTTGTCGTTTTCATCTTTGCCATCTGGCACTTCATCTGCTGGGATGTTTGGTACAGAACGCGTGAATTCGTCTAGTTGAGCCATTACTTGCTCAAGTTCAACTTTCTTCGCATCAAGATCGCTACCTAGCGTACCGATTTGTTTCTTGATCTCTTCTGCGCCTTCTTTGTCGCCAGCCGCCATTTTTTGGCCGATTTGCTTGGAGATGGAGTTACGCGTGGATTGTAAATTTTCTACTTCTACTTGAATGGACTTACGTTGTTCTTCAAGTTTACGAATAGTATCTACGTCTAGCTTAAAGCCACGACGCGCCAGTTTAGCAGCTGTTTCATCCAGCTCTGTACGAAGTAATTTAGAATCCAGCATTGTTAATCCTATGCTTTTTGTTGTGAAATCACGCGCACTTTCCAAGCGTACGCGTTAAAAAAATTTACTAAACAAATGTATCCAAAAACGCCTACTTTTCATAGCGCTTTTGTGGGCTATTTGCGTCTAAAGTAGCCAAGTAATCTAACTTTTCGCCGATTTTGGTCTCCAGACCACGATTTGTCGGCTGATAGTACCTACGATCGCCCATTTCAGGCGGCAAATATTGCTCACCTGCTGCGTAAGCACCAGGCTCATCGTGAGCATAACGATACTCAGCCCCATAACCCATGTCTTTCATCAAACTGGTTGGCGCATTTCGAAGGTGATGCGGCACTTCATATTCAGGTAAGTTATGAGCGTCCGTTAGCGCTTGTTTCCAAGCAACGTAAACGGCATTACTCTTTGGAGCGCACGCGAGATAAACAATAGCTTGAGCAATCGCACGTTCACCTTCTGCTGGACCAACGCGTGTAAAACAGTCCCACGCGGAGAGTGCCACTTGCATGGCTCTAGGGTCCGCATTGCCGACATCTTCCGATGCTATCGCAAGTAATCGACGGGCAATATAAAGAGGATCACAACCCGCAGCAATCATACGTGCAGC
Source organism: Vibrio sp. 1457 (assembly GCF_033340195.1). Lineage (NCBI taxonomy): Bacteria > Pseudomonadati > Pseudomonadota > Gammaproteobacteria > Vibrionales > Vibrionaceae > Vibrio > Vibrio sp. 1457. The sequence goes on from NZ_JAWOWA010000001.1 coordinate 263,706, forward strand.
CCAGTAAAGCGCCGCATCTGGGTTAGAGCCACGAATGGATTTGTGGACCGCAGAGATTAAGTCATACCAGATATCACCTTTGTTATCGAAGCGAGAGACTTTCTCCCCTGCCACTTCAGCCAGCAACTTAAGCGTGATCTCTTTTTCACCTTGCGCATTGTCTTCTGCCATGTCGTAGAGCAGCTCAAGATAATTGAGAGACATGCGAGCATCACCGTTTACCAGTTCTGCTAGGCGGTCTAATACGTTATCAGCGAAGTGTGCAGGTGTATTGCCCAAGCCACGTTCTTTATCGCTGATCGCTTGGTTCAGCGCCAGTGAGATTTCATCTCTATCAAGAGACGTCAGCTTGTAGACACGTGCACGTGACAGCAATGCGTTGTTTAACTCAAACGATGGGTTTTCTGTCGTCGCACCAATAAAGGTAACCGTGCCATCTTCGATATGCGGTAAAAACGCGTCTTGTTGAGATTTGTTGAAGCGATGCACCTCATCCACAAATAAGATGGTGCGGCGGCCCGCCATTTTGTTCTCACGTGCTTTCTCGATTGCAGCACGGATTTCTTTCACACCAGACGTTACCGCAGACACACGCTCTACTTCAGCATTGGCATAGTTTGCAGCCACTTCCGCTAATGTCGTTTTGCCTGTGCCTGGTGGTCCCCAAAGGATCATCGAGTGAATGTGACCCGCCTCTAGCGCACGGCGCAGTGGCTTACCGGGACCTAAAATGTGCTGCTGTCCGATGTATTGTTCAATCGTTTCCGGTCTCATACGAGCAGCAAGGGGACGAAAATCTTCGTCCCCCGAGAAATCTAATGTGTAATTGCTCACTACCAATTAATTCCTTTGGTCATCCACTTCCACACCTTTTGGAATTGTGAATGTGAATCTGTCTGCTTTTGGTTTACCCAGCTTCACGTTGTTAAAGGTGAACAAACCTTTTTGACCGTCTTGTTCAACCACATTGAAACCTTTCACCACACCTTTAGCATCAATATTAATCTGGAATTGACCTTGTGTGGAGTCTACTGCACTAGGAATGAGGATGAACTCATCACCTTTTTGGGAAATCTTGTAGTTATCCCAATCACTTGCGCGATTACGCGTTAGCAAAACAAATGGCGTTTGCTCTGTTGCTTGTTCTTGCCAGTAGATACTCACTTGCTCGATGAATGGGCTGTAGTACCACAATGTCTTACCGTCAGAAACCAGTAGGTTTTCATCTGGGAATGTTGTGCTCCAACGGAACAGGCTTGGACGAGCGATTTCAACCGTGCCTTCTCCTTCCATCACCGTTTCGCCTTCAGGGCTGATAACCTGCTGAGAGAAATCCGCACTAAAGCCATCATTCATAGAAAGGCGTTTGTTTAGTTCATCTTTGGGAGACGCGGCGTGTGCAGTAGAGAAGAGAGAAAAGCTTAAAACAAGCGCAGAGAAAAGTTTCGCTGAAAATAGTTTTTTCATTCAGATACCTATTGTTAGAACCACTCACCTCAGTTGGACTGAGGTGAGTAACACAAGTTCATTAATCTTTTGGTGGCGCAGGTGCCAGTACTTCACGGTTACCGTTATGACCCGGAGCACTTACGATGCCCTGCGCTTCAAGCTGCTCTACAATACGGGCGGCACGGTTGTAACCTATCTTAAATCGGCGCTGAACACCGGAAACCGAACCTCGACGTGATTGAACCACGTGCTCAACAACTTGATCGAAGAGTGGGTCTACATCTTCATCCGCTTCCATTTGCTCACCTGGCAATAGACTTTCTGGAGTTTGATCTCCACTGATGATCTCTTCAATGTAGCTCGGTTTACCACGCGCTTTCCAGTTGTTTACAACAGCATGAACATCATCATCTGATGCAAATGCACCGTGAACACGAGTTGTATGACTTGATCCCGGCGGTAGATACAACATATCACCCATACCAAGTAGTGATTCTGCGCCGCCTTGATCTAGGATTGTACGAGAGTCCGTTTTAGTCGATACCGTAAACGCAACACGAGTTGGAATGTTCGCTTTAATTAGACCGGTAATAACATCAACCGATGGACGCTGAGTCGCAAGAATTAAGTGAATACCTGCCGCGCGCGCTTTTTGCGCCAAGCGAGCAATCAGTTCTTCAACTTTCTTACCTACCACCATCATAAGGTCAGCAAATTCGTCAACAACAACGACGATGTAAGGCAGCTTTTCTAGCAATGGCGGTTCAGTATCCATGCTGTCGCCTTCCTGCCAGAACGGGTCATGGATTGGGTGGCCCGCTTCTGCTGCCATCTTCAATTTTTCGTTGAAGCCCTTCACATTACGTACACCTAATGCCGACATCAATTTGTAACGACGTTCCATCTCGCCCACACACCAACGTAGAGCGTTTGATGCGTCTTTCATATCAGTCACAACTTCAGAAAGAAGATGAGGGATACCTTCATAAATAGAAAGCTCTAGCATTTTCGGGTCAATCATGATGAAGCGTACATCTTCTGGGCCTGCTTTATACAGCATGCTCAAAATCATCACGTTCACACCCACCGACTTACCAGAACCTGTTGTACCTGCTACTAGCACGTGAGGCATCTTCGCAAGATCTGCCACCACAGCTTCGCCCGCAATGTCTTGACCTAACACAACCGTTGTTGGTGACGTTGCTTGCTCAAACTGAGGGCTACTGATGACATCAGATAAATAGACCGTCTGACGACTCATGTTTGGCAGTTCCAAACCGATGTAAGGCTTGCCAGGGATTACTTCCACAACACGTACCGCCATCGCAGACAATGCACGCGCTAAGTCAGTTGAAAGACCAGAAATACGACTTACTTTCACCCCCGGCGCCAAATCAAGCTCAAAACGAGTGATCACTGGACCAGGATAAATACCAACCACATCGGCTTTGATTTTGTAGTCAGCGAGTTTGCTCTCTACCAATCGAGCGACCTGCTCTAACGCATCACGGTCGATAAAGTTTTCACGTTTTTCTGGATGATAAAGCAACTCGAGCGTTGGGAGTGGCTCTTCCGGAACTGGCAAGTTTTCTTCTTTCTGTACCAAAAATGGGTTCTGTGTTGCAGCGACTTTGGCTTGCGCATTGGAAACCATATCTTGGAATGCGGTAACGTCTTGGTCGTTGTCTTGGACCTCTTCTACCTCCACTTTTTGAGGTGCAGGTTCAAATGTTGTTGAAGGTGTTGCAACTTGCTGATGAGGCGTTGTTGGCTGTGCTTGCTGTGCAGGCTGAGACTCCACTTCGTCTTCATCATCTAACACATCAAAGTCAGAGATCGTAGGCTCAATATGTTGGCTCGATTCCGTTTGCGCCGTGATGCTATCTAATACAGCAGAATCAATTGCAGGCTCTTCATGTACAGGATGCTCAATACTTGGCTGCTGTACTTGCTCTGCTTCAAATTGTTCGTACTCCGCATAATCTGGTTCAACACTGATCGGTTCTTCTGTAGCTGTATGTTGCTCGACATAGGAAGAATAAGTGTCTGCAAATGATGGGGCAGCCTGTTCTTCAGTTCCCCAGTCATCTGCTTGTTGCGCCGCTGCTTCAAGCTCTTCTATCGTAACATTCAGTTGCTTGGTGCGTTCCAAGAGCGGATCAACGTTATCAGTGTTAACCGTATGGATAGGTTGTATTTGAGGCTCAAGTTCAGAATAAACTGGCGCAGCATTAACCGTAACCTTGCGTTGTGGTGGCGTCGGTTCTACCATCGCCTGTTCCGCAAGCTTATCAGGTTTCGCTTGCGGCATATAAATAGGATACTCATGCGCTGGCGCCGGCTCTTTCGGTTCATCGACATCGTACGCCGTTAAATGAGGAAGCGGCTCATCATCAATTTCATGGTCTACATTGTGTTTAGGTGTAGAGACTTTGTCTTCTACAAACTCATCAAGCTGAGGTTCTAAAACTTCCTGCTCTGAACCTCTTGCCTTATTTGCAAGCGCGGCAATTAATGCTAACGCACGATCACCAAGCCATTCCACGATGTTAAGCCATGAGATGCCAGTGAAGAGCGTAAAGCCCGCTCCCCACAAGAACAGCAATACCAATGTGGTACCGAGTACATTCAATGTAGGTAAAGCGAGACTAGACAACACATCCCCGACCACACCTCCGGATGAAAAATACCAAATGTCATCAAAATTAATATCGGCAAGACCGCAACTGGTCATAATAAGGACGACCAGACCGAGCAGCCTTGTACCCCATAGCATGAAATCAATGGGCTCATCTTCTCCTCGTTTACGGCAAATCACCCATGCAGCCGCCGCTAGCAAGAAAGGGATTGGGTAAGCGAGAGAGCCAAATGTGAAGAATAGAGTATCGGCTAGCCAAGCGCCGAAAAGGCCACCAGCATTATCGATATCCCCTCCCCATGCGGTTTGGGACCAAGAAGGATCGGCCGGACTGAAGGTAAATAGTGCAACCGCAAGCAATACCGAGCTAAGAACGCCAACGATAAAGCAGCACTCTTTTAAGCGTTGGAAGCCATTTAAGCGTGAAGACTGGGGCTCTTCACTGGTTTTGATAATGGTTTCGACTTTCTTTGCGTTCTCTTTGAACATAAATCAACTTGAATATGGAAATGAAATAGGAAATTGCAAAACATTCCGAGCGGCATCAAGCCGCTCGGTAAATTGATTTAACCATATCAAGGAGAAAAACCCAATTACTCTCTGGCGAAAGCGGAAGCATATACCGCTTTCTTTGCAAGAAATTAACGAGTTTTGATCACAAGCTGGTTAGATTGTTTCACTTCTTCCATAACAACGTATGTGCGAGTGTCATTTACGCCAGGTAGACGTAGTAACGTATCGCCCAATAGTCGGCGGTAAGCACCCATATCTGATACACGGGTTTTAAGAAGATAGTCAAAGTCACCTGAAACAAGATGACACTCTTGTATGTCGTCTAGCTTTTGAACAGCTGAGTTAAACTGCTCAAACACATCCGGCGCACCACGGTTTAGCGTAATCTCAACGAATACTAATAGTGATGCATCCAGGAACTGCGGATTCAATAATGCAGTATACCCTGTGATATAACCCTGACGCTCTAAGCGACGCACACGCTCCAAACATGGCGTTGGAGAAAGTCCCACACGTTTTGAAAGCTCAACGTTTGAAATACGACCGTCTTTCTGCAGCTCATTAAGAATGTTGCGGTCGATACGGTCTAGTTCCTTGGACGGCTTTTTATAGTTGTCTGCCATTTTTTATTCCACCTTATTACTTCCTTGCAAAAAAATATACTACAACTTTTTAATATTTGGTGCCAAATTTTACAAATCTATAACTATACTAGTTATTAATTCGACAATAACACCCTACTAACAGTTAATACAACCATTATAGAAAGAGGATACAGGATGATCATTGGCGTACCTAAGGAAATCAAGAATCACGAATATCGTGTTGGTATGATCCCAGCTAGCGTGAGAGAACTCATCTCACATGGTCACCAAGTTTTAGTTGAGACCAATGCAGGTGCCGGCATTGGTTTTTCAGACGATGATTACATCGCTGTCGGCGCATCCATTCTCCCTCATGCTGCTGACGTATTTGCGCAAGCAGACATGATTGTAAAAGTAAAAGAACCCCAAGCAGTAGAGAGAGCAATGCTCCGCGAAGGGCAAATTTTATTTACTTATTTACACCTAGCACCAGATTTTCCACAAACTGATGAGCTAATCAAGAGCAAAGCTGTCTGTATAGCCTATGAGACTGTAACAGATAATATGGGTCGTTTGCCACTGTTAGCACCAATGTCAGAAGTGGCAGGTCGGATGTCTATCCAAGCTGGCGCGCAAACGTTGGAAAAATCGCACGGCGGTCGTGGTCTGCTCCTAGGCGGCGTACCTGGTGTTGAACCTGCAAAAGTCGTTATCGTTGGTGGTGGCGTTGTTGGTGCAAACGCTGCTCGTATGGCGGTTGGCCTTCGCGCTGACGTCACCATTCTAGACCGTAACGTAGACACACTTCGTAAGCTTGACGAAGAATTCCAAGGTCGCGCAAAAGTGGTTTATTCTACTGAAGACGCTATCGAGAAGCATGTTCTAGAAGCGGACCTTGTTATCGGTGCCGTTCTAATTCCTGGCGCAGCAGCACCTAAACTGGTCACTAAAGAGCACATTGCTAAGATGAAGCCTGGTGCAGCAGTGGTTGACGTGGCAATTGACCAAGGCGGTTGTTTCGAAACGTCACACGCGACAACTCACGCAGATCCAACTTACATCGTTGATGAAGTGGTTCACTACTGTGTAGCAAATATGCCTGGCGCAGTTGCTCGCACTTCAACATTTGCACTCAACAACGCTACACTTCCATACATCGTGAAGTTAGCAAATAAAGGCTACCGCGAAGCACTTCTAGAAGACAAAGGCTTCCTTGAAGGTCTAAACGTTATTCACGGAAAAGTAACATGTAAAGAAGTAGCAGAAAGCTTTGACTTGGAATACGTTGAACCAACTCAAGCTATTGCTATGTTCAATTAATGACAAAATAACACATAACTTGTCACGTTTTGTTTACAAAAGCCCACACTGAAGTGGGCTTTTTCATATAGAGCGTTTGGCTATAAAGAATAACTAAATCTTATATGCACAAATTAAAATATTTCTAGGCGTGACCGATTTAGGGCAAAACTCTGACAATCTAACACGGTAACCACGTTCTTCAAGATAAAGCACTTTGTCTAATGCGAGCCAAATCTCCAACGGACGTTGAAAAACAAGTTGCACTAAGCTCATTCTCTCCATTTGCCAGAAGCGTTGTTCGCTTAACTTTTCAAAATGAGAGAAATCGATTTCTTGAGGAAGAACAATGCCTTTTTGCTCCGCTGCCCAGCGACAGAACGATTCAAAACCATCACTTAATTGCGACTTACGGATACTCGGCACAGGCTGATACTCTGCCATTCCCAAAGCTTGTCGCGTGATCAAATCAAACCCAAGACGAAACATCATTTCCTGCTGACGATGACGACGCACGCGCTCTCCTCCCGTCACCGTTTGTTGTAATGGGATACGCAGTTCTTGCTTAGACAATGAGAGAGAAGAAGCCCTGCCCAATTCCGACATCGGCTGGTATTGTTCCGACTGAATCAAGTGGTAACAACAAGGTGATATGGTCATCGCAGCAATCCCATTTTCACTGCCGTACTGCATTAGACGAACGTGAAGGTCACCGCACGCATGCAGTGCTACTGCGTGTTGCGTTGGCTTAAACACGGCTTTCGCTTTGCTATCAAACGCGTCGCCTTGAATAAACGTCATCTTCCAATGATGTTCATTGGCTGCTTGTTGTCCCGAATCGCACAGTGCTTGTTGGTATTCAAAGCTGGTTACAGGCTGATCGGTTTGCGTGGTCAGGATTCGCCCCAAGTAACCTTTACCTGAGCACCATTCTAGCCATTCTTCGCCACAGTGTTGTTGAATTGCAGCTTCACCCATCGAGCTAATTTGCTCCAACTTACGTCCCGGAATACCCTTATCTAAACCACGAGCGAGTTCCAAGCCGTTTAACGACAAAAGCTCTAAATGAGTCAGTTCTGCGAGTTGTTCAAGCTCAGGCAAAAACGGACTAAGTGCTTTTAACGCGAGTTCTGGTGCTGCTTTGTATTCTTCGATTTGAGAGGGAGTAAGAGACGCTAGCCATTGGCACAGCCGAGGATGTTGCTCCTGCCAAGGTAATGAAGTGCGAATGCTGCTTTTAAAAGGCTCGAATCGCCACAAAGATTGGTTTTCGATTAAGCAGTCATTAATAAATTGAAATTGCGTTTTCATAGCTCCCCCTACAACGAGCGCATTGTAGAGGGAATCGAAACATCAATGAAGTGTTATCTGACCGGAAGATCGATGTCTTTAAACATCTCTTCGATTTCTGCATTAGACTTCAACGAAATCGCCTGCTCAACCACTGGACGCGTTAAGTGCGGTGCAAAACGCTCCATAAAATCGAACATGTAAGAGCGTAAGAATGTACCACGGCGGAAGCCGATGCTCGTGGTGCTCGCGCCAAACAAATGGCTCGCATCTATTGCAACCAAGTCACCGTCCTGCTCTTCATCCACAGCCATGCTTGCAATCACACCCACACCAATACCCATACGAACGTAAGTTTTAATGACGTCTGCATCAGTTGCCGTGAACACCACTCGCGGGGTTAAACCTTCGCGGTTGAATGCTGTATCCAGCTCTGAACGGCCAGTAAAACCGAACACGTAAGTGACTAATGGGTAAGCGGCAAGATCACTGATCGTTACTTTGTCTTTCTTCGCTAGTGGGTGATCTTTAGGCACAACTATTGAACGATTCCAGTGATAACAAGGCAGCATGATGGCATCTTGATATAAGTGAAGCGCTTCTGTCGCAATCGCAAAATTCGCTGTGCCTTTAGCTATCGCCTCAGACATTTGTGACGGTGTACCTTGGTGCATGTGTAACGACACTTTTGGATAACGAGAAGTAAAACCTTTGATGACATCTGGCAGTGCATAACGAGCCTGCGTATGTGTCGTGGTGATATTCAGCGTCCCCATTTCTGGATGGGTGTGCTCTCCAGCCACCGCTTTGATACTTTCTACACGAGCGAGAATTTCTTGAGAGATACGTACAATTTCTTCTCCAGCTGGCGTCACTTGCGTTAAGTGCTTACCGCTACGTTCAAAAATCTGAATGCCTAACTCGTCTTCCAGCAACCGAACCTGTTTACTGATACCTGGCTGAGAGGTATATAAGCTTTCCGCCGTTGCAGATACATTCAGATTATGGTTTACAACCTCAACAATATACTTCAGCTGCTGCAGTTTCATCGTAATCCCTTACTTATTCATGAGAGAGTTTATTGGCCACTCAAGCGAGCGATATAATAATTAGTTATAACGCGTTCAAATCGAAATGAACAGCAATTTCTAACTTATACCTCAATCACATACTAATAATCTTCAAGCAAGAAACAATATGCACAAAGTTGAGCCAATAAATGACCGAAGTTCTATGATGTGACTTCTATCAGTAACTAAAACGTGGGAGAGACAAAATAATCAAACAAATAAGGTGCCGAGTAAGATAAGATTCATGTATTCTTTAACGCTAGCCGCAGAAAAGTAAAGCAGACGCAAAGATATGAATATTGGTTTAATAATCGCTTTGGTAGCCATCCTACTGGTGTTAATCCTAGGCTATAACATTATGTTGCAATATAAGGTTAAAGTTGAAACCGCAAAAAGGCAGGAATCAGCACGATATGTAGCCTTGATAGATGGTACTGAAGAGTTGATTGGTCATGCGCACCATATCCCTTTTAGTAAAGAGCTGTTGTTGTGTCTAAACAATCGTATTCTTGACGCGCTAGAGAGCATGCATGAGCTGGATCCGAAGAACAAGCAACTTGCTCAACGTATCGAAAATATGAAGCAGCAGATTACGCAGCTAAAAGAGAATGGCCCTACAGGCGAGAGTACCACTTTCAAGATGCCGAGTAGTGATAAACAAGCTATCGTCATGCTTAAGCTGGTTAAACGACTTCGCGACACTATCCGTAACGAGCACAACAAAGGCCGATTGGATACCCAGACCTACGTCACCGAAAATGCGCGCTTGGAAACGATGCAAATTCGCATCAACATTGAAAATGTCATCAAAAGAGCAAACGACTCTATCTCTCGTGGCCAACCAGGCACCGCGCTTCAACTGCTGCGTAAAGGTATCGATGCTTTGAGCACTAAGAGCGATCCTTATTCTATTCAAGCGAAACAAAAGCTTGAAGAGATGTTAGGTGACTTAGATAAAAAGCGCCAAGATAAAAGCGATGCCGAAATGCAGCAGATTGCTGACAAAGAGCGTGACAATGACATGGAAGCACTCTTCGGCGAGAAGAAAAAGTGGTAACATTCACTTCAGGTCAAAAAAGGCTGCAATTGCAGCCTTTTTTCTATCCGCAAGACAACGGATATGCCCAATAAAAATGTGAAGTACTAAAACTAAAATGATGAATCTAGACGCCTATCAAGATCTTCTTGCTCCCATTAACCAATTTCTGCAATGCAGTACACCTGATGAATGGGTAGAGGAAGCAAAGAAACCAGAGAACCTTCAAACCATTTTGTTAGACCACCTACTGTGCGAACTAAAAGCTGGCCAATCTGCCATGTTTTTAATTCGTAAGTATGCCGTTGACCAATCCAGTTCACATGCTCTACTTGACTGGTTTAAGCCCTACGAAGATTTTGCTTACCGTAACGTAGGCTCATTGGAAACTTTAAAAGGCAAGAGCAATATTTCTAAGTCAATCATGGCTAAGTCCGACTCACCATACAGCCAAGATTTGATCGATAAGATGGTGCTTTTGATAAAAGAGGAGTTACACCACTTTTATCAAGTTTTAGAGATCATGGAAAGTCGTGGAATTGAGTATAAAAATATTCCAGCAAGTCGCTATGCTAAAGGACTGATTTCGCATATGAAGACTCATGAGCCGGAAACGCTGATCGATAAACTCATCATTGGTGCGTACATCGAAGCCCGATCTTGTGAGCGTTTTGCCAAACTAGCACCACATATGGATGACGATATCGCAAAGTTCTACATTTCTTTATTACGTTCAGAAGCACGCCATTACCAGGATTATCTTGTATTAGCGGAGCAAATCGCAGGCAAAGATATCAGCGAGCGCATCGCCTACTTTGGACGTATAGAGGCAGATTTAATTTCTACGCCAGATACAGATTTTAAGTTTCACAGTGGTATTCCAGCCTAGCGAGCATATTCTCCCAAGGTTGAGCATACTCTGAACTTATATAGACAGAGAATAAATAAGCCGGACATTTCGTCCGCCTTATTTATTGTAGCAATGAGGTTAGGAATAAAGCTGAAACACAACAACTAGAGCTGGAATGAACCCATTCGAGTTTTCAAGTTGTGCGCTAGGCTACTAATCTGCTGACAAGCCACAGCCGTTTGTGAAGCTCCCTCAGCCATCTCTGTTGAAGCACTATTAATATGCTCCACGCTACGATTCAGCTCTTCGGATACAGAATTCTGCTCACTGCACGCCGTTGCGATTTGTGTACTCATTTGCGCTATGTTATCGACAGAATGTTCAATTTCTTTTATCTGGCTATCAGCATCATTAACTTGCTCAACACACTGAGAAATACCCTCCTGACAATCACGGCTTGAATGCCCTATTTTACTGCTGCTCTCTTGTAGTTGATTAACAATTTCCACAATTTGTGAAGTGGAGTCTTGAGTGCGTTGCGCCAGAGAACGAACCTCATCTGCCACAACAGCAAACCCACGTCCTTGTTCACCAGCCCGAGCGGCTTCAATTGCGGCGTTCAGTGCTAACAAGTTTGTTTGCTCGGCAATCCCGCGGATCACATCTACGACCACATTGATATTGTTTGAGCTCGATTCAAGCTCACGTGCCAGTTCATCTGATTCTTGGATCGTATGTGATACACGCTCAATTACTGCGATAGTTTGTTGTAACGTCACCGTTCCTTGCTTTGCCACTTCCGCAGCCGAATAAGCAGAGGTTGCGCCAACTTCGGTATTTTGTGCCACTTCACTTACAGCAGCTTGCATTTCTGTCATCGCAGAAGCCACCGAGCTAAGTTCAATTTGTTGATTTTGCATACCAGAAGCGGTCTGAGAAGAAATAGCACTCACTTCCTCTACTGCTGCCGTTAGCTGAATCGTTGAGTCATTAATCTCAGAAACCAACGAATGTAAGTTTGTTTGCATACCGACAAGCTCTTTGAGCAGCGTTCCTAACTCGTCTTTGCTCAATTCGCTTTCGTCGATTTGATTATTCAATTGACCCTTGGCGATTTTGGAAGCGAATTCCAGTGCTCGATCAACAGGCCCGCAGATGACTCGAGAAAGCAACATGGCAGACATTACCATGACCAATGCGACGACAAGCGCACCAACAGCAGCGCTGTATTGTGTAAATGCCGCTTCACTTTGTACTTCTTCGCCAATCAAATTCACCAACTCATCGTTCAACGCGAGGGTATCATCCAAGCTGCTCAACGCTTTTGAGTAGGTATCGAAACTTGATAAAATTACATCATTTGCACTTTCAGCATCGCCTTGGCTTAGCAATACGTTGTAAGTCTTCGTTTCTTTGATGTATTGATTCCAAGTTTCTTTAAAAACGCTAAAGGACTGCGTTTCACGCTTATTAAGGTCGAGCTTTTCGTATTCTGCAATACCAGCCTGCACATCAGAACGCCATTGGTCGAGGCCTTTTAACCACTCACCAATTTTGGGGTGATTTGCGTTTGGCAATAAAGAGAACTCATCTTTACGCACTTTAGTAATATCAACTTGGATACCTTTCAAAATCGCAACAGAAGGTAAACTTTTATCTGTTAGCACTGAGATGTCTTTATTCAGTGTTAACAAACCTTGCACCAACATTACTGACACTAAACCAAACACGGCAAAAACGGTTAAATAACTAACCGATATTTTCTTTACGACACTTAAGTCTTTAATACGCATGCACTTTCTCCCCGCAGCCTTTCCAAACCTCTCACTTAAGTGAAAGCTTAACCTCTAAAACACACTGTTTTTTGCGCTCGATATCATTGAACGCTCTTATATACATCGGCTTGAGAGGTCAAATCTTGACCAGTAATTGATAGTTTTATCACATGCTATTTTAGAGATAGGCTCGCATGCTCCGTATTGTGTCTACATCTTTTCATGAGCGCTTCTCGGCGCAGATCCAAGATCTCATCGATGAGCTTTTCTTTCGCGTTTATCCCAAAATGCTGGGCATAATTTTTTACTTTTGCTATCTCATTAGGCTGCAAGCGGTACACCTCTTTCTTTAAACGCGCTTCTGCTTCACTTCTAATCAGACCTTGCTCTTGTAACAATTTAATGATGGTTTCATCGGTTGGATTTACTGCTCTAGCCATGGTGCTCCATCTATCAATTTGAGTTCTAGCCATATGGCTAGATGAATGACGCCGCACAACTTATAGAGCAAAGATGACAGCTTGATTGCAGTGAATGCAATTCGTTGACTGTTGGTATTATTTTCCACCGCTTCAACGGCAACACACTCAATACCTCCACCCTCACCATTGAATAAAGATCACATTCTGATAACAATTTTCAGCACTGACTTAGATGTCATCCATATTTAACGTGCAAGTAACATTTATAAACAAGAATGATTGCTCTAGTTCAAATGATGGAAAAATAAGATGAAATTTTCGCAGTGGAGCCTTTTAGTAAGTAGCTTGATAGCGTTACCCAGCATTGCAGATACCGACGTTTACCTAACGAATAACTCTGATCAACCGTTAACTATTCAAGTAAAACATGAAGGCAGTGATTTGCTTCAATACGGAGAAGAGTGGCAACAACATGTGCAGGTACTTGGTCCGTGGGAAACTAAATCTGTATTAAGCTTCAACCGCTGGGAGGGCGTGAAATCAAATCAAACTTACCGTTTTGAAACTGTGGTTTCTAGCCCCGAAGGTGAAAGCATAACACTCAATCAAATAATGGAAGGCCATTGGTACAATTCGACCATTGAATACGGCTTGTCCGCAGCCGATGTCGAGTTATCTCTCAAAGATGATCGTAACATTCATCGTGCCAACACTAACGCTTTTGGTGCGAGAGAAACCGAACTGGCATTTAAGTCAGACAGTACCGCTCGATATGATGATCTTTACTACACCATCACGCCAAGCAAGGTAGCGGAATCTGTCGACAACGAAGAACAAAACCTTAAGTTGATGACTTATAACATCTGGGCGTTGACGGCTATTGCATCGCACATTGGAGATCGTTACGAACTGATTCCTCAACATGTAAAAGGTTACGATGTTTTGGCACTGCAAGAGGTGTTTGCCAGCGGCCGTGAAGCATTCTTACGTGAGTTAGCCAAGGAATATCCTTACCAAACAAAGATGTTAGATAAAGAAGGCGTTAATATTCATGATGGTGGCGTAATCATAGTTAGTCGCTACCCTATCGTGAATGAAGCGCAATATGTCTTTCCCGATTGCTCTGGTACAGACTGCTTTGCCGATAAAGGCGTAAATTATGCGGAAATAATTAAAGGTGGTCAGGCTTATCATGTGTTTGCTACCCATACCGCATCTTTCGATACAGACACCGCCCGTGAGTATCGTCAGCGCCAGTTCAAACAAATCCGCACACTCGCCCAATCTCTTAACATTCCTTCAAGCGAAACTGTGGTATACAGCGGCGACTTTAACGTAAACAAAAGAAAGTTTCCTGGTGACTACCAACAAATGATCGCTAACTTAAGTGCCATAGAGCCTCACTACTCTGGTTACACGGAGTCAACCTTTGATCCCCGTATCAATAACTTCGCAGGTGAAGCGTTATCAGGTGGCGAAAACGTGGAATACCTTGACTATGTTATGGTGAGTAGTGAATACGGGGTGAAATCATTCAATGACAACCGTGTAGACGTACCGCGCACAACCGCAGAGAGTTTATGGAAACACTACAACCTTTCTGACCATTTCCCAGTAAGCGCAACAATCAAGCCATGAAGAAAATCGCTTTGATAATCATGTCCGCCATTATGGCGGGCATGATATTTTTAACTTTCAGTCACGATGTTCAAAAAGAAGAGCTCGCTTCCTCTCCTTCCCCTAAGACAAAAAATCAGAATGTCTCCAGTACATCACCACAAACAAGCAGCATCGTGCCCGATACAGATACTTCACCACAAACCGCTAAGCTCCCTTCCACAGTTCAAATAACGACTGAGCGATTAACTCAACTCAAAGGCAGGAAACTTGTCGCCGAACTTGAGACGTTTTGGCAAGAGTGTATGTTGAACCGTAGTTGTGAAGAGCAGGTCGCCTTGTTTGAGGCGCATTTATCTTCAGCTCGATTCCAGCTTTTGGCGAACTACCCTCAGCTCAGCAGCCAATGGCAAGAGAGTGTAGGAAATTTGTTATTTGATGAGCAACAATCACTGGCGTCGCGTATTGCACAGCTGAAGAACGAAGCAAGGAGCATCTGGGGAGAATTGGCTGATGTTGTTTTCGCGGATGAGTTCGCGCTGTACGATTTCAATTTAGAAGCCCAAAAGCTGGACACTCAAAGCCCAGATAACTTTTTGCGAGCTTTCGAGCAACTCACCATTGACTGGCAAGAACATGCAGATGCTATCGGGCTAACAAGCAACCAGGAAAAATATGAGCGTGCGGTCACCCTGATTCCTAATAGTATGAGCCTACCAGATCGCTTGGCGATCATCGCAGAGCTAGAACGAACTTACTTAACGAAAGAAGAAAGTAAAAACATTCATGCTCGTCAGCAGCAAATTACAGAGCAAAAAAAACAAGTCAAAGATTACCAACAAGCATTACAACAACTTGAGTCCAAGCTAAGAACGCAAAGAGCCTCTAGCCATTCACATTTGTCAGAACCGGAATGGCAAAGCTATTACCAACAAGAAGTCGCGGATTTTCGTCGTGAATTTTTTTCTTCTTAACAATGCGCTTTGACTGACTGGGAACTTAAAAAGGCACGTTGCTAACCAGTCGTCGTGCCTTATGTTCAACTCTCTACTTTTAATTCAGAACAAATTTAAACCAAATACATCTTTCACATCAAATAGCACTTTTTCGGTTTTCTCGCGAGAACGCTCACTACCTTGTTTTAAAATATCAATCAGCTGCGCTTTATCATTCAAATACATAGCGCGCTTTTCTCGAATAGGGCGAAGCATCTCTTGTAAGCATTCTTCTAACACTTTCTTGGTCAAACCATCACCTAACCCACCTCGTCGATAATGGTCTTTTAGCTGTTCGACATAATTTTTATCAGGATGAAAAGCATCGAGGTAGATGAATACAATATTCCCTTCGACTTGGCCAGGGTCCTCAATTTTCAGATGATTGGGATCGGTATACATAGATTTCACTGCCGCGGAAATCTCCTTTTCGGAGGCGCCTAAGTTGATTGCGTTCCCCATGCTTTTAGACATCTTATTTTTACCGTCAGTACTCGGCAAACGAGGTGCATCGCTAAGTAATGGACGGCATTCTCTAAGAACCTCTTTTCCAACCAGATGGTTTATTTTTCTCACGATTTCATTAGTTTGCTCTAACATCGGCAGTTGGTCATCACCCACTGGTACTAGCGTCGCATGAAACCCCGTAATATCAGCAGCTTGAGAAATTGGATACGTTAAAAAGCCTGCGGGAATAGAGCGTTCAAAACCTTTACTCTGAATCTCATTTTTAACCGTAGGGTTTCTCTCTAATCGTGCGATAGAAACAAGATTACTGTAATACATTGTCAACTCGGCTAACGCTGGAATTTGAGACTGCAACGTGATCGTAGTTTGAGCGGGGTTGATACCAACAGCCAAATAATCTGCAACGACATTGAGAATATTAGAGAATACCTTTGATGGGTTATGCGCGTTATCCGTCAGCCCTTGCATGTCCGCAACCAAGATCGTTTGCTCGTGCTCCGTTTGCAATTTGACTCGTTGTTGCAATGAACCAATATAGTGCCCGAGGTGTAATGGACCTGTTGCTCGATCTCCGGTAAGTATAATTTCACGCTGAGATGTATTTTTATGGCTATTCATATTTGTCTCCAAGTATTTAATAGATCGCTACTGGAGATAAAAAGATCAAACACTCTTAGCTACCATCCAGCAGCTTAAGAATGTAAGTATTCCGCGCCGCTCTATTTAGAGCGCCACCAAGAGAAGGTTGTTAATGAAGGGCGAACGTGTATTTTCATGTTTTTTAAACTAACAGCACACACCGCAGAACTCAATCTGTTTTGTACTGAATTAGTGTGAGTGTTCCAACAGCCAATTAAGAGGATTACATTGGTAAAGACATCGCAATGACCAAAACCGCACCAAATACCGAACCAGAGACAAACGCACACAGTACAGTTTTGTTGTGTTTCCTTTTCATTGATGAACTCCTATCCATAACTACGATGACCAGCCCTCACATCTAATACGCATGTGGATGCATCACGACAACGAGTTAACCAACATATCGCACGTAGGACCAGTACCGCTTTGTTAAATTGGGACCTCGTCCATAACTTGGAGTGTAAATGACTCCGGAACCTACAACAGAAGAAAATTTCATCACGTTACTGTCCTACCCTCCGGGTTTGTGGCTTAATAGGCAACAGGAACACTTTTTTCTTTTGCTGCGGATACTTACATGGAAGCTGTTTTACATCAGTTGCAATTCTCTTTGTCGATAACCGGACCTATCTGTTTGATGTTGGTACTTGGCGTTCTTTTTAAGCGCTTTGGTCTAATCAACGATAATTTTATCGAAGTAGGCTCTAAACTGGTGTTTCAAGTTACCTTGCCTGCAATGTTATTTGTCAGCATTGTGGCTTCAGAACACGACTTTTCCGCGGCAAGTGGATTCGTCAATTTCGGCGTCATCGCTAGTATTTCGTTTTTCATTTTCACCTACCTTTCCGTCAAACTTCTGTTCAAAGCATCGCCTGACCAAGGCGTTCTCATCCAAGGTGGGTTCCGAGCAAATACAGGTATTATTGGTATCGCTTACGTTGCCAATGCGTATGGTTCTCAAGGTGTGGCGCTAGCAGCGCTCTATGTCGCGGTCACCACATTTATTTATATCGCCCAAGGGGGCAACGTCTGCCTCGCAAGCAGCAAAGATGATGGGCCGAACACTGACTAGGAATCCGCTCATAATCTCCATTGTTCTAGGAATGGCTTTTTATTTACTCGCTATTCCAGTACCGAATGTGGTTATTGACGCAGGAGACTACTTGTCCAAAATGACATTGCCTTTGGCGCTGTTGTGTACGGGTGGCTCACTTGACTTTAGCTTGATGAGAAAAGAGAAAGGTCCATCTTGGTTTGCGAGCAGTTACAAGCTCATCGTAGCGCCAGTCATCATCACCATGGGAGCTTACTTAGTAGGGTTTCGAGGAATTGAGCTAGGTATTCTTTTCTTTATGAACGCCTCTCCAGTCGCTGCTGCCAGCTATGTCATGGCGCGTTCCATGGGAGGCAATGCCACGTTAGCTGCAAATATCATCGCACTCACTACGGTGCTTTCTACCGTGACCTGTACGTTGGGCATCCTATT
The DNA here is from genome assembly GCF_033340195.1 of Vibrio sp. 1457. Classification (NCBI taxonomy): domain Bacteria; kingdom Pseudomonadati; phylum Pseudomonadota; class Gammaproteobacteria; order Vibrionales; family Vibrionaceae; genus Vibrio; species Vibrio sp. 1457. The sequence continues at coordinate 281,840 of NZ_JAWOWA010000001.1, forward strand.
TCTTAAGTTCTACAGCTTAATATAATTGGTCCGCGATAAAATAAAAACGCTAAACGGCATTGATGTCAGTTACTGGTCGTGATTCGCAAAAGTGAGCTTTCTTACCAGACGAAAAAATTCACTCGCTTCAGATTCCGACAAACAAGAAAAAAACTCTTTCTGTAAATTCGTCATGATTTGATGAACTTGCTTTAAAGCATTTGCTCCCTCTTTTGTCATGCTTAGCATTTTAAGGCGCTGATTCGATTTACTTTTAGAAACTTGAACAAACCCTCTCTTTTCCAGATTGTCCACCATCCGCTTTGCTACACTTCGCTCAGTTCGAACCGCATCAGCCAACGCTTGCTGGCTCATAGGTTGAAATTCTTCTAAAGCGGCCAGTGCACTTGCCATTTCTAGTGTCATCAAATTTTGCCGAGACAGCTCGGCTTGGGCACGATTGCGGTACATGCGCTGCATCACACCGCAGACAAACATAGGGCTTTGATCCAAAACGGAAATTGGGGAAATTTTCTGATCTTTCATCGTCGTTTTTCTTCTTTAGGCTTTCATTCGGCCGAAAAGGCTGTGCTGATACTGCACACAACACGCCGTCTTTCAGGCTCGCGTCATAGACGGTAACCACCAAGTGAAAACATAAAATAAAGAGCGCCGAAGCGCCCTTTAATCGTGTTTATTATCACTAGTATAACTCAGTTAAAACAACCAAGTCCTACTCGCTTTGCTGAGTGGGTTTAGTGCTGGTCTCAGACAACTCTGCCTCCGACTCTTTTCTCGCACGTCGATCAAACAATCGCTCAACCACTACAAAGAAGATTGGGACGAAGAATATACCCAATATCGTGGCACTGATCATGCCACCAAGTACGCCGGTACCTACTGCGTTTTGACCTGCCGATCCCACACCTGAACTGATAGCAAGTGGTACCACACCCAAACCAAAAGCAAGCGATGTCATGATAATTGGGCGCAGACGAACGCGAACAGCATGTAAGGTTGCTTCGATAAGCCCAGCGCCTTTCTCATAGTAGTCCTTTGCAAACTCAACAATCAGAATGGCGTTTTTGGTTGCCAAGCCGACCGTAGTTAATAAGCTCACCTGGAAGAACACATCGTTATCCATACTGCGCGTCATTACCGCAAGCACAGCACCAAGCACACCAAGAGGAACAACTAACACCACGGCGAAAGGTACTGACCAACTTTCATACAAAGCGGCAAGAACTAAGAATACGACGAGGATAGATAGCGCATATAGCATCGGCGCTTGGTTTCCGGAAAGGCGCTCTTCATACGAAATACCATTCCAGTTCACCGTGAAACCTTCTGGTAGCTTTTCTACCATTGCTTCAATTTCTTCCATGGCTTCACCAGTACTTACACCAGGAGCTGCACCGCCTTGAATATTCATTGCTGGCAAACCATCAAATCGCTGCAAAAGAGGAGAACCATATGTCCACTCGCCACTCGCAAAAGCAGAGAAAGGCACCATCTCTCCCTTAGCGTTGCGTACGTACCATGAATCGAAGTCTTTTGGCTGCATGCGGTATTCCGCATCACTTTGCACCATCACTTTCTTCACACGACCGCGGTCAATATAATCGTTAATGTAAGCCCCGCCCCATGCAGCTGACAGGATTTGGTTTACGTCATTGATACTGACATCCAAAGCACGAAGTTTGACGTGGTCAATGTTCACTTTGTACATTGGCGCATCTGCCTGACCGTTTGGACGAACACCGACAAGTTTCGGGTTTTGTGCTGCCATGCCCAGAAGTTGCCCTTGAGCCGCAACTAATGCATCGTGCCCTTTATTCAACGAGTCTTGGAGATAGAAATCGAAACCTGTCGAGTTACCTAGCTCTTGAATCGCTGGAGGGGCGAACGCAAACACCAAAGCTTCTTTAATGGTAGAGAAGTACCCCATCGCTCGACCAGTAATGGAAGCGGCATCGGCGCCAGGCGCTTCACGCTCAGACCAATCTTTCAGACCGATAAATGCCATCCCCATGTTTTGGCCTTGGCCTGCGAAACTAAATCCAGCAACGGAGAAGACAGATTTTACATTGTCTTTTTCGTCTACTAGGTAAAAGTCACGCATTTTCTCAAGTGTTTTTTCCGTCTGTTCTTGTGTTGAGTTAGGCGGCAAAATAGCCATTGAGAATACTGTGCCTTGGTCTTCATCTGGCAAAAATGACGTTGGAAGGTTCATAAATAACCAGCCAGCACCTGCACTCATTGCCAAAAATACAACCAACATGCGACCTGTGCGTTTTAGAAGTTTGGCAACGCCGGTTTCATAGCCTGCTGTCATCGCATCAAACTTGCGGTTAAACCAGCCAAAGAAGCCTTTCTTCTCTAGAAGCTCAGCATCGCCTTTTTTCAGCAACGTAGCACACAATGCCGGAGTCAGAATTATCGCAACCAAAACGGAAAGCGTCATAGCCGCCACAATAGTTATCGAAAACTGACGGTAAATAACCCCGGTAGAACCAGACATAAACGCCATAGGGACGAATACCGCTGAAAGCGTCAAACCGACACCAATCAGGGCACCAGTAATCTGTCCCATCGATTTTTTGGTCGCTTCTTTGGGCTCTAAACCATCTTCATGCATCACACGCTCGACGTTTTCTACCACAACGATGGCATCATCCACCAGCAAACCGATAGCCAGAACCATCGCGAACATGGTTAACGTGTTTACACTAAATCCAGTCGCGTACAAAATAGCGAAGGTTCCGAGCAATACGACAGGCACTGCGATCGTTGGAATGATCGTCGCACGGAAGTTCTGCAAGAACAGGTACATGATTAAGAACACAAGAAGAATGGCTTCTAATAGCGTTTTAACCACTTCTTGAATCGAGGCTTTGACGAATGGCGTTGTTTCAAATGGGTAAGCAATCTGCAACCCTTCTGGGAACGTTGCACTCAGTTGTTCTAAGCGCTCTTTTACCGCATTGGCTGTCTCAAGCGCGTTTGCGCCAGTACCTAATGAAATACCTAACCCCGATGCTGGGAAGCCATTATATTGGCCTCGAATATCATAACTTTCTGCACCACGCTCAACGCGAGCTACATCTTTCAAATAAACATTCGAACCACTGGCGTCGGACTTAAGAATGATGTCTTGGAACTCTTCTACACTGCTCAAACGACTTGCAGACGAAATCGTAGCATTCAACAACTGACCTTCCTGCGCAGGTGCCGCACCAAGTTGACCTGAAGAAACTTGCGCGTTCTGTTCACTGATCGCATTTGCTACGTCGATCGCGGTCAAGTTGAACTGCGTAAGTTTAAAAGGGTCCAGCCAAACTCGCATTGCATACTGCGCACCAAACGCCTGCACTTGTCCTACACCAGTTACACGACTTATCGGGTCTTGAATATTCGTTACAACAAAGTCGCCGATATCGTTTTCTGTAAAGTCAGGATCTTCAGAATAAACTGCGACAACCATGAGAAATGCCGTATTGGATTTATTGACGACAATACCTTGGTTTTGTACCTCCATCGGCAATGAAGTCAATGCCAATTGCAGTTTGTTCTGCACCTGTACTTGCGCGATATCAGGATCAGCTTCGCTATCAAACGTCAGGGTAATTGTCGCATTACCAAATGCATCACTGCTCGATGATAGGTAGCGAAGGTAATCTAATCCTGTCATGTTTTGCTCGATAACCTGCGTTACCGAGTCTTCAACGGTTTTTGCTGATGCACCTGGATAGCGAGCACTGATGGTGATCGTCGTCGGTGAAATCGTTGGGTATTGCGAGACGGGTAAATTGAATAATGACATTACCCCCGCCAACATCGTTAGAATCGCGAGAACCCAAGCAAATACCGGACGATCGATAAAAAATCGTGCCATGATTACTCCTGTTCACCGTTTTGGATAGTTACCGAACTGCCTGGCCCTACCTTTTGTAAACCGGCGGTAATGACTTTATCACCCGCGTTCAAACCATCAATAATGCGCCATTGGCTATTGATCGCTTCGGCAGTCTTCACTGGTTTCGCTTCCACTTTGTTCTCGCCATTAACCGTCATCACTGTCGCTTTACCTGTCGCATCACGAGATACCGTATTTTGTGGTATTAGAATCGCATCAGGGTCGACACCAGTAATGACCGTCGCACGAACAAACATTCCAGGTAGCAACAAACCGTCAGGGTTTGGGAATTCGGCACGAAGCGTCACGCTGCCCGTACTTTCGTTCACATTGACCTCAGTAAATTTCATTGTGCCTTTGTGTTCGTAAGTGCTGCCATCTTCAAGCATCAATGTAACTTGCGCAGAGTCATCTTCTTGCATATGGCCTTGGGAGAGTGATGCTTTCAAACGCAGCAGTTGCGCGGATGATTGCACAATATCAACATTGATAGGGTCAAGCTGCTGAATGGTCGCTAATTTGGCAGCTTGGTTAGCCGTAACCAACGCACCCGCTGTCACACTCGATTTACCGATCACCCCGCTAATCGGAGCTTTGACTTGCGTATAATCTAAGTTGATTTTTGCTGTGTTGATCTTGGCTTTTGCGACTAGGACCTGCGCTTTCGCTTCTTTGTATGCCGCTTCTGCTTCATCCAAGTCTTGTTGGCTGATGGATTTTTTGGTGATCAAGGTTCTGTAACGCTTCACCGTGGCATAGGTCGACTCTGCCGCAGCTTGCGCACGGATTAATTCCGCTTCAGCGCTCAGCAAATCCGCCTGAAATGATGAATCATCAATTTGATATAGCGACTGTCCTTGTTCAACAAGGCCACCTTCAACAAAATTTCGCTCCGAAATAATGCCAGTGACTTGCGGACGAACTTCCGCTTCTTTGAATGCTCGGCTACGACCCGGCAACTCTACTGTCAATGCTTGGCGCGTTGGCTGCACTGTTAACACTTCTACTTCGGTTGCGGGCGCAGGCCCCCCTCCTTGGCTCGATCCTTCTTCGCTAGGTTGACATCCAACCACAAAAAGGCTCGACGCAATCAGCAGAGATAGCGTGGTTTTACGTCTCATGAATTTTTCTCTCTTATCTACCGACAAGCCTTCAAGATTCCTTATTAAAAGCTTCTAGAATGACTTAATAATGACTAAAGGATGTATATCCAGAACAAATTAATTAGGATGATAAATACCCAGTGTTGTACATACAACAAAATTTACAGTTCTATACGCTTACGAAAAACGTTTATGGTAAAGGTGTTATGAAGTTCTCAAATTTGAAGATTTTGGGTTGGAAATCACATTTTCCTGTGTGCAATTGCAATGGTTAAAAAGCAGCAAAAGTGATGATAAAAGCATCATCACGCTGTACAGAGTTTGTTACCGCTGTCTAGGGTTATTTGCCCACTCTGGTATACGAACTAAAGTGAGAAAGGAATGTAAATATAGTCGAAATTTCACAAGTCAGGTTCGCCACTTATCTAAAAAATAACCCGCTAAGAAGCGGGTTATTTCGTCAGTGAGATTGCTGTTCTCAAGCTTATACTTTGAACTGACTGACCTGATGATCTAAACGTTGAGTTTGCTCTGACAACATGGCTAAAGAAGCTTGCGCTTGGTTTACGATTTCCACAATTGAAGTGCTACTGTCTGCAATGCCTTGTACGTTGCTATTTACTTCGTCACTTACTGTACTTTGCTGGCTCGCAGCCGTTGCAATGTGTGTATTCATCTCGTTCATACGTGAAATCGCGTTCAAGATTTCAGAAAGGGATTCACTCGCTCGGCCAGCGGACTTGATCGTTTCATCACTGCTATTTTGGCTACCGCGCATCACTTCTACAGCTTGTCCTGCACCAGATTGTAGCTTTTCAATCATGGTTTGGATTTCTCCCGTACTCTGTTGCGTACGACTGGCTAAAGAACGAACCTCGTCCGCTACGACAGCAAAGCCTCGCCCTTGCTCTCCAGCGCGAGCCGCTTCAATGGCTGCGTTAAGCGCTAATAAGTTTGTTTGCTCGGCAATACCACGAATTACATCCAGTACGGACGCAATGTTACTCACATCATGATCCAATGTGTTAATGACGTGGCTTGCGCTTTCGATTTCACTTGCGAGGCTACGAATTGAGCTAACCGTTTGATCCAAAATAACATTGGTATTGGTAAGTTCATCATTCGCTGTTTGGCTCGCAACCGCAGCTTCGTTAGCGCTATCGCTTACATTTCTGCTGGTGACTTGCATTTCATGCACTGCCGCCGCTACCGCCTCGCTATCTTTTTGCTGAGAAACGGTCGAATTCGCGATGGTCGTGGTCAACGAGCTAAGATTTGCCATTTCGTTACGTAAGGTATTTGAGCTTTCAATTACCTGAGCGACTGTCATTTGAATTTTGGACACAAACTGGTTAAATGCGTCTGCTAAATTGCCAATTTCGTCTTGTGTTTTTACATCGATTCGCTGACTTAGATCACCTTCACCGGACGCAATTTCTGTCATCGCATTTTTAATATTATTGATAGGCTTCACAACCGTTTGCAACAACAAAAACGCCATCGCAATAGCGGCCAGAATAACAATCACAATGCCCGCTTCAAGAATGAGTTCTGCTCTTGTTGCAGCCGCTGATATTTCGTCCTTCAATTGGCTTTGCTTTTCTTCTATTGCATCTTTTACAACGTTAAGCTGCGCTCTAACCTCGATAAATTGGTCTTCAAAGGTATGTTTGTGCTCATTGTAGTAACCACGCCATTGAGATTGAGGTAAACGTAGCATCGCCTCATAACTTGCTAACCATTTTTCACCCAAAGAGACAAGCGTTCGAACTTCATTACCATGTGTAGAAGGCGTCACACCGGCTTGCGATAGCTCAATCATTTGTTCCATACGCGGCAGCGCTTTGTATGCGTTGTCTTTGTATTCACCGATGTGGTGATCAATATCGGTTTGAGTATCAGAAAGAGCAACACCTTGGATTGCAGATGTAGCTTGGTAAAGATCGCGGTAAGCATCCTCAATCGTTAATAAGTTCGGCACGATCCGTTCGTTGAGTGTCTCACTCAATTCAGATTGCTTCCAACTTGTCATAACGTTTAATACAGAGCTCACAATAAACAATCCAATAATCAATGACAGCGGAATCACTATCTTCTGCTTGATCGTTAAGTTCTGGAACATGAATAGACTCTCTTTATTTATGGTATACAAACTGCCGGAAATTATATCAAACAAATAGAGTATACTATTAGGTAAAAGAGGCTATTCAACATGAAATCTAATGACTTTTTGACAAGGGTTCTAATTTCAACAATTAGTTGATTTTATACAAAATTTAACAAAGAGATCTTTTCAAAAGATGCAAATTAAAATGCTCTTTCAAAACGAAAAATATGTAACAGAAAGTGAATTAAAAGGGACCACATTTTGAAGAATAGATCGACTCAATGATTTACTGAGAACACATACAAAACACAGTTCTTGGATTGAGCACCACCGCGGAATATGCAAAGGTCCGAACATTTCTTCTAAAGCTCAAAAAAAACATTGTTTATCTGACGTATTTAAGGGTACTCCTTGATGATGTTAGTCGTGATGTTGGCAGACAGGATGCTTACAAGTTTTCGAAGTTAACCAGTAGCACAGTGAACGATTCAGATTTTCTTGAGCGCCAAGGCAATAAAAAAGTTTGCTATTTTCCTCTCAATAGACGCATTAAAGAAAATAATGCAACCTAGTCACAAAGTCTTGCTACATCTTCAGAAAAGAATGATGTTGCTAAACAAATCTGGTGCAGCATACACATTGAAGCTAAACTCGTTTAAGGAACTTTTTCATATCAATATGAGAAAACATAGATTTCTCAAAGTTACACCGACCATTCAACGATTAAACTAATGTTAGCGTACCGGTACGTCCAAAAACTCCATGCATGAACCATTTGAAAGAGCCAAAATGTTCCAACCCAACTTCGCCTCAGTGGAGTGGCGAGTCGTTTCGCTCGCTCTCCTACTCTCTCTTCCTAACACAGCTCAAGCGGATCCACTAGATAAGGAAATTAGCAACCTTCTCCAACAACGTTTTTCTATCGCGGTTTTGCTGTCCGATACTGACGCAATTGCGTTTGGTATTGGCGACTTTGATCCGAATGCATTATTTGATACCGCCAACCCAGAGTTCGGGACTGACGAGTCAATCAATGAACGTCGAAGCAAATCCGTATATGTTCTCCCTTACACGACTAACTTTGACATAGAGGGCAGCGAGGACTTACATGAGCTGTCGTTTAAGGCATTTACGATACAAACAGAGAATGATCTCAAACTATTCGGCACAAGTAAGGATCTTCTCAAGGAAAGGACATACGGTGCGTCGATTGGTTATGGGTACCTATACAAAGCAAGTGAAAACGTCACCCTTAGCACCAGAACGACGACTCACCTTATGCGTTATAAAAACTCATTCTCTACCGATAATAAACTTTCATCCATCATTGGAAGAATCCTAGACGGCCGTGCCGTTAACGTTTCAGCATGGGCGGCAATAGTTCAACCATCCATTAAAGCCAAATACACGTCTCCCACAAGTTGGGGGAAATGGCATGCCAGTTCGACATTGAATTCATTCATTGGGCACAGCTGGGGAAGCGCAAATAACGGCAATATAGGCAACCCTAAAGGTTGGTACCTATCTAATGAAATCACCGGTTACTACAATATTTATCACGGTGAGCAAGCTTTATTTACTGGGATTAAAAGAGTCGACCTTTCGCATGATTTAAGCGACGAACTTGGAAGTCCGCATTACTACGAAGCTTCTATAGGATGGCTATTTTATGCACCAAAGCCCTTTGATTGGTTGGACAATTTCGGCATAGGCGTTAACTTCAACTACGGCTCGACTCTCAGAGGTGGCAGCATTCAACTTTACTACAACAAACAATAAAGCCGTCAGTACAGGAACCAGTTGGTAGCATATATAACAAGAAGAACGAGAAGACACAAAAGGAATGGCAGAGTTAGCGTCTTCGCAAACTTTTTCATGAGACTTGGGTTATCAAACACCACACCTTCCGCTTCTCTTACCCTTCGCTCTTCGTCAAAATGCCATTTAATGGCTAAGTAGGCTCCTATCCCTAATACAATAAGCTTAAAAGCTCCAGCAAAGTAAGGAAAGAAATTAGCCCAACTGTCGTTCATTATCCATCTCCATCAAATTCAATATCAGCTTTGCGGTGGCAGAATCCAAGATTCATGTAGAATGCCCCCCTCAAAGTCAGACTCTCTGGCTAGCGTCAGTCTACTGCTCGAGATAGCTGTCCACAACTCTCTTTACCATATCGGCATTTATTAATTATTTAATAAATAACAAGAAAGACACTAGCACACTTGCTGAAAAGTAAGTGTCAGTTTGGATTGAAACTCATCAGGAATCGAAAATGGTCCACAGTCGACTTGTTGATCTAGTGAAAGCCGAATTACCTAGCTTTAAATCGTTCGCTAGTATAAAAATGTAGCCTATCGCACTTCTGGTCGAGTCCTAACAAACTTATGATGCATATGTCATTAGCGGTGCAATTTTAAGTTTATCAATTAGCTAAAGTTTCCCACCTTAACTGTCAGTAAGCTTGCTGTGTTTGAGACGATCTCGACATGACTAGTGTATAAATAGTATGGAGGTTCAAAGTGAAGGCAAGGCAAATTTCCTTACTAAAAATATTGTTTCTGTAATTTTATTTCAGGATTATCGAAACCATCATAAGGATAATTCGAACTAATCTTAATCCATGCTCCTTCAGTTACATTTGCTTTCTTTTACTCACTTCTCGCGACTATTAGTGGCATTTTGAGACAATTTCCTACACTCCTTTCTTTGTCTTAGTTGATATAAATCATGGTTAGAAGAAAACAGAATCACCTGTATTTCTCGATACATGAATCCAAACTGCCCGACTTTTCGTAACTAAATTACAGATAGACACGATTTTTAGTATGGCACGTTTTTGAGGAACCAAGATGTTAGATACCCTCATGCTGTCGCGGATCCAGTTCGCGGCCAATATCAGCTTTCACATTCTCTTCCCGACCATCACCATCGCGTTGGCATGGATGTTGGTGTTTTTCAAGTGGCGATATAACCGCACACAAGCCCCCGTATGGCTCGATGTTTATTACTTCTGGGTCAAGATATTCGCTCTCACTTTCGCCTTGGGTGTGGTATCCGGCATTACGATGAGTTTCCAGTTTGGTACCAACTGGCCAGGCTTTATGGAACGAGTCGGAAACGTAGCTGGACCATTGCTCGGATACGAAGTGATGACCGCCTTCTTTATGGAAGCCACCTTCCTGGGTGTAATGCTTTTTGGACGAGGACGAGTACCGGAATGGGTTCATACTCTCGCCACCGTTCTGGTTGCTGTTGGGACAAGTATGTCCGCATTTTGGATTCTGGTGCTTAACAGCTGGATGCACACACCAAGTGGCTATGAAGTGATTGACGGCATTGTTCATGTGACCAGTTGGAAAGAAGTCATTTTCAATCCTTCTTTACCGTACCGTCTTCTACACACGCTATTAGCATCGGCGCTGACTGCCAGCTTCTTGATTGCAGGTATCTCGGCTTATCAAATAATGAAAAAGTCAGATCACCGCTCAGCCAAACTTGGCCTAAAAGTCGCGCTGTTCGCGGCGGCTGGGTTCATCCCGGTACAAATCTTTGTCGGTGACCTTCACGGGTTAAACACGCTTGAACATCAACCTGCAAAAATTGCAGCGATGGAAGGTGTGTGGGAGACCGAGCAAGGCGCGCCTCTTCTACTATTTGCGATGCCAAATGAAGAAACTCGCAGCAATGATTTTGAAGTGGGCATCCCTAAGTTGGCGAGTTTGATTCTTACGCATGACTTAGACGGGGAAATCCAGGGACTTAACGAGTTTGCGCCTGACCACCCACCAGTGAAGCCCCTGTTCTTTGGTTTCCGCGTGATGGTTGGTGTAGGTGTCCTTATGCTGCTGGTTAGCTGGTATGGCGCGGTGACGCTAGCACGCAAAAAAGCGTTACCTAAACCTTACCTGTACACGGTATTAGCCATGACGTTCTCCGGTTGGATAGCCACATTGGCGGGTTGGTATGTTACTGAGATTGGCCGACAGCCTTGGTTGGTCAGCGGTGTATTGCGTACATCAGAAGCCGTCACCACGGTTGCGAGCAGTAGCGTGATGACTTCGCTCATTATGTACTTAGCCATTTATGCTGCATTGCTGGTTGCGTACATCCATACCCTATTCTATTTGGCGCGCAAAGACATTGCAGCCCATGAAGTCCCACTGACACAACAAGAGGCCTAATCATGCTCGACTATCTACCAGAAATTTATCTTCTGCTGCTTGGCTTCTCGGTCTTTATGTATGCTGTGCTCGACGGCTACGACCTTGGCGTCGGTATCCTTTTACCAAGTGATAATGAAGCGCAACGAGACCGAATGATAGCCTCTATCGGCCCTTTCTGGGACGCGAACGAAACGTGGTTGGTGTTAGCCGTTGGTATTTTGTTGATTGCCTTTCCTACCGCTCACAGTTTGATTTTAACGGAGCTCTATATGCCGACCGCCATAATGCTTATCGCACTGATAATGCGTGGCGTGGCGTTCGATTTCCGAGCCAAAGCGAACTCGGATCATAAACCTCATTGGGATTGGTGCTTCAGAATTGGCTCGCTAATCACCGCACTAACTCAGGGTTACATGGTGGGTCGTTACATCATGGGATTTGAACAATCAACCGAAGCATTTGGCTTTGCTTGGTTAAGCGCACTTTGTGTAGCAGCGGCGTACGTTTACATCGGTGGCGCATGGTTAGTACTAAAAACGGAAGGTGATTTGCAAATACGCTCGGCCCGTTGGTCTCGCCGTGCTGGTTGGTTAGCGGCCTTAGGAATCTTGGTGGTTAGCGTTGTAAACCCAATTGTAAATCAACAAGTTGCCTTGCGTTGGTTCAGCTTCCCAGAAATCTTGTTGCTTGCCCCAGTTCCGTTAATTGTGTTGGCGACCATCTTCCTCGTTGATCGCTATTTACGTCAAGTTCCAATGGTGAATGATCTGGGTGTGCGCTGGCCTTTCTTTGGTGTCACCGTCATTTTCGCGTTGAGCTTTCTCGGTCTTGCGTACAGCTTCTTCCCAGAAGTTGTGCCGGGATTAATGACCGCACAAGAAGCCGCCTCCTCGCCTGCGACGTTAATAATCGTGGGCTACGGTGTGATGATTGTTATGCCGGTGATATTGCTTTACACCTTTGTGGTATACCGGATCTTCAAAGGCAAAGCGACAGAACTTAGCTACAAGTAGGAAAGGGAATTCCTCAACAAAGCGCCGCTGCTCATGCGGCGTTTTTTTGCAGTACTCAACGACTAAAGTATCTACCCAAGGCGACTGAGTGGGAACGCTGAGAGAATGTAGCGGCAGCCAGTAGTTTGTTCCTAACTAGAACGAGATAACCGTTTCTCAACTATAGCGATACAGGCACAAAAACAGAAAGAATATTTGATGTTACAAAAGGTAGACCGCCACTTTAAAACGCTTTGAGTATTTTTTGCGCTCAATGAGGTACAAGTATACTTATGCTTTTTATGACTTGTGAACACTCAATTGCATGTTATGTTGCTGTTGAAATCGTACATGAAATAAGGACAAGAACATGAAGATAAGATGCAAAACGACGCAAAGCATTGAAAAATTTAACCCTGATGACCTCAATCCAAACACAGATCTCTTTGGTATGATTGCTGTTGTATTCGTGTTCATGGCTGTTTTGCTTAGCATCTAGTAGCACTACGTTCATTCTTGTGGCCGTATTCATACCTCATGTGATATGGCTGCTAAATTCTAGATTAAAGCGGATAGGCTAACCCGCACCAATCAGATTATGGCGGCCTCTGTATAGCATCTTCAATTTTGGCGTTGTATCGAGGTGAGATGTGAATAGTTGGCTTGTAGATAGAATGGCGCTTGCACCTTGAGCACTCTTGTGTACTTTCAATGACGCATTACTTTAGTGTAGATACGAAAAAAGGCCTGATAAATCAGACCTTTTAGAATGTGGCGGTGAGTGAGAGATTCGAACTCTCGATACGTTGCCGTATACACACTTTCCAGGCGTGCTCCTTCAGCCACTCGGACAACTCACCGAATCAAATTTTGGTTAGCATCATTGGCTAACGAGGCGCTAATTTAATGATTATGTGCCTGATGGTCAAGGCTAAACATAAAAAAAAGCGCCCTTTTCGAATCGATTGCTCACTAAGTAACTAAATTGAGCAAAACTGGGGCATTTAGATGCTTTGAGAATAACCGGGAACACGGAACCAACGGCGGCACATGTCCAAGAAGTACCCATACAACACACCCATGCCACAAGAAATAACAGCGTTACTTGCCACCGCGGTCACAATTTGATCTGTAGACGCGCCAACTGCGAATAAGATACCCGCATAAACTGGAGATTGAAATAGTACATAAGCGACCAGATCAGAGATGTTTTTCATAAAGGAAGACGGTGACACCTTACTACCTTGATGCAGCACCCAATCACGAAAAACCCCATACGGCCAAGCAATGGCGATATTCACTGGAATCGATAGCGTACGCGATGCTAGAGATTGCTCAAATGTCATCCCTGAAATCAAAATCTCGACAATCATCCCTGTGATAAAGCAAAAAACAACCATAGCAAAGGTATCCGCTGCGGCGTGACGAATACAAAATGGTCCACGAGACTTCATTTACAAAACCCTTAAAATCAAACACTGCAATTAATAAAAATAATAAAACTATTAACCACTAAAAAGATACCAAGCCAGTTAATGATGCAATTAGAACACACAAAAACTAGCTTATGGCTCTGTATTTAAAATTAAGTTGTAAATTTATAACCAACTTTTAAAGTAAAAGTAGTTTTTTTCACCAATGACGAGTAAAAACGCCTAAAATTACGTAAAAATGGTACAAAAACACGGATTTCACTTACATAAAAAGGGGTTACGATAATTATTTTGACGTAAAGTTAGAACAAAACTCGGACTGTAAACAGTCACTCCTATAGCTTATGCTACCAAGCTGCGAAAATTCAGAGTATTACCGATATAATCACAGTAGAAGGTCTTGCTGCTTTACTCGTAAAAGTAAAACTGCAAGCCTGTTCATTGCAGGTTAGAAGAGTTTGTCACGAAGCTGGATGACGTATGAATAGTAAGAACAATTCACAGTTGCGCCATATTGATTCAGTTATGGTGAGGCCAGCAAAATCGTTAATGTATCGATATCATCTTGGTCTGGGGATTGCTGACGCTTTAAGTTACTTCTTATCCGTTCAGCGACTGAAGAAACGTCGTCACTGAGTTCAAGGGGAGCCTCCGCAATGATCGCTGAAATAGCCTCAAGTGCTTCATTAAGATGTCCATTATCTAGAGCGACATAGAAGTTGAGTAACCACTTTTCAGCATTAAAGCTATCTGCTGCATTTCCATCAAAGTCCGATTGGTACTGATATAACTGTGTCGCATGAAGATACAGTGCATCATTTAATTCAGACTCCACTATTGGTTTCGCTATTATGTGGTCTGCTCCTACATTAATCATACGTTCTTGTGTTTCTTTGAACACATCCGCTGTACAGCCAAAAATCAGTACCGACTTAGCAGGTGAACTCATTGCTCGAATGGCTGATATGGCCCCAACGCCATCTAGAACAGGCATATGATTATCCATCAGTATCAAATCAAATGGTTTGCTCGCAACCTCATCGACTGCAAGCTGACCATTTTCGACACTTGTGCACTCAAAGCCCTTGGCTCGGAGGAAAGTTTCCATAATGATCGCATTTGTTCGGTTGTCTTCAACAATGAGTGCTTTCAACCCTTTACAGTTCAATTTATGTGTATTGATTGACTCTACTTTACCCGGCTTGCAAGGTGTAAGGGCAATTTCGACAGTAAAAGTCGTTCCAGCGTCCTCCTGACTCTCTACAACCACTTGCCCACCCATATGTTCCGCGATTTCTTTGACTATTGCTAAACCAAGCCCTGTACCACCAAACCGTCTAGTCGTTGATGACTCCGCTTGCTCAAAAGGACGAAAAATGCGTTTTTGTGCCTCTTTTGAAATACCAATTCCTGTATCTTTTACCTTTAGTATCAGCTTGGTGCCTGCCTTACTCGATTTCTCGGCTAGCTCTACCTCTACGATGCCACGATCGGTGAACTTAACAGCGTTATTGAGTAGATTGAACAGTACTTGACGCAAACGGGCTTTGTCATTGTTGTACCAACGACCCGTTGGTAAATGCGAGACGACTCTAAAGCGAAGACCTTTTTCTGCACATAGAGTTTGATAAACACTCTTGATACTGCCGATAATCGACTCAATTGGGAAAGGCTTATTTTCAAACTCAACATGCCCTTGTTCAATTTTTGAGTAATCTAAAATCTCATTGAGTAATGTCATCATGTGATCACCTGAATCATAAAGTGTTCTCAGGTGCTTACGCTGCTCATCGGTAAGTGGTGTTTTTAACAGTATCTGGGCAGTTCCTAGTACACCGTTCATTGGTGTGCGAATCTCGTGGGACAATGTGGCTAAGAATGCCGTTTTAGCGTTTGTCGAAGCCTGAGCTTTTATTCTCTCCTGCTCTAAATAGATCGTCTTTTCATTGAACTTCTCGATAAGCTGTCCGATTTCGTCATCGCTATCGTAGTCAATATCTATGATCCCACCAGTTTTCGAGTCATCAATCTTAGCGGCAATGCGAACAATTGGTTCAACAATATAGCGATTCAGTAAGTAGTAACCGACCAAGACACACAAGAGCAAAAATGGAATGATCCTCCCCTCAACGCTCATCACTTGTTCAAACACTTGATCGGCGACTTTAGCTTTTGCGTTGACAACTTCCATGCGCCAATCGAACTCTCCGAAATCAAGCTCGCTGACATAAATTTCGTCCGTCAGTTGAAAGTTGTGTTCAATAATCACGTTTGAGTCAGCATCGCGAACCACTACCCCCAAAGAATGCTGGTTCGTGTGCTCTCGAATAAACTGAAAAAGTGCATCAAGTGATAGGTCTACCGTTACAACTCCAGCGAATCGACCGTTTTGGTAGTACGGAGAAGACGCGGTAATCATCTGGACCTGAGTAAAGGTATCGATGTAAACCGTAGACCAACTAACAGAACCTACCGGAGCATCGGCGGCAGCGACATACCAGGCTTCATTATCATAACCGCCAGATTCGGGGTTATTGTAGGAGTGAATTTGGTCAATACCACTATCACTGTTTTTATTGAAGAATAGACTTTTATATCTCCATTGTTCTGCTTTGAGTTCGGGTTTAGGCCATACGCCACCACTAACAAGCATCTTGTCACTCAATTGAAGTATATGTGGAATTATTGTGTTGAGAGATTGAATATTTTCAGTCCCTTGGGCTAGCCCTACTAAGCTGCTCAATACACCTGTAGAACTGAGGAGGGGCTCTTTTATCTCAAGAGCCAGGAGTTGGGTACGTAACTCTAGGTTTTGCTCTAGCTTTTGTCTAACCGGTGGCTCAACAACCAAATAGGCGACAGAACCGATAGTGGCGATAAAGAAGCACAGGTAAAGTGTTAGGGCGAGAATGCTTTTTTTTCTAAGTGATGAGCGAATTTCCATAGATGTGTGAATCATTCCCTAATATCGATTTATCACTAATTGATTGGTAAGATGAGCGCAATCAACCAGCCCATTAACAAATGGTATTCTATTTTGAAACTACAAGACATCCTTTCTCTCCCAGAACTTGACGGTAAACTACTAAACCTAGCAAAAACTCAAGGCTTTGTAACAGCGATGGCTGCAGCGCCAAACGTATTAATGCCTCAAGAGTGGTTGCCATTCTTATGGGGTGGAGAAGAAACAGCGCCATTTACTGACGGTGAACAACTAGAGCAGTACATTGACGAGATTGTACAAATGTGGAACCAAACTCGTCCCGCTCTCCTAGAAGGCACTTGGCAGTGGCCTGCAGGGTGCGCGCTAGATGAGCAAGACATTGTAACAAGTCAGGCTCGCGATTTCTGTGAAGGTGTATTACAAGGCTGGCAACTTGCGCGTGATGACTGGGAAACGTTGATGCCTGAGGATAGCGAAGATAATGCCCTACTCGGTGGTGTTTTACTTTCTCTTACTATGCTTTACGACCCAGAAACGACCATTGAAACATTGGCCGAACAAGGTATGGAAGGCTTAGAGCAGTTTGAGGAAATCTTCAATGCAATGCCAGTGATGTTATGTGGTCTTACCCAGCGCGGTGTTGCATTAGCTGAAGAACAATAGACGCAACGCTGTCGACCATCAAGATTGAACGGCTGAATAGACAAAAAGCTCTCCAAATGGAGAGCTTTTTTGATCATGTTAAAATTACATGTGGAATATACCGCGCCATATCTTGAGTCACTAAGCTACTGTCTTCCCTAATCGAAATACCGGCAGCTCTATCATTGACCAACCAACTGCCAATTAACGTATGGTTTTGCCCAAACTTAGGTAGTGGATGGTATTGCTGGACGATATTAAATTTAGATTCATAAGGCCCTGACGTTTTAACAAAACGTTTTCCATCGATGACGATCTCGATGTTCGCGCCCTCTCGAGAAAATAGTGGCTTGATGACATAATCTCTCATAGTGTTCGCTTTTGAATCGTTAGCAAAATAAGCGGGCAAAAGGTTCGGGTGGTTAGGAAAGCGCTCCCACAATAACGGTAAAAGTGCTTTATTGGATAGAATCGACTTCCACATCGGTTCTAACCAGTTTACGTTCGCAGTCGCTAAGTACTTCGCATATTCCTCTTCAAACATAAACTCCCAAGGGTAAAACTTAAACATCCAACGAATCGCTCTGTCGTCAGCATCCACAAACAGACCATCTTCCGTCACTCCAATATCTTCGACATGCACGAATGCCGTTGCTAACCCTGCCTCTCGCGCGCAATCCTCTAAATACTGGACAGTCCCTTTATCTTCTTCAGTGTACTTGCAGCAGCTAAAGTGAAGTGTTTGTCCTGGTTGGTATTTTGCTATTTCGGCAAAGCGCTCGATCAAAAAGTCTTGAAGAATATTGAATTGATCCGCGCTCTGGTGAACTCGACCTTTATTTACAACATCTTCTAGCCACACCCACTGCCAAAAGCCAGTTTCAAACAAGCTGGTTGGCGTATCCGCATTGTTTTCCAGTAATTTTGCTGGCGAGGTCCCGTTGTACGCGAAATCCAGCCGCGAATAAAGCGAAGGTTCGCTTCGTCTCCATGAAGAAGCGACCTGCTCCCACATAGATTCAGGGATCGCACATTGCGTCAGCAACCGCTCACTCCGAACGACTTCATCCACAATAGCCAGGCACATCTGATGCAGCTCTTCAGTGGGCGCTTCTATATCGCGCTCAATTTGCTCCAGCGTGAATTGATAGTAAGCACTCTCATCCCAATACGGTTGGTCATACATGGTATGGAAACCAAAACCAAACTGGCGTGCTAATTCACGCCAGTTTTCGCGCTCTTGTATTTCTCGTCGAAACATAGTGCTTTTTAACCGCCTCGACTGACCGACACCGCTTTACCAAACCCGCCTCGAGACATCGCCCTGCCAATGGTGCCGCCACCACGTTTATTAAGGCTATTCGTCGCAACTTTGGTCGGCTGATTTCGGTAGGAGCCAAAGAATTGTCCTGCTCCATTATAGAATTTGGATTTATAACGGTACATCGGCTCTGAGTAATAGCTCTTGTTATAACCTTTCAACCCGCTTAATGAGCGACTGTAAAAAAAACCGCCAAAGTTAGGTACATAAGCTCGGGAACTGGAACTGTAGTAACAATCATCCTCGTAGAAATCATTCTCGCATTCGAACTCGCTGCGGTAGCGAGGGGCATTTTGTTCGGCACGAGCTAAAGCTTCTTGGTATGCAATGTCACACTGTTCACTAAACTCAGGCGAGTTAGATTTACACTCATCAGCATCAGAAAAAATGTACCCTTCTGTTTTTGACTCGTACGTAGCAAAGAAGAAAATACCACCAAAGGCAGCAAAGGGAAGAATTTTCCCAAGCTTTAAGCTTTTGTCCATGGAAGAACGTTTAACGTTAGAACTCCGCTTCATCGTTCCTCCTAGTAAGTCATGCAAGCGGCATTCAATACGCCGACCGAAACAGAAACTGCGGCTAATACAATACCGGCTGGCAGTTCATCTTTTTCGATACGCTCTGCCACTTTCGGAAGTAAAATAAAGCGTACAATTGCAAATGCGATAATTTGAGCAAGCATTGCAACAACGCCCCACACCATAAAATCGACGATATTGACCGAGTTTTTTGCCGCCCCCGAAATCGCGAGACAATAACCAAGGAAGGCCCCACTTAGCGCAATCGCTGCTGCTGTATTTTGTTTTTCTTTGATCAGATGCCACTCATCGTATGGCGTCAACTTGACGTAGATGAACTTAAACGCCAATACAAAAATAATAGAAACAGAGAAATAGAGTAAAAAGTTTGGGAAGCCTGCTAACAGGCCGGCAATCATGTGCATTATTGTTCCTTGTTCATTTCTTTCCAGGCAAAATCTTCAATACGTTCATCTGCAATGTAAAACAGCTTGGTACTCGCGGGTACTTCAGCATCTAAATCTGGGTTGAGTTGAATACCATCGCCAATATCAAAAGCAATCAGCGTGGCATGATGGCGTCTTTTGAGAAAAACGAAGAGATTCTCAATAGTGGTGGCAGACTGACCCTCGGGATAAATAACTGAGTATTGCGTCATACCTCGTGTTGAAGCCAAAAGCTCCTGATGAAGCGCACTTGAGCCCGGGTCAACCGCCGCTTTTGCCAACATTTCTGCGCCAACAGCAGGTATGCATTCCGCTTTCGGGCAATGCTGACTTAGAAGTCGGCCTAGCGCTTCATCTTTAAAGTAAGCGACCAAATGAGCGGAAGGGTTTACAGATGCGCAGTATAGAGCGGCTGACAAGGTAATGTCGTCCGAGAGATTATCCACAATAATGCAAGCGGCTTCGGCAATATTGGCGTTTTTCATTTCTTGCGAATCGGTATAACTGGTCACTTTGATAAAACTGATTTCGCCAGGTAACGGGTTCTCTATTTCTGAACGGCTGCATAAAACAATCGGGCGCTTTCCCTCTTCTTCATGTTGTAACATGCGAATAAGGTGCATCGTTCTCGATCCATTCCAGCCCAACAATACAATATGGTTTTCCACTCTTACTCTCCGTTTTCCTAAAATACCCGCTCGCCAATAGTCCATCGCTGATCCAGCGACACGCCCCAATAATGCGGCGAATAAGCTCAAACCGCCGGGGATTACAAATAGTACGACAACCCATTTCCCCATATCTGTTACTGGAGAATGGTCGCCATAACCCACCGTACTCGCCGTAACCATGAGGTAATAGATAAAGTTAGCGAAACTGTCTGTTAATGCTGTTTCACCAGCGAGAACCAGCAGCCACCATGAAAGGCTCACATATAAGCCACTAAAGATGAGAAGGCTTCGGTTGCTCAATTTAAAAAGGTGTGAACTAAGCCACTTTTTAACTACTAACCACACCGCCATAAATTTATGACCTCGATATTCATTGATTGCATCAATAGTAACTCATTGATAGTAAGACACAAAAAAACCAGCCATATTCGGCTGGTTTTTGAGATTTACTTTCAGTTACGCCTACTTTTTAAGCATTACCTTTCACTTGCATATTTAGCTGCTCAGCAAAATCTAGCATGCGGTTAAGCGGTATAAGGGATTTAGCACGCAGTTCTTCATCAACAAAAATTTCGTGCTCTTCACCACTTTCACTAAGCGCTTTCTCAATTGCTTTCAAACCGTTCATTGCCATCCAAGGACAGTGTGCACAGCTGCGACATGTTGCGCCTGCACCTGCGGTTGGTGCTTCGATAAGTTCTTTTTCTGGCACAAGTTGCTGCATTTTAAAGAAAATACCTTTGTCTGTCGCAACGATCATTTGTTTGTGAGGAAGCTCTTTCGCTGCTTTGATCAGCTGACTCGTTGATCCAACAGCATCGGCAAGTTCTACGACGCTTGCTGGTGACTCAGGGTGAACCAAAATAGCCGCATCTGGATACACGCTCTTCATTTTGCGTAGCGCATCAGCAGAGAACTCATCATGAACCACACACTCACCCTGCCAAAGCAGCATATCTGCGCCAGTTTTGTTAGCGATGTACGATCCTAGGTGACGGTCTGGTCCCCAAATAATTGGCTTATCTTCAGCGTCTAAGTGCTCCACGATTTCAAGCGCAATACTCGATGTAACGACCCAGTCGGCACGGGCTTTAACCGCTGCTGAGGTGTTTGCGTAAACTACAACCGTATGATCAGGGTGAGCATCACAAAACTCGCTGAACTTATCCGCAGGACAGCCAAGGTCAAGCGAACATTCCGCTTCCAACGTTGGCATTAGAATGCGCTTTTCTGGTGTCAGAATTTTGGCCGACTCGCCCATAAAGCGAACACCACCAATAATCAATGTACTTGCAGGGTGACGATTACCAAACTTCGCCATTTCCAACGAGTCACCAACAAACCCGCCAGTGTCTTCAGCTAGGGCTTGAATCTCAGGGTCGGTATAGTAGTGCGCGATAAGTACCGCATCTTTTTCTTTGAGTAACTTTTTAATACGCTCAATGTAAGATGCTTTTTCTTCTTCGCTTAATGGAACTGGTTTCGGTGGGAATGGGTAAACAGTGTCGATTTTATCTAATATATGGCTCATTGCTCTTGCTCTACGCAACTTCCTTTAATCCGAGTATTGTAACCTCGTTAATTTTCAAAAACCAACTTGTCGCGGGGATTTCTAGCGGTCTAGCCGTATATCTTTGTTACAGGTAGCATTTCCGAGTAGCGAAATTCGGTGCAACATAAGGTCAGAGGCTCTGCATCATTGCTATCGACTTAGCCGTTCTGCACCAACAGAAAATGGAAAAGAAAAAGGAAGCCGAAGCTTCCTTTTCAAAACATAACGTCTTACAGCTTAGAGCTGGCAAGTTTTGCAGATGCACTACCTGGGTATTCATCAACCACTTGTTGGTAGTACTTTTTCGCTTGAGCTGCATTGTTATTACGCTCAGCGATTTCGCCTAACTTAAGCAACGCATCGGCTCGCTTATTGGAGTCTTTATAAGACACAACAGCGGCAAAACTTTTCACTGCATCCTCATCCTGCTTTTTAGCGAAGTACAACTGACCTAGCCAGTAGTGAGAATTCGCTGAATATGTAGAATCAGGATAATCTTTCTGGAACTGCTGGAACGCTGCAATTGCGCCAGTGTAGTCACGTTTCTTGAGGATGAGGTCGACTGCATTTTGGTATGCCGTTTGCTCATCAACATTTGGTGTGTACTGACCACCTGTTTTAGCCGGTTTCGCTTCTTGCGCAGGCGCGGATTTTATCTCTCCACGAACACGATCCAGCTCGACAAACAACTCTCGTTGACGTTGCAACATTTGCTTCATTTCGTAGCTATTTCGCTCTAATTGACCACGTAATTCACTGATCTCTTGTGACATTTGGTCAATTTGCTGTTGCATTTGGAGCTGAACGCGATTGCGGTTTTGGAGCAAACGTTCTAGACGCTCTACTTCCGTTTCAGATGAACGGCTCTTAGAGACGGATGATGTGCTGTTGAGATCAGATACTGGAGCTGGTGCAGCGAACGCAAAGTTCGCTGCACTTGCCAGTAACGTAAGCGCAACAGCGCGCTTAGTGTTACTGAACATGAGGATTACCTCGAATTAGTATACTAGAACCGCGCGACGGTTCTTAGCGTAAACTTCATCTGATTGACCTAGAAGAAGTGGCTTCTCTTCACCGTAGCTAACGATTGAGATTTGGTCAGCTTGAACACCTAGTGCTTGTAGGTAGTTCGCTACTGCTTGTGCACGACGCTCACCTAGAGCAATGTTGTACTCAGGTGTACCGCGCTCATCAGCGTGACCTTCGATAGTTACGTTAAGTGCTGGGTTCTTGCTTAGGTAAGAAGCGTGAGCCGCTAGCATCTCTTCGTAATCTGCTGCAATTGTTGAGTTGTCAAAAGCAAAGTAGATTGTTTGAGTTTCACGTAGCGCTTGCTCTTTTAGCTCTTGCTCTGTCAACTGACCGCTTTGATCAATTGGCGTAGCTACTGTTGTTTCCACTGCGCCATTGTTGTTTGTTGCTGCACCAGTGTTAGAAGCAGCGTCGTCGCTTGAACTACACGCTGTAACAGCCATTACAGGAAGCGCGATTAGTAGCCCTTTTAGAACCTTGTTCAGTTGCATCTTATTTTCCTTTATTAATCAAACTTATTACTACAAAAACGGTGACCATGCAGGCGCTCGAACACGCCCATTTGTTGCCGGTAATCTAGCTTTGAATCGACCATCAATTGACACCATCGATAGTACGTTTTTCTTGTTGTAAATCGAGCTATACACAACCATGCCACCGTTTGGGGCAATACTAGGAGACTCATCAAGCAAGGTCTTAGTTAAGACTTGAAGAGCACCAGTTTCCAAATCTTGTTTCGCCAAATTAAATCCTGCGTTGCTGCGGTTCACCATAACTAGGAATCGCCCATCAGGAGTAATCTGACCACCCAAATTTTGGCTGCCTTGCCAAGTCAAACGGTCAATAGAACCGCTGCCCAAATTTACTTGATAAATCTGTGGTTTACCACCCCTATCCGATGTGAAAATCAACGATTTTCCATCCGGATGCCAGAACGGTTCCGTATTATTTGATCTGCCACGCGTAATTTGCGTCAGTTTACGAGTGTTAAGGTCAAACGTATAAACATGAAGCGAGCCTGTTTTAGAAAGAACAATCGCTAACTTATTGCCATCAGGCGAAAATCTTGGTGCACCATTGTGACGTGGGTATGAAGTAATTTTCTCACGTTCACCGGTGTAGATGTTCATTATGAAGATTTCTGCTTGGCCATTTTGGAAGCTAACATACGCAAGCTTTTTACCATCGGGGGACCACGCTGGTGACATTAATGGTTGCTTAGAGCGTAAAACCAGACGCTCATTGTAGCCATCGTAATCAGCGACTCGAAGTTGGTAAGGGAAACGGTCTTTATCGTTCACTACCACATATGCGATACGAGTCATGAAAGCGCCACGGTCGCCAGTCAACTGCTCATACACCAAATCAGAGATACGGTGAGCGTACTCACGCATACGAGGCCCTTGAACAGTGGCTACTTTATTGAACAGCACATGATCTTTTGACAGAACCAATTCACCGTCACTACCAAGCGCCTTACTCTTCCCACCCGTTAACTGACCACGCACAATATCAACAAGTTGATAGTTGATAACGTAGTCACCTTGGTCGTTTTGCTTGATTGAACCAGTCAATAGCGCATCCACGCCTAAATTGGTCCAAGCATCAAAATTAACTTCTGATTCACTGAACGGTGTTTGTGGCATTTTGCTCGTTGGAACTGGGCTAAATTTACCACTACGTTGTAAATCCGAGGCGATAACAGCAGAAACATCCGTTGGAAGCGCTTGTGTGCCCTCCCACTTAAACGGAACAACAGCAATTGGTCGTGCTGAATCAATACCATCGGTAATGACCAACTCTAATGCGGCATTCGCCACATTTGTCATACTGCTAAACAGTACAAACATTCCTAGTAAAAGGCGTCTAATCACGTCTTATTCCTTTTAGTCCAAAGCAACAGTTATGTTGATGTCTTTTAGTCTTTCATTGACCGCTGATTCTGAAGATTTAGGGAACGTCCCTACCTGAGCTATTGCTCGCTTCGCCGCAGCACATACTCGAGCATCACCACTCAAAACGGTAACACCAGAGACCATCATATCAGTTCCTGTCGGAATCAATTTGATGTTTACCCTACACTCCTTTCCCAGCAAGTAGTCATCCTTAATCAGCTTTTGCTGAATATTTTGAGTATAGATGGATGACATACGAGAAAGTTCGTCGTCAATAAATTGATTGCGCGCAGCACTGTTTTTACTGACCTCATCCTCGAGACCCGCAAAAATATCATCTAACGCGGCTTCTTGAGCTTTACGCTCACGCTCGGCACGCTCAGCTGCTTCTCTCGCTTTACGCTCTCGCTCCGCTGCCTCTTTTGCCGCTTTCTCTTTTGCGATGCGCTCTTGTTCAGCTTTTTCAGCTGCTTCACGCTCACGACGTGCTTTTTCTTCCGCTTCTTTTGCTGCTTTTTCACGAGCTAAACGTTCTTGCTCAGCTTTTGCGATAGCCGCCTCTTTTGCTAAACGCTGCTGTTCAGCTTTACGCACGGCTTCTTCTTTTTCCTTGCGCTCTTTTTCTAGCTTAGCAGCTCGCTCTTTTTCTTTGCGAACACGTTCTTCTTCCTGCTTGCGCTCTTGCTCTTTTTTCTTACGCGCAGCTTCTGCTTCTCGTGCCGCTTGAGCATCTTTCGCTTGCTGCTCTTTCAACTTGCGAATTTGCTCTTCTTCAGCTTTGCGGTTTTTTTCTAGCTGCTCTGCTTCGCGTCTCAGTTTATCAAGACGCTCTTGTTCTTTTTTCGCTGCCTTTTCGCGTTGCTGGCGAATTTCTTTCGCTTGTTGCTGCACAAGTTTTGGATCGATGACAACAGCTTGAACCATTTGCCCTGTAGGCTCTGGTTTAGACATATTGAAGTCCGTCCCCCAAAGCAGGGCTGCAACTAGAATTGCATGCAAACCAACCGATATTGCTATCGGTTTGGTGTATTGGTTGGGTTTGTTCTTGTGATCTTTCATAGATAATTGATGTCTATTCCCTGATATCGGTCATTAGACCTACCTTAGGGATACCAGCTCGACTTAGTTCATCTAGCAATAGAACAACATCGGCATATGGTGTTGCCGCGTCGCCACCTACCGCAACTGGTGAATCTGGCTTAACCTCTCGCTCCGCTTTCACTCGCACAATAACATCTTGCAACGACAAACCTCGCTGAACTTCTTCATCATTTACGCTTAGGCCTAAATTACCCTCGCTATCAATTTCGATGATAATAAAGCTACTGTCAGTCTCGCCAGCAAGGTCTTGCATAGATTCTGCGGTCGATGTTTTCGGAAGATCAACGTCGACGCCTTGAGTCACAAATGGAGCGGTCGCCATAAAAATGATCAACAGTACGAGCATTACGTCGATATACGGAACAACGTTGATCTCCGCTGTCATTTTTCGCTTTTTAGGTTGATAACCCGCCATGCTTTATTCCTTATCCGCGCTGTCTCGGCCAGCCATCGCTTGACGATGAAGGATGCTGTGGAATTCTTCAGAAAATGTTGCGTAAGTGTGCTCTAGTTTACTCACTTTATTGCTTAGGCGGTTGTACGCCATTACTGCCGGAATAGCCGCAAATAGCCCCATCGCTGTCGCGATAAGTGCCTCGGCGATACCCGGTGCAACCATAGACAACGTAGCTTGCTTTACTTCACCCAGCGCAATAAAGGCGTGCATGATGCCCCAAACGGTACCAAATAGGCCGATATAAGGGCTTATAGAACCGACTGTTGCCAAAAACGGTAAGCTTGTTTCTAGCTCATCTACTTCACGAGAAACAGCAACGCGCATTGCGCGGCCAGTGCCTTCCATGATGTAAGCTGGTGAATTTGCGTTGCTCTTACGTAGGCGAGCAAACTCTGTAAAACCTGCGTAGAAGATTTCTTCTGTGCCTTCAATTTCGTCTTTACGCGCTTTTACTTTTTGGTAAAGCTGAGAAAGATCAGTACCCGACCAAAATTTGTCTTCAAACTGCTCTGCATTTTTTGATGCTTGAGAAAGCACTTTGCTGCGCTTGATGATCATTGCCCATGACACAATTGACATGCCAAGCAACGTCAGCATCACAAGCTTTACCAACAGACTGGCCTGAAGAAAGAGATCTAAAATGGAAATATCAGCAGTCACTATTTGTTAGCTCCGAATTTATAAAGGTTGGAATAGCTATTGGTTTCATTTTCTTATTATCGATACATGCTACCTTAACCGAGGCCTTGCACAATATCTTGCCTTGAACATTGACCAACTCTTGACAGAATTGCAGAGAAGCACGTTTTATTTCTGACACTCGGGTTACGACTGTCAGATGCTCGTCCAGCCTAGCCCCTTGGTTGAAATCGATATCCATGTGTCGGACAACAAAGCCGATATTTTGTTCCAGTAACACATGTTGAGAAATGCCTTTAGCACGTAACATCTCTGTCCGTGCGCGCTCAAAGAATTTTAGATAATTAGAATGATATACAACACCGCCCGCATCAGTGTCTTCATAGTACACGGTGATCGGCCAGTGAAAGAGATTTGATGTGCCTTGCAAGGGAGTACCAATATATTCAATTCTTTAAAGTAATTACTATAACTGAAGCGACAGCAATTGGTACCGAGCTAAGGAAATATTTTTGAAATTTGTAGAAAAAATAAAAGCTAGGCGAGATACCTAGCTTTTATTCGATGATTTAGTAACCGACTTTATTACAGCATATTTCAGCCTAAATGAAATAAAGTGCCGTTAGATAAATTAAGATAGCTAACGAGAAATAAGGACTAAACAAAACTTGCCAGTACCAGTTTCTTGGCTTGAAGCCCACCCCATACACCATGCTTGAACATACAGACCAAATCAGTGCTGGTGCGACGATTGAGTTAAAACCACCAATTGCTTGATGGTAAGCTTCAGGGTCCCACATCACCAATCCTACGTGCATAAAGCCAAGGATGAGAGATAAGACTCGTAGCAGAGTCTTATCCATTGGTGCGTGAAGTTTCGCTACCTTATCAGCGAGGTTACTCACTGTCTTTATCCATCATTTCTGAGTGCTCTAGCCAAAGAGCGTTGATGATACCGAATGCACAAGCAAGTAGTACACCTAGAATCCATGCGAAATACCACATAGTAAATGCTCCTTAGTAAAGTGAGTTTTTGTTGTCTTCAATGTACTGGTCATCAAGGCGACCAAACATCTTGTAGTAAGTCCAAGATGTGTAACCAAGGATGATTGGCACCATAACAAACGCAACGCCTGTCATTAGGTTCAGAGTCAGCTCAGATGACGTTGCATCCCACATTGTTAAGCTGTGGCTTGGCATTAAGTCTGAAGGCATGATGAATGGGAACATCGCAAAACCTGCAGTAAAGATAACACCAGCAACACCCAAGCTTGAAGTAATGAACGAAATCGCACATTTTTCAAGACGAGATGCCAATACAGCGAGAAGCGGCATTGCAACACCTAATACAGGAGCAGCCCATAGTAGTGGGTAGTTTTCAAAGTTCTTCATCCACGCACCAGCTTCACGGATAACCTCTTTGTTTAGAGGGTTAGAAGCAGCGTTAGTGTCGATACCGCCAACAATGACGTAGCCATCGATATTTTGGATCCAGAAACCAGCCGCTACAAACGCAGCAACCGTCAGTAAACCAGCCAACTGAGCAACGTTGCGCGCACGCACATGCACTTCGCCTGTTGTTTTCATTTGTAGCCAAGTAGAACCTTGCATCAAAATCATGAACAAGCTTACTAGACCACACAACAGTGCAAATGGGTTTAGTAGACCAAAGAATGAGCCATGGTATGTTGGCATCAAGAACTCACTCAATTGGAATGGTACACCTTGTAGAAGGTTACCAAACGCTACACCAAAGATGATTGGCGGAACAAAACCACTGATTGAGATACAGATATCCCAGGTATTGCGCCATTTTGGATCTTCGATTTTAGAGCGGTAGTCTAGGCCCAGAGGACGAAGCCATAGCGCTGCTAGTGTCAAAATCATCGCTAAGTAGAAGCCTGAAAATGACGTTGCGTAAACCAAAGGCCAAGCAGCGAACAGTGCACCACCAGCAGTGATAAGCCAAACTTGGTTACCATCCCAGTGAGGAGCAATTGAGTTAATCATGACACGGCGTTGCGTGTCGTTTTTACCGATGATAGGTACAAGCGCGCCTACACCCATATCGAAGCCGTCTGTTACTGCAAAACCAACTAGTAGAACACCGATTAGTACCCACCAGATGAGTCGCAAGATTTCGTAATCAAACATCTTGTTATCTCCTTACCTTACGCTTCTACTTGGCGACTAACTTTGTCTTCAACAGAGTCAGCATTTTGCTCGAAGTGGTAGCGACCCGTTTTCAGGCTACTTGGTCCTTTACGAGCGAATTTCAACATTAGGTAAACTTCTGCAATCAGGAATACCGTGTATAGCGCCAGAATTGCGAAGAGTGAAGTCCAGATTTCACCTGCAGTTAGTGCAGAAGCTGCAACATGCACTGGTAAAATTTCACCTACAGCCCAAGGTTGACGGCCGTACTCAGCGACGAACCAACCCGCTTCAATTGCAATCCAAGGTAGTGGAATGCTAAATAGTGCAGCTTTTAGAATCCATTGTTTCTGTTCAATCTTCTGACGACACGTTTGGATAAACGCCGCACCAAAGACAAACAACATGATGAAGCCACAAGCAACCATGATACGGAATGACCAGAATAGCGGCCATACTGTTGGGATTGAGTCGTCCGCAGCAGCTTGGATTTGCTCTTCTGTTGCATCAACAACATTGTCTGTGTAGCGTTTTAGAAGTAGACCGTAACCTAGGTCACCTTTCACTTCATCAAACGCAGTCATGTTTTCTTCTGACTTGTCGCCCGCACGAAGCTTCTCTAGAAGTTCATAAGCGTACATGCCGTCACGAATACGATCGACGTGTTCATCACGTAAATCACGAAGACCTGTTACTTGCTCATCAAAAGAGCGTGTCGCGATAATACCCATTACGTAAGGGATCTTAATTGCGTAATCGGTATGCATCGTTTCCTGGTTAGGAACACCAAATAACGTAAATGCGGCAGGTGCAGGTTCAGTGTGCCACTCTGCTTCAATTGCAGCGAGTTTCACTTTTTGAACTTCACCAAGCTCGTAGCCAGATTCGTCACCAAGAACGATGGTAGATAAGATAGCTGCAATACCGAAAGAAGCAGCAATAGCAAACGAACGACGAGCAAACGCAATGTCACGACCTTTTAATAGGTAGTATGAACTGATGCCTAGAATAAACATTGCGCCACAAGTGTAACCAGAAGCAACCGTATGCACGAACTTAACCTGAGCAACTGGGTTTAGTACAACCTCAGAGAAGCTCACCATTTCCATTCGCATGGTTTCGAAGTTGAAATCTGCGCCTACTGGGTTTTGCATCCAGCCGTTTGCGATAAGAATCCAAAGAGCAGAGAAGTTAGAGCCTAGTGCCACAAGCCAGGTAACCGCTAAGTGTTGGCGTTTAGATAGACGATCCCACCCGAAGAAGAATAGACCAACAAAAGTTGACTCCAGGAAGAATGCGACAAGTGCTTCGATCGCTAGCGGTGCACCGAAGATATCACCTACATAGTGGGAGTAGTAAGACCAGTTCGTACCAAACTGGAACTCCATGGTAAGGCCTGTCGCCACACCAAGTGCAAAGTTAATACCGAATAGCTTACCCCAGAACTTGGTCATGTCCTTATAGATTTGCTTGTTCGTCATTACGTACATCGATTCCATAATGGCCAGAAGGAAGGCCATACCAAGGGTCAATGGTACGAATAGGAAGTGATACATCGCTGTCAGTGCAAACTGCAACCGCGATAGATCAACTACGTCAATCATGGTAACTCCTATGTGTCGGCTGAATGACACTCTCTACATATTGCAATCCATATTCAGGTGTTATTTACACTTGAAAAATGTTGAATTATCACAACTCATTGTTGCAAAAATGTGCTTCATTGGTTAGTTAATTGTTAAGCATCAGCTAATATAGCTGGGGCTAATATTACTTGTAAAAACAGATTGTTTCAAAAGGTTTATAGCCGTAACGCGCTTTGATATACATCAATGTTTATGCGCGGAATTTGCACAAAAATCCATCACATTGATCTAGATCAACCAGTATTGGATACGGATGTTAAGAGAGAGTAATCAGGAGAGAAATTAACCAGTTGCAAGCAAACATCGAGTTAACAATCAATGCTTTTTACTTACTAAACCAGTATGAGAAAAAATTCAAAAAATGTGAGTTTGGTCAACTTTAATGAAGCGCTGGGCAACAAAGGCCCAGCGAGGGAATCTTATTTTTCAATTCCGAAATGCAAATACGCGCGATCTGTCGCGATTCTTCCACGCGGAGTGCGTTGTAAATAACCTTGCTGAATAAGATAAGGTTCAAGAACGTCTTCAATAGTGTCCTTTTCTTCACCTATCGCCGCTGCCATGTTGTCGAGCCCGACCGGACCACCACCAAATTTTTCCATAATCGCGAGTAGTAGCTTACGGTCCATGTAATCGAAGCCTTCGGCGTCCACATCAAGCATATTCAACGCCTTATCGGCAACATCGGCACAAATGTGACCATTGCCTTTCACTTCCGCATAATCACGAACACGGCGTAGCAAACGGTTAGCAATACGTGGTGTGCCACGCGCACGTCTTGCCACTTCCAATGCACCTTCAGGTTCCATTGATAAACCTAAACAATCCGCGCTTCGCTGCACAATATCTTGGAGGTCTTTTATCTTATAAAACTCAAGGCGCTGAGTAATACCAAAGCGATCGCGCAATGGTGACGTCAAAGAGCCCGCTCGGGTCGTCGCACCAATTAACGTAAACGGTGGTAAATCGATCTTAATAGAACGAGCGGCCGGACCTTCACCGATCATAATATCCAGTTGATAATCTTCCATCGCCGGATATAGCACCTCTTCAACCATCGGACTCAAGCGGTGAATCTCATCGATGAACAACACATCGTTTTCTTCAAGGTTGGTTAACAGCGCGGCCAAATCGCCTGCTTTCTCAAGTACAGGGCCTGAAGTAGTGCGAATGTTCACTTCCATTTCATTGGCAACGATATTCGCAAGTGTGGTTTTACCCAAACCTGGGGGACCAAAAATCAAAAGGTGATCAAGTGCTTCGCTACGTAACTGAGCAGCTTTAATGAAGATCTCCATTTGGTCACGGACATGGTCCTGACCTTGGTAATCCGCTAATTTTTTTGGCCGAATAGCACGATCAATGACATCTTCATCACGAAAGGCAGGGTTTTCTGGCGCGATTAAACGATCGGCTTCAATCATCTTTTTACCTTGAAAAATGGTTACCTGAGAGAATAATGCCGCTCGTTTAACAGCAAGTGGCATATTTCTATATCTCGTCATCCTGTACAGCGACGAAGGAGCGTGATACAGGATCTTCTATCCGAGCGATTTATGGTCAAATTGTTTCATTAACCGCTCAGCGTGCTGCTATTAGATTCTCAGTCTCGCCAGGCTCGCTGGAATGACACAAAAAACATCGTTAAGCGATTGGCATTAACCTTAGAGAATGAGTTATCTTGAACAAATGTTCACTGTGCAACCAGCGTTACACCATTGATTTTAGAGCTTCACGGATCATTTGCTCACTGCTCATGTCCGGTTTAGCGATCTGAGATACCACTTTCGACGCTTGAGTCGGCTTGTAACCTAGAGCTAGAAGCGCACTGATTGCCTCTTCTTCTGCGTTGTTGGATGTTGCACCAGAATCCGCAGGAGCAGCATCCGTAAATGGCGTAAATAGATCGCCAGCGCCCCACCCTTTCAAGCGGTCTTTCATTTCAACAACCAATCGCTCTGCGGTTTTCTTGCCAACGCCTGGAAGCTTAACCAGCGTAGAAACGTCTTCATGTTCCACACAAGTAACAAATTGCGTTGCTGTCATACCAGAGAGAATACCAAGACCGAGTTTAGGACCAACGCCATTGGCTTTGATCACTTCACGGAAAAGTGCTCGTTCTTTTACTGTGTTGAAACCGTATAGCAATTGCGCATCCTCACGGACAACAAAGTGAGTATAAATAATGGCTTCTTCGCCAACATTTGGCAGTTCGTAAAAACAGCTCATTGGCATCTGGACTTCATAACCAATGCCATTAACTTCAATTAATACTTCAGGTGGTTGTTTTTCAATCAGTATGCCACGAAGACGTCCAATCACTATAAATACTCTTTGGAAATGAATTTGCGACAGGATAATAAAGAACTGGATAGACATCCAGTTAATTTTAACGGTAGCGCCCTTTTCTGGCACTGGTTGCTTTGCCCGCTAACGCAACGAGAGTCTTGTTAGTATTGGCATGACAAATCGCCACACCTAAAGCATCGGCTGCATCCGCTTGAGGCTTGGCGGGCAATTTAAGCATCTGCTGAACCATATGCTGAACTTGCGCTTTGTCCGCGCCACCAGTGCCGACGACAGCTTGCTTAATAAGACGAGCCGCGTATTCAAATACCGGCAACTCCGCATTCACCGCAGCAACAATTGCACTGCCACGAGCTTGGCCAAGTTTTAGCGCTGAATCCGCGTTTTTGGCCATAAACACTTGCTCGATCGCGAAAACGTCCGGTTGAAACTGGGTAATGATTTCCGTGACGCCTGCATAAATCTGTTTAAGCCGACCCGGAAGTTCTTTTTCTGAAGTACGAATGCAGCCACTACCAAGGTATTGCAAGTGGCGTCCATTTTGACGAATGACCCCATAGCCGGTAATGCGCGAACCTGGGTCAATGCCCAAAATAATTGACATGAATGTTCCTAAAAATGAGGCCTAATTCGGCCTCAGTCTTTTTATTATTACTTGCTAACTTCGGAGCAAATACCGCTCCCGACACCTTGAGTTTAATCTAGCGTAGCCGCAACGTCGTCAGAGATATCACCATTGTGATAAACCTCTTGAACGTCGTCCAGATCTTCCAAAGCGTCAATCAAACGAAGTAGTTTTGGCGCAGTATCCGCGTCCAAATCTGCTTTCGTAGATGGGATCAGCGACACCTCAGCGTTCTCTGCCTCAAACCCTGCGGCATCAAGAGCATCTTTTACGAGTCCAAAATCGCCTGGGGCCGTGTAGACATCAATCGAGCCATCTTCTGCCGTTTCAATGTCATCAGCACCACTTTCTAATGCTACTTCCATTACCGCATCCTCATCTAAACCTGGGCCATATGAAATCACGCCTTTCTTGTCGAAAAGATAGTTGACGCTACCATCCGTCCCCAGATTGCCGCCTGACTTTGAGAATGCATGGCGTACGCCAGATACCGTACGATTTCGGTTATCCGTCATACATTCGACCATGACCGCCGTACCACCTGGACCATAACCTTCATAGATCACGGTTTCCATGTTGTCGTCGCCTTCACCACCAGCACCTCGGCTGACAGCGCGGTTGACAGTGTCACGTGTCATGTTGTTAGACAGTGCTTTATCAATTGCTGCTCGCAAACGTGGGTTATTTTCTGGCTCACCGCCCCCCTCTTTTGCCGCAACAACGATTTCACGGATTAATTTAGTAAAGATTTTGCCGCGCTTCGCATCTTGCGCTGCTTTACGGTGACGAATATTCGCCCATTTACTATGACCAGCCATAATTCACCTTTTAATGTATTTTGACGCTTAATAACAAAACATGTTCTAAAAAGCGTTGCTTGGGAAATTGCTTTGGAAGTTTCTTGGGTTTATTTAAACAAAAACTCCCGCAGTTGCGGGAGTTTTCTTAAAATGTTGTGCGCTTATTCTGCGTCTTTTTCTTTCGCTGCAGTTACTGCGATTGCTAGCTCTTCTAGCGCTGCTGGGTTCGCAATACTTGGTGCGTCTGTTAGTAGACACGCCGCAGCTGTTGTTTTAGGGAACGCGATAACATCACGGATGTTCTCTGTGCCACATAGCAGCATTACTAGACGGTCTAGACCAAATGCAAGACCAGCATGTGGAGGCGTACCGAATTTCAGCGCATCAAGCAGGAAGCCGAACTTAAGCTGTTGCTCTTCAGGTGTGATACCTAGAATATCAAATACGGCTTCTTGCATATCTGCGTTGTGGATACGAACAGAGCCGCCGCCCACTTCGTAGCCATTTAGAACCATATCGTAAGCGTTAGAATTTGCCGCAGCTGGGTTTGCTTTTAGCTCTTCTGCAGTCACACCTAGAGGCGATGTGAATGGGTGGTGCATCGCGTGTAGGTTGCCTTCGTCATCTTCTTCGAACATTGGGAAGTCAACAACCCATAGTGGAGCCCATGCAGACTCATCCGTTAGCTCTAGGTCTTTACCTAGTTTCAAACGTAGCGCACCCATTGCTTCTGCAACGATACCCGCTTTATCAGCGCCAAATAGGATAATGTCACCAGATTCCGCTTGAGTACGATCTAGAATGCCGTTGATCACGTCTTCATTTAGGAACTTAGCGACTGGAGATTGGATACCTTCCATGCCCGCTGCACGGTCATTAACCTTCATCCAAGCTAGACCTTTCGCACCGTAGATGCCAACGAATTCACCGTAGCCATCAATTTGCTTACGAGTCAAAGATGCACCACCTGGAACGCGAATAACGGCAACACGGCCTTTTTCGTCGTTTGCTGGGCCAGAGAATACTTTGAACTCAACATCTTTCACTAGGTCAGCAACGTCTACTAGTTCCAGTGGGTTACGTAGGTCTGGCTTGTCCGAACCGAAACGACGAATCGCTTCGCTGAACGGCATTACTGGGAATTCACCTAGGTCAACGTTTAGTAGCTCTTGCCACATTTCACGAACCATTTTCTCAGTCGTTGCACGAACTTGGTCAGCCGTCATGAATGACGTTTCGATATCGATCTGAGTGAATTCTGGTTGACGGTCAGCACGCAAGTCTTCATCACGGAAACACTTAACGATTTGGTAGTAACGGTCAAAACCAGACATCATTAGAAGCTGTTTGAATAGCTGTGGAGACTGAGGAAGCGCGTAGAAGCTGCCTTTGTGAACACGGCTAGGTACTAGGTAGTCACGAGCGCCTTCTGGTGTCGCTTTTGTTAGTACTGGTGTTTCGATGTCTAGGAAGCCGTTGTCATCTAGGAAACGACGAACAAAGCTAGACGCTTTAGCACGTAGCTTGATGCGGTCGCTCATTTCTGGACGACGTAGATCTAGGTAACGATACTTCAGGCGCTGCTCTTCAGAGTTCTTTTGGTTGAAGTCTAGAGGCAGAACATCAGAACGGTTGATGATTTCAAGACCTTTCGCAAGGATCTCGACTTCACCTGTTGCCATGTCTTTGTTTGCTTGGCTCTCTGGGCGAACGCGCACTTCACCCGTTAGTTTGATACAGAATTCATTACGAAGTGTGTTCGCCACTTCATACGCATCCGCCATATCTGGATCAACAACTACCTGAACGATACCTTCGCGATCTCGCATATCAATAAAAATAAGACCGCCTAAATCACGACGACGGTTAACCCAGCCGCAAAGTTCTACAGTTTGTCCTGCAAGGGACTTGTTCAGGTGACCACAGTAATGGGTACGCATAATGAAATTCCCAATCTCTCAAATGTTGTTAACTACGCTCTGTCAGCCTCATTGCTAAGCAGAGTAAAGATTCAGTTATACGCTGAATGTCCACGAAAATCGACTACTCAACATACAATTACGTGTGTTTTATCATTCACTGGTGCTTTTTAGTACAACAAATGTTCAAAAGCGCACCAAAGCGAAAAAATTGGGGAGGATTATAGCGTGAAATTACCTATTTCAGCAAAACTCTCGTAAAGTATTCACACGAGTAGCAAGCAGTAAAGAATAATGGATAACTTACCTCTTCGACTTGGATTGACAATGTGGTCGCACAATCAATGGCAACAAAGTTTTTACGGCAGCGGGACAAAGCCCGCTGAACGTTTAGAAAGGTATGCGCAAGTGTTTCATACCGTGGAAGGCAACACGACATTTTATGCCACACCGACGCTCAATACAGTGCAAAACTGGAGAGCCGCAACCCACGATGATTTTCGCTTTACTTTCAAACTTCCTAAAGCCATTACTCATGAGCAAATGCTAAGAGGTTGCAGCGAACAACTGAGAGACTTCATGAAAGTCATGGAGCCTTTGCATGACCGTGTAGGCCAATGGACAATTCAATTACCAGCCGCATTTGGTCCTGAGCACCTTGATCGACTGAAAAAGTTCTGCGCGAGCTTTCCACCTAACTTCCCTCTCGGTGTTGAGGTTCGCCATATGGCATTTTTCTCCAAAGGCGAAGAAGAGCGAGCACTTAACCAATGGTTAGTAGAGAATAATATTGACCGCATTATTATGGATAGCCGCCCAGTCTTTGCCGCTAAGCCCGACAATGAGGCGATTATTGATGCACAAATGAAAAAACCACGAGTCCCTGTTCACGCCATTGCTACCGCTTCACATCCTTTGATTCGCTTTATTGGTCATCCAGAAGAACAACAAAATTACGAGTTTTTTAAACCATGGCTCAACAAGTTGCCACAATGGATTGCCGAAGGTAAACAGCCATATGTCATGATCCATACCGCAGACAATATAATTGCGCCAGAGTTGGCCGCAAACCTATATAAAGACATACAAAAGCGTATCACACTCCCTGAGTTATCACCTTTCCCAGCTGACGATGGCAACTCGCAGTTACAGATGTTCTAACGCAACACATGACAGAGGCGCGAAATTCCCATAAAATACGCGCCTTTTTTGGTGCCTGACATTTTCAGGCGGCTTGTATGCAGAGACTTAGTTATGAACCCTAAGAGCAATCCAGATACTATTTTTT
The DNA here is from genome assembly GCF_033340195.1 of Vibrio sp. 1457. Lineage (NCBI taxonomy): Bacteria > Pseudomonadati > Pseudomonadota > Gammaproteobacteria > Vibrionales > Vibrionaceae > Vibrio > Vibrio sp. 1457. Next base: position 319,490 of record NZ_JAWOWA010000001.1, read on the forward strand.
CGGCTCCAATCGATAAAATTGGGGATTTCACGTTCGATGAACGCGTAGCGGAAGTATTTCCTGACATGATTCAACGATCGGTACCGGGTTACAGCAATATCATTTCTGCAATCGGTATGCTGGCAGAGCGTTTTGTAAAACCTCACTCAAACATCTATGACCTTGGCTGTTCTTTGGGTGCTGCAACATTGTCTATGCGTCGCCATATCAAACAAGAAGGTTGCCAAATCATCGCAGTGGACAACTCTCCTGCAATGGTTGAGCGTTGTAAACTTCACGTCAACGCTTACCGCAGTGACACTCCTGTGGATGTAGTAGAAGCAGACATTCGCAATATCGAAATTGAAAACGCGTCAGTGGTGGTGTTGAACTTCACTTTGCAATTCCTCTCTCCAGAAGATCGTTACTCCTTGCTCGAAAAAATTTACGCTGGCCTTCGTCCGGGCGGCATTTTGATTCTATCTGAGAAATTCGTCTTCGAAGATGAAGTGTCGAACGAGCTGTTAATTGACCTTCACCACGACTTTAAACGTGCGAATGGTTATAGCGAACTAGAAATCAGCCAAAAGCGCAGCGCGATAGAAAACGTAATGCGCCCAGATTCAAAGAAAGAACATAAAGAGCGTTTCGCTAAAATTGGCTTTTCTAGCTATGACGTTTGGTTCCAATGCTTTAACTTCGGCTCCATGTTCGCGATTAAATAGACCATGCATACCAAGCCTGAACCATACCGATTTCGGCTTTTGTTAATAATTTATACCCATCAACTCAGCGATTAACTAACTATGTTTAACTTTGCAAATTTCTACCAATTGATTGCCCAAGACACCCGTCTTCAACCTTGGCTTAATGTGCTTCCGCAACAGCTAACGGATTGGCAAAATGCAGAGCACGGTGACTTTGGTCGCTGGTTGAAAGCCCTGAACAAAATCCCAGCGGGTAGACCGGACAACATCGACATTGTTGATTCTGTCACGATTTCAAACAATGAGCCGATGCCTCAAGGGGAACTTAAAAAGCTAGAAAGCTTACTTCGTACATTCCATCCTTGGCGCAAAGGCCCATACCACGTACACGGCATCCATATTGATACTGAGTGGCGCAGTGATTGGAAATGGGACCGCGTGCTTCCGCATATTTCACCATTAAAGAATCGCAGCGTACTCGATGTAGGTTGTGGTAACGGCTACCACATGTGGCGCATGCTAGGCGAAGGTGCACGCTTAACTGTCGGTATCGATCCATCTCACCTGTTCCTGATTCAGTTCGAAGCAATTCGTAAACTAATGGGCGATGACCAACGTGCACACCTACTGCCATTGGGCATTGAACAACTACCTAAGTTAGAAGCGTTCGATACGGTATTCAGCATGGGCGTGCTTTACCATCGCCGCTCGCCTCTCGATCATTTAGTGCAACTAAAAGATCAATTGGTATCTGGTGGTGAACTCGTATTGGAAACACTCGTGATTGAAGGTGATGAGAATGCAGTATTGGTCCCGACTTCTCGTTACGCGCAAATGCGTAATGTCTATTTCTTCCCTTCAGCAAAAGCCCTAAAAGTGTGGTTAGAATTGGTCGGCTTTGAAGATGTTCGTATCGTTGATGAAAACATCACATCCGTAGATGAACAACGTACCACAGATTGGATGACGCATAACTCTCTACCTGACTACTTAGATCCGAACGACCCAAGCAAGACTGTAGAAGGCTACCCTGCCCCTCGCCGAGCGGTTCTTGTCGCTCGCAAATCATAATTCGCTGAGATTCCTGACATTGTCTTAACTCATTTTACGAGTTAAGACATTACCCTCTTTCCTCGTAATGAGCGAGTTTGTTTTTTGAATCCATTTTTCACGTCAAAATATAAGCACGCTCTAAATAAGGATGCGCTTTTATGTCCTTGATTTTTGGCTTTTCATCACTATTCCTCAAACAATAAGTAATAGAGAAACATTCTTACTTGTGAGGCTTTATCGATATAAGCTAAACTCCTAAAAAATAAACAACTTAATCCAATCCCAAGGTTTTCAATGTTATTACGATTGACCCCGATTGTTGCCATCGCCTTACTATCTGGATGCTCACTAACCAAAGGCGAACAGTACCACCAAGAAACGTTAGCGGCGATTCAAAATTCAGAAGCGAATGTCAATAATCGCATTACCAACCTAGAGCTGCAGCTCAGCAACCAATCGGACTATATCGACAGCCTTGAAGAACAAGTCGATAAACTACAGGTTGAACTTCTTACATTTCGCGATGAAGCAATGGCAGAAGTAAAAAAACCGAAAGAGCCGATTATTGTCCAATCTCCCGCTCCTGTGGAACCAACCCCAACTCACGATATTGTCCTTGGCTCTATCGAAAAGGTCACTGTAGAGTCGATTAAGCAAACTTTTGATGCACGTATCGACACTGGTGCCGCGACGTCGTCTTTAAATGCCGTTGATATTGAAGAGTTCGAAAGAAATGGCAAAAAATGGGTCCGATTCCACTTAGCAGACACCAGTAAATCCGAAGAAGAGAAAAGTACTTGGATCGAAGCTCCTGTCATTCGCTACGTCAAAATCCGCCAGGTTACCAGTGAAGAGTTAGAACGCCGCGCTGTGGTAGAACTTTGGGTGCGCGTTGGAAAAATTCATGAAAAAGCGCAATTTACGTTGGCAGATCGCTCACATATGAACCATCCTATTTTACTGGGTAGAGAATTTATGCGCGACATAGCACTTGTCGATGTAAGTCGTACCTATATCCAAACGGACGAAGATAAAAAATAATAAGGTAGATTATGACGTCAAAAATACCGTTTTACCTTTCTATCATCTTATTGGTGATTGCGGGCATTGCTCTGAGTGTTTTCAGACATGAAAACTACGGCGTGCCTTGGACGCCAGGCGAAACTCGCCAGGTGTGGGATGTAGAAGCTCGTATTGAGTTCAATGCTAACGGCAACGAAGTAAAAGCGTCACTTGCAGCACCTCATACGCAAAGTGGTTACACACTTATAGGTGAATCTGCTTCCTCATCAGGTTATGGCGTTTCCTACATCAATGACGATTCAGGCCGTCGTGCAGAATGGTCAATTCGCCAAGCTCAAGGGCCACAAACCATATACTACAAAGCCCAGTTCTTAGTAGACCCTCAGGCTAAAGTCACTCCTTTACCGCCAACGGAAGACATTACGCCACCAACGCTATCAGCACCACAAGCAGCAGCGGCAAATGCCCTTATCGAACGTGCGATGAGTCGCTCAGCCGATAATGTGACGTTTACTCGTGAGCTTATCAAAGCGCTTAATGACCCAGATAGCCAAAACTCGTCGCTACTACTGAACGATTTCAGCCGTACTGATGCACTACATAACATTTTGCTTACCGCAGGTATACAGAGCAAAACCGTCGGTGTTATCGAACTAGAAGATGGTCGTCGACGCCAAACAATTCAACCAATGGTTCAGGTTTGGTCAGGTAAAGATTGGGTACTGTTTTCGCCAAAATCCGAACAAAAAGCAGTGAAACCCAACTTGTTAGTGTGGGATGAATCAAACGTATCCTTACTTGACCTTGTTGGTGGTAAAAATAGCCAAGTGCATTTCTCGATGATTAAGCAAGAAATGACACCACAACAAGCTACAAACAACAAAATAGAAGCAGATGGATTACTGAATATTTCAATTCATAGCCTACCTTTGGAAGAGCAAGCGATGTTCAAAACCATCATGCTCATCCCTATTGGTGCTCTGATCGTTGTGTTCTTGCGTGTGATTATCGGCCTGAAAACATCCGGTACCTTCATGCCTGTGTTGATTGCCGTTGCTTTTGTTCAAACTCAACTATTAACGGGTATTGTCGGTTTCTTGCTAATTGTAGGTACAGGCCTGATTATTCGAAGCTATTTGTCTAGGTTGAACTTATTGCTGGTAGCAAGGATATCTGCGGTCATTATTACCGTTATTATGATCATCTCGGTGTTCACCGTTGTTGCGTTTAAAATGGGCTTAACAGAAGGCCTAACAATTACCTTCTTCCCTATGATCATCTTGTCTTGGACGATTGAACGTATGTCAATCCTATGGGAAGAAGAAGGTGCGAAGGAAGTTGCTCTGCAAGGTGGTGGTTCGTTGCTGACAGCGGTATTAGTTTACCTCGCAATGACGAACTCATACATTCAACACTTAACCTTTAACTTCATTGGTCTACAGTTGATTGTTCTGGCCGGTATTCTATTACTAGGTACTTACACAGGTTACCGTCTCACTGAGCTACGACGCTTCAAACCACTAGCGGAGGACTAAACGATGTTCGAAAGTTTTACTTCGCCGTCTAAGCTTCGCCATAAAGGCATTATGGGGATGAACAAGCGTAACCACAGCTATATTGGCCGTTACAATGATCGTTCTAAATACCCACTTGTCGATGACAAGCTAAAGACCAAAATTATTGCACAGGCAGCAGGAGCAACAGTTCCTGCCCTGATCGGTGTCATTCATAACCAAGCTGAAGTTAAGACTATCCACAAAATGGTTGAGAACTGGCCTGGTTTTGTGATCAAACCTGCACAAGGTAGTGGCGGTAAAGGCATTCTGGTTGTTACGTCTCATAAAAACGGGGTATATACCAAACCCTCCGGCTCTACAATTGGTAGGGATGAGGTCGAGCGTCACATTAGTAATGCGCTTGCTGGCCTTTTCTCTCTTGGTGGTAAAAATGACGTTGCTGTGGTTGAAAACTTAATCAAGTTTGATGACTGTTTTGATGGCTTCAGTTATGAAGGCGTACCAGATGTTCGGATCATCGTATTTAAAGGTTATCCAGTTATGGCGATGATGCGCTGCTCTACAGCGGCTTCCGACGGCAAAGCAAACCTTCACCAAGGTGCGGTAGGAGTAGGCATTGACATCGCGACAGGTAAAGCCGTCAGAGCGGTGCAGTTCGATCATCCAGTGACTCATCACCCTGATACAGGTAAAGACCTTTCGACCCTTCAAGTACCGCATTGGGAGCGCTTGCTGGAGCTTGCGTCAAGTGCCTGGGAAATGACAGGTTTGGGATACATGGGTACGGATATGGTGCTGGATAAAGATGAAGGACCTATGGTTTTAGAGCTTAACGCTCGCCCTGGTCTGGCAATCCAAATCGCTAATGGTGCAGGCTTACTTCCTCGTTTGAAACACATAGAGAGCCTTGGCACACCTGCTGAGTATCCAAAACCGATTGAACGCGTCGCTTACGCGGCAGAGCAGTTCGGTGTGAAGCCGTTGTTCTAACCCTCCGACATAATGTTCGTTATTACTCGCCAGTAATTGTCATGATTACTGGCGTTTTTGATCCCGCATCCAAAAACCTTGCACTTACTCTCCTTATTAAACACATCCTTCTCATATATAAGTTGAATCAATGATCGAGCTAACAAAATCAACATAGATCGTTTCTTTTCTACTTTGCCTTTTGAGTATGATGAGAGCTCCCCTTACTCAACTTGAGAGGTTGGGAAATGCTAATAAAAGAAACAAATAATGATGAACCAGAGCTTGAAGAACAAGAGAGCTTAGACCAACACCTACAACGCTTGTCTGAGCTTTCTGTCCAAGCACTCGAAGAGCTTGCTGAAATGATCGAAGTCAGGGACGATATTCCAGAGGAATAAACGTCGCTTCCTCGTGAAGTTCCGCTAATAAGCCGAGACTGCCGTCCTACAGTCTCGGCTTGTCTTATGTTGTTCGAAGCCTACCTCGTAAATAGATACAAAAACGCCCGCGTTCATTGCGGGCGTTTTATTAGATTCGGGGTTTACGATTCAAACTCTTCAATCATCTCTTGCGCTTCAGTCTTAGGCTTATCCGTTTGACCAAAACCACGCAGACCAACTACGTGTACGTGCTCGTGGTCTTTAAACACCTTACGCACCAGTTTGTAGGTCGTACCTTTCTCTGGGCTGATGTTTTCAGGTGCCGCGATGAGAAGCTGCATATCCAGACGGTCACACAATTCGAACAATGTCGCGATCGATTTCGCATCCAGACGCGCGGCTTCATCCAAGAAGAGCAGACGACAAGGCACAATGTCTTTGCTGCGTAGACGACGAGACTCTTCTTCCCAGCTTTGTACTACCATCAATAGGATTGACTGACCAGTACCGATCGCTTCACCTGTTGATAGCGCGCCAGACTCAGCCTGTAGCCAACCATCTGTACCACGGTTCACTTCTACACTTAGCTCTAGGTAGTTACGGTAATCCAGTAGCTCTTCACCCAGAACCTGAGGAGAACGTTGACCCATATCAATATGTGGGTTCACACGTTGGAACAGCTTCGCCATTGCTTCGGAGAAAGTAAAGCGAGTCGATTCAAACAGGTCTTTGTGCTGCTCTTGCTGTGTCGCTAGACCGTTCAGTAGCACTTCGTGACTTTCGCGGATCTTCACGTTTAGACGTACGCCCTTCACCTGACCAAACGAGATGTTCGACAGGCCTTGGTTCAGCATACGAATACGGTTTTGCTCACGCTGAATCGTCTTCTTGATGATACTCGCTACTGACTCAGAGCTGATCGCTAAGCGGTTTTCACGTTGGGTTAGCTCTTCCGTTAGACGCGCTAGCTCAACTTCCATCTCTTCGATCGCTTCAACTGGATCATCAGTACGGATGATATCCTGACGAATGCGCTCGCGAAGATGTTGGTAAACCGCGATGTAGAACAGAACTTTACGCTCTGGACGTGCATTGTCTTCTGATAGACGCAGCGCATCACGCAGGTCGTCATTGTTCGCAACCGCGAGACGCAGCGCACCCAATGATTTATCCGACATTGAACGCAGTTCATCCGCTGACATATAAGCCAGTTCACGCTTGTGTAGACGACGCTCAACATCGTTCTCACGCGCCAGACGAAGTACTGAACACCAGCCAGCTTTCGCTGCAACCACGAACGTACGTAGCTCAACGTATTCTTTCTGAACTTTCTTCAGACGTTTCGCCAAGCCTTTCATCTCTAGTTCAGTAGAGGTGATCGTGCGCTCGTATTCGCTCTTACGACTGCGAGACGTGTGTAGACGCTCGTGCAGTTCGTCACGACGACGCATTGCGCGCTCTTCCGCACCTTCGTCCGCATTAACACCAAACTCTTGAAGTTCTTGTTTGAACTCTTGAACCGTTTCCAGTTTCGCTTGGTGTGAACTCTTCAATGATGCCAATACTTGGTTGTATTGGTTCATTTGACCCTGCGATTGCTTCAACTCTTCACGAGAGCGAGTACGCATTTGTTCAGCTTGAACCAGTTTAGCTTTTAGCTGCTCACTCAGTTCGCTACTCTTGTTCAGTAGGTCTACTGAATCTGAGTAAGCGAAGTAGTGACGACGTTCAACGAGATCCGAGAGTGCAAAGATTTGCTTCTTAAGATCTTGTAGCCGCTCGTCTGCCGCTTTGTATTCTGCTTCTAGTGCATCGAATTGCTCTGGGTCAGCATCAAGCGCAGACGCAATATTCTCTAATTGCCCGACGGCTTTTGCATGGTTGCTTAAGAAGTTCTTCGCCTCTGCAAGCTGAGCGATTTTCTCTTCTAGCTCATCAAAACGCGCTTGCAATGACTCATCTTCAACAAGCACCATGTGTGACGCTAGCTTGTCCAGAGAAGACAACGCTTGCTTGCTGGTTTGAAGCTGAGAACGTTGTTGTTGCTCTTTCGCATCCAGATCCGCCAGCACGCGAGCAATTTGGTTACGCTTATCACGAATAGTTGCCAGTGCTTGTTCTGGATCGGCGTCAAAAGCAACCTGAATGTGGTTAGACACAAATAAGTTAAACGCTTGGTACAAGCGCTGCATTTTCTGAGAATCAAACGCCGCTTTTGCGTGTTTCTCTACCACTTCTTCTCGTTCGTTACGCAGCAACTCTAGACGCTGCTCACGTGCCGCACGGCCAAACAATGGGATCTCAGGCAAGCGAGAGTAACGCATTTGGCGATCGTTCATACGAACGCAAACCGCGCCCTCTAACTCTTCTGCATCGAACGAGCTGTCATCAAAGGCATCGATGTCACCTTCAATGATGTACAAGTCTTCTGGACAGTCGTCTAGCTCTACCAGTTTCTCTTCGATGCCTGACAAGTCAGAAACAACGATAGCGTGACGAGCCGGACCGTACATCGCACTGAAGTAAGGCGCGTCATCAATCGTGATGTCATCGTAGATCTCAGACAGCAATACACCGCCCAGCGTATCTGCCAAACCTTTCAGGCGAGGGTCATTTGAACCACCAGGAGAAGCAAGACGCTCAATCTCAGAGTCTAGCTGGCTACGGCGCTCAGCAAGCTTATCTTTAGCTAAAGACAACTCCCTTTCTTGTTCAAGGACAACTTGCATGTGGTTCATTACCGCATGGCGATCCTCAAGCTCTTCACCGCTCTGCTCTCTCAGTTTCTCTAGCGCATCGTTCGCCGCAATCCAAGCTGGTGCTATTGCTTCAAGCTTACTGATTTCTGCCACCGCGTTTTGCTCTAGACGGCGCTGTTCACCACGCTGATCACGAACTTCTTCTTGAGCTATCTCTAGTGATTCGATTAGCGTCGCATGACGTTCACGTTCTTGTTCAAACGTAACCTCATCGGTTAGTTCAACGTGATATTGCTTTTTGTATTCAGCAACCAGTTCACGTGCTTGACGCTGCTGGTTAAGGCTGCGTTCGAGATCACGGTGTTGTGCTCGCCATTGCTGTTCGTTTTGCGCGATTTGTTGTGACTCACGCGCTTTCGCAATTGCGGTTTTCGCATGTTCAGACGCGTCTTTGCGCTCAACTTGACCAACGATGCTTTGTACTAGTTTAAGCGCGGTTTCAAACTGCTCTGCCGCTGCAGAAGACATGTCCAGTTTGTGCTTAACCGATAGCAACGCATTGGTGCTTTCTGACTCTTTGTTCTTAAGCTCAGAGACAAGCGCTTGAGCCGATTCCGCCGTTAGGCTGTCATCGCCAAGTAGTTGCTTCGCTTTCTCCAGCGCTTGAACTGCTTGTTGATATTGAAGGGCGCGAGTTTGCTGAACGTCAAGAGCTTGCTGGTAATCAGCAAGTTGCGTCTTAAGGCTATCCACCTCTTCTTCTGCAACGGTAGCTTGCTCTTCAGCCATCATCACGCGTTCTTGCGCTTCTTCCACTACCATCATTTGTTCTTCAAGACGCTCGCTCAGCTCTTCAAGATCTTCTTGGTAGCGTTCGATCTTCTCTTGCTGACGCAGCGCGTTTTGCACCAGTTGCAAGTGATCAGAAGCCGCTTGGTAGTCTTGCTCTAAAGAAGATTCTGATTCGATCAGCAGTTCCAGCTCTTCTTGAACGCGGTTAAGCAGATTGTTTTGCTCAATCAAGGTCTCGCGAGAACCAAATAACTCTGAACGCAAAGACAATGTCTGTTCTAGTTTTTTACGGCGCTCGTTGGCATGGCGCATATAGTCCGCTGCCACGTAGTTGGTCGACTCTGTAATCAAATGTTTGAACAAGTCACGGTCTGCTTGCGTGGTTTTGATCGCTTCTAGCGTCATGCGGTTTTCACGCAGCGCCGATTCCATATCTTGGAACGCTTTCTTCACGCCGCCGTTTTGTGGCAGAAGGTAGTCACGTAGCGAACGGGTAATCGCACTTGAGATACCACCGTAAAGCGATGCTTCGATCAGGCGGTAGAATTTAGAACGGTCACCAGAGTTACGCAGTTTCTTCGGAATCACACCGAATTCAAACATTTGCGCGTGGTAATCCACGATAGAAGAGAACGCTTTGAACTGAACGCCTTCAAATTCCGCGATCGATTCTTTTACTTCGTTGATTTGACGTACACGAGCTTGAGTCGCAGATACGCTTTCAACCAAGATATCCGTTGGTTTCACATGGCTTGGAAGACCTTGGATCACAAACGGTTTGATGTCTACTTTCTTATCACGACCCGCAACTTGCTGTAGTTTTACTGCAAACAATAGGCGTTGGTTACGTGAGTTCACCACGTCTAGCGCCGCATAACATGCGCCCGGCTGTAGCTTACCGTACAAACCTTTGTCGCGAGACGATTGGCTGCTGCCCGCTTCTGTCGTGTTACGGAAGTGCAGCAGCGTTTGGTCAGGAATCAATGCGGTGATGAACGCCGCCATTGTGGTTGATTTACCTGCACCGTTACCACCTGATAGCGTGGTGACCAGACCATCGATGTCAAACGTACGGGCAAAGAAGCCGTTCCAGTTGACCATGGTCAGCGATTGGTATTTACCGCGTTCAATCATGCTCATGCTTCACCCTCTTCTGTTGTTTCTTCTTGGGCTTGGTCGTCTTGATCTTCTTCAGACAATAAGCTGCCTTGGCTTGGCTCTTTGGTGTGCACTACTGCTTCACCATCACGGATTAGACGCAGCTGCGCTTCACGCATGTCATCGCCAATACGTACATCGGCACCAAAGCGGAATACCGCTTCACTGATGCTGAATTTACCGGTTTCACCGATGTTGATGATCATGCCTAGGCGACGCAAACGACGAAGTGACGTACGTACTTTTTCAAACAGCTTTTCTTTATCAAGGTCAGAACCAGTCGCACGGTTCGTCACTAGCTTCATCAGCTTGTTTTCATCTGCTAGAGCAAGCAGTTCGTCGTACAGCTCTTGGTTAGTAAAGATGCCTTCGTGCGCAAGACGCTCTGGGCTTAGGTAAAGGAAACACAGTACCTTCCCCACCAGCATATCCAGTTCAGAAAGAACACTACGGCCAATCAGAGACGTTGAACGAGGACGAAGGTAGAAGAAACCTTCTGGCGCTTTCACCAATTCGGTGTTGTAGCGTTGGTAGAAAGAAGAAAGCTCAAGTTCGAAATCCGACAACAACGCGTGATTGTCTAGATCTTCACTTGAGATATGACGCCCTGCTCGAAGCATGCTGTCTAGCGCTGGGAACAGAGGGTTAGAAATTGCTTTTGCCAGATTCTCTGACATGTATTCATTAGTATCGGTCGATGACATTCGCTTGTACCTTTGCCCCAAATTCGTTGATTGCTTTCCAGTCTGGTTGAATCGCTTGGTAATCCGATTCTGAATACCCTAGACGTACAGCTTGATCGACGATAATGCGAGCTAAATCAAAATGATGAGTGTAAGGGTGCTGTGCAAGGTAATCTCGCAGTACCACACTCAAGTCGATTGGTGTGCCTTGATCTTTATGCGCTTTTAGCATGTCACCAATTCGTTCAGACAGCTCATCATTGACTTGTTGAAACTCTTCGTATTCTACTTCCATCGGAACTTGACCCGTTACCTCGTCATCACGCAGTACTAGGGCCTCATCACGAAGGTCAGAAAGCCTCTCCGCATCTGCATAAGTCAGATACCAAGGCGCATCGAAGTAATCTTTGACGGATTGACGCAGACGCGAGCTAAACGCACGGTTCTTATCCATATCGATTGCAGTACGAATAAACTTATGCACGTGTCGGTCATAACCAATCCAAAGGTCGATCGCTTGCTGGCCCCAGCTTGTGATTCGGTCTAGTTTCATTTGCAGACCAAACAAGGCTTCTTCGATAAACTCCAGCTCAGGGTCACCGTAAACAATTTCTTGAATATCGAGGATCTGAGTTTGCAGTTCATCACTGGCGGCTTGCAGCGTATCTTGAAGTTCACGCAACGTGCTTGATGTTTCTGACAGAAGTGCTTCACAGTTGTTGATCGCTTCACGCCAGTCTTTGTTAAGCAGGTCAGCAATCTGTTGTTTCACTGACTGTTGCTGCTCATCCATAACACGTTGGTTGAGATCAATTTGATCGAAGATTTCGCCTACAGAATATTTTAAAACACCGTATACGTTTTTCTTCCAGTGACCCGGTGTGCCACCTTTTTGTGCTGCCTCAATTGCTTTCGCCATTTCATCCGCTACCATGGATAGCTGGATAGATAGACGCAGTTTTGAGAACTCACGGTGACGCACGTAGTAGTCGGTTATTCCTATCGCTAATGGCGACAAGCGGTAAATGCTCGCTCCGTCAGTAATCTCACTGACAAAACGGCTCATAAGACGCTGCTTAACCATCTCGTTGATCGCATTGTTCGCACGAAAAGCGGAGGCTTCGCCGGTCTCATCAAATAGTCGAGTGACGATGGCAAATGCATCATGCAGTTCACCTTCACCCAGTTCTTCATCGAACCTTTCATTACTCAGTACGGCAATGGCTATCAAAAATGCCAATCGCTCTGTGGTCAGGTTCAACGAGAAATCGTGCTGCTTAACCCAGCCAACCAGCTCATCGATTGGTTGCTCTGCAGCATTGAGAGTCATCTCACTCATTGTTATTCCTGTTTATCGTTCTTTTTAGCCCACACATGAATGTAGCGGCCTAATGAGAGGTATGGCTCTTGTCGACAAAGTTGTTTTTCTAGCGCCAACACATCTTCAAACTCGTAATCACCCATGTATTCCATATTGCCTATGTAATCACTAAATGAGCGAATACCAGATTTGCCACAAATATTAAAACCTGAATTTTCTATCCACTGGTAGACTTCTTCAGGTTTTAAGCCTTTTTGCGGCTGTAGTTTAAATCTTTTTCGGTGAGGCATGCCGTCTAATATATGAGGAATGTTGCCACAAACCACGTTTTTATAGACTAAACCGTGGTGGTTGTAGAACATGACTGATGCGATACCTCCCGGTTTTACTTGTTCTAGAACTGTTTCAAGTGCGGCCTTAGGATCAACCAGCCACTCCATCACAGCGTGGAACATAACCAGATCGACCCGTCCATCCATATGTTCACCGATGGATTGGACAGGCGAATGAATCAGGCGATACTGCTCAAGCAAACCGTTTTTTTCAATATCCTGCTTAGCCAACTGCAGCATTTCCGAAGATAGATCACATAAAGCGATTCGATGTCCGAGCTTAGCAAGCTTTTGCGACATTTGTGCCAAACCACCACCAGCGTCCAACACTTCTAGGGGTTGCTGGTCAGCATCTAATTCACTTAGAATCTGTAGAAAATCTTCCCACACAATGATTTGGCGGATCTCCCCTTTATCGGAGCCGTAAATATTTTTTGCAAATTTGTGGGCGATATCGTCGAAATTGCGGTCTTCTGTCACTTCTGCTGAGTTATCATAACGGATTGTGCCGCTATTCTGGCACAAGGAAAGCAGGAATAAAGAGGGATACCCTCATTTTTATTATCAATTGATGTTTTTTCGGACTATTTATGTATGTTTGAGCTGAAAAAAGTAGTGTCAGCCATGCTTATGCCCCTTCCGGCATTGCTGCTGATAGGCTTGTTGGGTCTTGCTCTCATTAGTTTTACTACAAAACGTAAAACTGGCTGCTTCGTTGTTCTATTCTCTTTTGTTGGCATTTTTCTTGTTGCCTTCCAACCTGTTTCAACCAAGCTTCTTATGCCGTTAGAACGAGAGCATAAAGCCTTTTTGCCAGTTTCTGGCACCATCGACTACGTGATGGTTTTAGGGAATGGTCATGTTATCGATGACGAAATTCCACCCACCTCGCAGTTAAGCCGTGCAGCATTAATGCGCTTAACTGAGGGCATTCGTATTTTAAGAATGTATCCAGGCGCGAAATTAATCTTATCCGGCTATGCTGGCGGATCTGAAATTAGCCACGCGCGAATGATGGCGAACGTTGCCCTTGCGTTGGGAGTCGCGAAATCCGATATCATTTTATTAGAAGATGCGAAAGATACGTGGGAAGAGGCGCGTCAAGCGGCTGCATTCGTCCAACAAAAGGAGATTGTGTTAGTCACTTCTGCGAGTCACATGAGCCGTGCATTGTATGAGTTCAACGCAGCAGGCATTAAACCAATCCCAGCCCCGACCAACTTCTTAGCTATTAGCGAGATAAGTCAACCTTGGGATAAATACTCACCTAAAGCGCGTTACTTAGAACAAACAGAGCTTTATTGGCATGAGTACTTGGGCAGTATTTGGCAAAGGTTGCGTGATACTGTCGGCCAAACACCAATGGTTGAAGCAAACTAGTATTATCTTGAAGCCACAAAAAAGGAGAGCCGAAGCTCTCCTTTTCTTTTTACGATTGAGTTATGTTCAAACTAGTCACCAGCAAACATATAGCCTTCGCCGTGCACCGTTACAAAAATCTGTGGGTTCTTAGGATCGAACTCCATTTTTGCGCGCATACGTCGAATAAGAACATCAATGGTGCGGTCATTCGGCGCATCCACTCGATGGCTGATCATGTTCAAAATACGCTCACGACTTAACACCTGGTTAGGGTAAGACGATAATGCCACCAAAAGTTCATACTCTGCTTTAGTTAGTTTTACTGGCTCACCGTTGCGGCTAAGTGCGCGACGTTGAATGTCGAATGTCCACTCCCCAAAGCGCACAATGTGCTCTTCACTGGTTTCATTCGCTTTCGAGCTGCCACTACGCGCTGCTGAAATACGCCACAGCAAGTTTTTAACGCGAACTAACAGCTCTCTCAGTTCAAAAGGTTTTGTCACATAATCGTCAGCACCCATTTCTAGGCCTACGATTTTATCAATGCTATCCGTGCGTCCTGTTACTAATATGATACCAATATCCGATTGGCTACGTAACTCACGAGTAAGCATCAGGCCGTCTTCACCAGGCAAGTTAATATCCAGCATGATCAGGTCTACATCGCCCGCTTGCAAAACTTCACGCATTTCCGCGCCACTCTCTGCTTCGCTGACTTGGTAGCCCTCATTTTGGAAATATCCCGCAAGCTTACTACGAGTTACAACATCATCTTCTACGACTAATACGTGATAGCTCATTTACACCACTTTTCTGTCTTCTTATTATCCAAGACGTATTCTATTCATAACTAGTAACATTTCTAGTCATAGATACATTAAAACGCAAGATTTAGCGTTTTTATTGATTCAAAACAAGCTTGCCCATTGCTATTAATAAACGGTCATTTTTGACCATAAAACATAACAATTATAGTTACTGCTATTCATTTTAATTGATTACACTTAGGGGATATCCCTAATTGACTTTGTGATGCATGACTTGAAGCATCATTCAGGAGCCCAAAATGCAAGAAGTGAAAGCTTTTAATGAAAAACGCGCTGAAATTTACTGGTGGTTTTCGAGCTTGTTCGCAAAAGAACTAACAGAGAAAGAATTGGAAGCCTATCACAGTGTTGAAATTCGCAGTTTTCTCGCAGGTTTAGGTGAAAATGAGTCGCTGAAACCAGCTGTTGATAGCCTAGTTGATGCATTGAATCGGTTACAAGATCGTGAAGATGCACAACTAGAGCTTGCAGCTGACTTTTGTGAACTGTTTTTGAAGACAGAAAAATACGGCGCTCTTCCTTACGCATCCATGTACATTGGTGAATCAGGTTTACTGAATGACAAGCCAGCTGAGGAAATGGAAAAGTTGATGGCTGAATTTGGCGTTCAAGTAGACGAAAACCTAAAGGAACCTGCGGATCACTTAGCCGTTGAGCTCGACTTTCTCGGGAACATGATTATCCGCTCAAACGAGCTTGAACAAGAAAAACACATGGAAGAAGCCTTCGTTAAACAAAACGACTTTATCCAGCAACAATTGATGTCTTGGTTACCTCAGTTTTCAGACAAATGTAAACAATTCGACGAATTTGGATTTTACTCGAGTGTCGCGAAACTATTAGTTGCATTTTGTAAACTAGACAGCGCCTACCTTCTTGGTGAATAATTGCCGCCTATTTTTAGGGAGCCTGCCTATCGGGCTTCCTGTATGCCGAAAGTGACCAATTGTAAGTAACTTGGGTATAATATTCGTTTGCCTTAACTTAGCGCAAAGACGCTTGGTTATTTAGCAGTCAAAATGTGACTTCAAATACACAAATCTCGTGCTGAAAACATTGCTAGTCAGTCCACATAGGGCTAAAATGTGAGCGCAAACGATTAAATATGATTTATATGTAAACCGCTGAAATATAGCGGTTTTTGTGTTTTCTTAACAGGTTGATGGCAATTTCTCATCAGATAGAAAAAAGATAAAATTCATCGACCGATGCTGCTACGCACCCTTTTGTCGCACTTGGATCAACCGCTGCCGAGACACTTAGCGCCAATTTTATATTGCTAGGTGTGAAACCATTAGAGCATCAGGTACATCCAATACGACATATTTCAGTAGCTCGATACAGGACACCATTTATGGCCACGATAAAAGACGTTGCTCGCTTAGCCGGCGTTTCCACTACGACAGTTTCGCACGTTATCAATAAAACGCGTTTCGTTGCAGAAGCAACGCAAGAAAAAGTAATGAAAGCCGTTGACGAGCTGAATTACGCGCCAAGTGCCGTTGCACGCAGCCTAAAATGCAACTCAACTCGTACGATTGGCATGTTAGTAACTCAATCAACTAACCTATTTTTCTCAGAAGTGATTGATGGCGTTGAGAGCTACTGTTACCGCCAAGGCTATACTCTGATTTTATGTAACACAGGCGGGATTTACGAAAAACAACGCGATTACATTCGTATGCTGGCTGAAAAGCGCGTTGATGGCATCCTAGTGATGTGTTCTGACTTAACCGAAGAACTAAAAGAGATGCTTGACCGTCATGCGGACATTCCTAAAGTGGTCATGGATTGGGGCCCAGAGAGCTCGCAAGCAGACAAAATCATGGATAACTCAGAAGAAGGTGGCTACATTGCGACCAAACATCTGATTGACAATGGTCATACGGATATCGCTTGTCTAAGCGGTCATTTTGAAAAGCTTGCTTGCCAAGAGCGCATTGCAGGTTTCCGTCGCGCAATGAGCGAAGCGAACCTAGCTGTAAATGAAGACTGGATCCTTGAAGGTAACTTTGAATGTGATACGGCCGTATTAGTTGCAGATAAAATTACCGCAATGGACAAGCGCCCGACGGCGGTATTCTGTTTTAACGACACAATGGCTCTAGGCCTAATGAGCCGCTTGCAACAAAACGGGATCAAAATTCCTGAAGATATTTCAGTGATCGGCTACGACAACATCGAGCTTGCAGAATACTTCTCTCCACCGCTAACGACTATCCACCAACCTAAACGTCGTGTTGGTAAAAATGCATTCGAAATTCTACTTGAGCGTATCAAAGATAAAGAACACGAAAAACGAATTTTCGAAATGCAACCTGAGCTTGTAATTCGAAATACTGTGAAAAAAATGAACTAAATTTTACTGTATTTAACCGTGTTAAATAAGCGCTCTACAGGGGCGCTTATTTTTTTGGAAAAATTAAGCATTCTCTAATACTTCACACCACTCTAATAACAATTGACTAACGTTAACTCCCTGTTTTATATAAATGTAATATATATTAAGAACTCCTTTTCAAAGGCCAATTTGCACCTTTCCATATGCAAAATAGAGCATTCAATCTATCATTTTTATTGAACCGATATCACACTTTTAACGCTAAACCGTGATGTTAATTCAATATAAGAAGTATGCTCATTGTGTCACGCACAGGGCAAACCATTCGAAAGAGTGGGACGCAAAGCCTCCGGCCTGAACCATATTACGATATGGAAGGTAGCGGGGTTACCGATGGCAAGTGTGTAAGCAATGACTTTACTCTGTAATGACATTGTTTTTACGCATGTTTGCTACTCTCTCGGACCTGACTTTTGGTGGCGTAATATTAATTACACCGAGATAACAAAACATGGATAAACCGATACTCAAAGACTCTATGAAGCTATTTGAGGCACTTGGTAATATCAAGTCGCGCTCAATGTTTGGTGGCTTCGGACTATTCGCTGATGAAACAATGTTTGCACTAGTGGTAAACAATCAGCTTCATATCAGAGCAGACCAAAAAACTTCATCTGACTTCGAGAAACAAGGGCTAAAGCCTTACGTTTATAAAAAACGTGGCTTTCCAGTCGTTACAAAGTACTACGCTATTTCCAGCGATTTATGGGAATCAAGCGAACGCTTAATCGAAGTAGCGAATCAATCATTGAAAAAGGCAAAGCTTGAGAAAGAACAGCAAGCAAGTACAAAACCTAACCGTTTGAAAGATTTGCCTAACTTACGACTGGCTACCGAGCGCATGCTAAAAAAAGCCGGCATCGAATCCGTAGAGAAGCTTGAAGAGGAAGGTGCGCTTAACGCCTATAAAGCGATAAGAGATACGCACTCTGCAACCGTCAACATTGAGTTGCTATGGGCACTAGAAGGTGCTATCAACGGCACTCATTGGAGTGTGGTACCTCAAGCTCGCCGAGATGAGTTGATGAACGGCCTCCAATAAAAGTCGGCCTAAAAACTATCTTGTAAAACCGCAGTCTAATCTGCGGTTTTTTTGTGAAATTTTTTCGGTTTTCCTACTGTCTTATTACATATATCCCAAATTGGAATCAAAATTATGAATAAGAAACTGATATTAGGTCTCATCCTACTAGCGGCTATCGTCTTTTTAGGTATTAACTTTGGCCAGTATTTAACCTTAGAGAATGCAAAAGCCCAACAAGAAGCACTAACTACATACATCGATCAGAATTTTGTATTCTCGGCTGCGATTTACTTTTTTACCTACATTGCAATTACCGCTTTTTCTATCCCAGGAGCGGCAGTAGTCACCTTACTTGGTGCAGCCTTATTTGGTTTTTGGACAAGCTTGCTACTGGTTTCTTTCGCTAGCACTATGGGGGCAACACTGGCCTTCTTGAGCAGCCGATACTTATTGCGTGACTGGGTACAAAACAAATTCGGAAATAAACTCAACGCAATTAATCAAGGTGTCGAAAAAGACGGAGCTTTTTATCTATTTTCCTTGCGTCTAATCCCTGTATTCCCTTTCTTTCTAATCAACTTACTGATGGGCTTAACACCGATGTCTGTAGGTCGATTTTATCTCACTAGCCAAATAGGTATGCTGCCAGGCACAGCCGTATATCTGAATGCAGGTACTCAATTAGCAACAATTGAAAGCCTATCGGGCATTGTTTCACCCGCAGTATTAGCGTCTTTTGCGCTATTGGGACTATTTCCAATCATCACTAAATGGGTTATGAATAAAGTAAGGCCGACACCAAGTCAGCAAAACTCGTAATTGGTGAAGTGGGTATTTTGATGAAAATATTTATCGCTAAAAACCCAGCAGAAGCACACATTGTATGTGAGCTGCTTAAAGTGGAACAAATTTACTGTGAAGTTCGCGGAGAAGGTATTTTCGGCCTAAAAGGAGAACTGCCGTTTGGTGATGATACCGATCCTTATGTGTGGCTTTTTGACACGGCACAAAAGATGAAAGCTGAAGAAATAGTAAAAGCATATCGAAAACAATCCGATAGGCATGAGTATCAAGATTGGCAATGCCCAAAATGTCATGAAATAAACGAAGGGCAATTTGGTGCATGTTGGCAATGTGGATATCAACTAGGAGAGCTATAGCGGCTCTCCTATTCAGTGGATGCACTCAGTTTTAAGCACATACAGCTTGCTGTTTAATAAACTCGATGGAGTGTTGATTGAAGTCTTCTGGACGCTCTACATTGCATACATGACCACAATTCGGGATTTCTCGTAGAATGCTGAGCTTATGTGCTGCAACCATTTCTTTGACAGGTTTAATAAACATGTAATCCCTGTCGCCCATTAAGTAAAGAGTCGGAATGGGTAACTCTCGATCTTTAAAATATTTCATTAACGGATTTACATCAGCGGCAAGAATAAACCAACGTTTAAATTCTTTTTGGCAAAGCTTCTTGGCTTCGCGAATAAAAAGGTGGCGAGATTCTCGTTGGCTTCTTTGAGGCATAACAATATAAGCGAACAGTTTGTAGAGCCACATGTACGGTAGGATATGCTTACAAAAATTACCTAATTTCACCAATATCTGAGAACGAGTGTTAAGCCTTGTGACAGCACCGCCGAGCACCATCGAACGTACGCGCTCTGATGACAATTCAGCAAGGTTTCGAACAATAATAGTACCAAGCGACATACCGACAAAATGAGCGGATTGGATCTTTAAATGGTCCAATACTTTCAAAATATCTTGGGTAACTTCCGTAAAGGTATAACGGCTAGCAATGAGCTCTTTAAGTAACTGATTTGACTTTCCATGCCCTCTTAAATCGATCAGCAATAAGTTAAAGTGTTGCTTGTAAGCTTTAATTTGCTTGAACCAGATAGAAGAGCTACCACCAGCACCGTGCACAAATACAACCCACTCATTACTAGTAGGGTGCAAATAGGTTTTATGAAAAAGTAGCGGCTGGGTCATATTGAGTATCAAAAAGATCGTGCTATTGAGTAAAAAGCCATCCTACCACACTCCCCTTACTCAAGATAATAAAGGCACCTCATTCGGTGCCTTTCGTTACAATTTTAAGTCAAACTAACGCTGAGTGGTAAAGCTGCAAATAAGATTCTGCGGCCTTTTGCCAACAAAAGTCTTGTTGCATCGCGTGCAACTGTACTTTATTCACTTCAGGCTCGTTTTGAGCGTAGAGCAACAGTGCCCTTAGCATCGTTAACAACAATGCCTGCGGTGTCGGTTCGAAAAAAACAAACCCCGTTGCTTCAGATGGGTTTACATCATAATCGCTAACGCTGTCCTTTAAGCCACCAACACCGCGTACTATCGGTAATGTCCCATAAGCCATACTATAGATTTGGTTTAAGCCACATGGTTCAAACTCAGAAGGCATCAAGAAGAAATCAGAACCAGCTTCAACGATATGCGCAAGTTCATTGTCATACGCTTCTACAAAGGCAAATTTGCTAGAAAACTGCGCGGCAACCTCTCGTAACTGAGCGGCAAGAACAGGGTCTCCGGTCCCAACGACAACTAGCTGAACATCGTGCTTCAAAAAGTCGGCCAAAGCAGGCAACAAGTAATGAACGCCTTTCTGCTGGGTCAACCGACAAACCATACCGAACATAGCTACATTTTTTTCGGGCAAATTTAGTCGTTGTTGTAATGCTTTTTTACAAGCTTTCTTCCCTTGCGACATACTTTGCTGGTCGGCGCAGTAATTAACCGGCAAGTAGGTATCAGTTTCCGGATTCCAAGCGCTGTAATCACAACCATTCAAGATGCCGACTAAGTCCTGCGCACGTTGCTGAAACTCCCAAGCCATGCCGTGACTGCCAAGCTCTGTTTTTAGTTCCTCTGCGTACGTAGGGCTAACCGCGTTTATCTTATCTGCATTCATTACACCAGCTTTAAGCATCGTAATATGCGTTGCACTCACCGCAGCATCGGGAACGTTTCTACAATGAAACTCTGGCAAACACTGCACGTCTTCATAACTAAATACGCCTTTAAAGACCGCATTGTGAATTGAAATGACGCTTTTAGTATGAGCAAAAAACGGATCATTGCCATACCTGTGCTTGAGCAAAAATGGAACAAGACCTGTGTGCCAATCGTTCGCGTGTATGATATTAGGTTGAAAGGCGAGCTTGGGTAACATATCGAGACATGCTGCACTAAAAAACGCAAAGCGCTCGCCGTTATCAGTATACGCTTGGTTGTTCTCCGCATACATTGATGGTCGATTGAAATACGGCGGACAATCAATCAGGTAAACAGGATTTTGACCTAACATGAGCCGCAAAACTCGATACTCCGTATGCGGCCATGATGTTAATTCTGTTTCTAATACAACTTCTGCGTCTGCGAGTTTATCAATACTACTGTACGCAGGGATGGTAATTCTTACGTCTTGCTGTAGGTTTTGAAGGGCTTCCGGTAGTGCCTTGGCAACATCTGCCAAGCCACCACTTTTAATGAGGCCTTCAACCTCAGAAGCTACAAACAGAATAGATAAGTTGTTAGTAGCCAACTCGAGCTCCTTTCGGAATAACAACAATGCCCTCCTCAGACACGTGGAAGTGTTTTTTATCTTCTTGAAGATTCACACCAATCTGAGTACCAGGAGCAATATCGGCATCCTTGTCGACAATCACACGACGTAAAACACAGCCTTCGCCAATTTTTACGTCACCAAGAAGTATACATTCGCTGATATCGCAAGCAGAAGCAATATTACTGCGAAAACCAAGCACCGACTTTTCGATTCTTGAGCCTCTAACATAGCTGCCATTACACACTAAACTATCGATTATCTGCACACGACCATTATCAGAGTCGGTAAATGTCGCAGGTGGCAATGGTGGGTAGTAGGTGTGCAATGGCCATTTACGGTTGTACAGCGAAAATGGAGCATCTTTTTCTAGCAGATCCATATGCGCTTGCCAGTACGCATCAATAGTTCCGACATCACGCCAGTACACCTCTTCTTTTTCGCCACTGATTTTGTTGGTACTGAAGTCATACACGAACACATCACCTCTAGGGAACATCTTTGGAATGATGTCCTTTCCAAAATCATGTGATGAAGCTTCATTATCCGCATCTTCGACCAACTCTGAGAACAGTACCTGAGCTTCAAAAACATAGTTACCCATTGAAACTAAAGCGTAATCAGGGTCACCAGGAATCGACTTTGGATTTGCTGGTTTTTCTTCAAAGCCAATCATACGACCTTCACTATCCACTTCGATAACCCCAAATTGCGACGCCTCTTTTAGTGGCATGCGCAATGCAGATACCGTCAGAGAAGCCTGCTTTTCTGAGTGGAAGTTCAGCATTTGTTTGATATCCATCTTATAGATATGGTCAGAGCCAAAAATACAAACTTGCTCTGGTTCCTCTAATTCCATAAAACGCAGGTTTTGATAGATCGCGTCCGCCGTCCCTTCGTACCAACGTTTACCAGTACGCATTTGAGCGGGAATAGGATCGATAAAGCGGTCTGTAATGCCGTTGATGTTCCACCCCTTTTTTAAGTGATGGAATAAAGATTGAGATTTAAATTGGGTTAGGACGTAAATGCGCATCAGATCCGCATTAACAAAATTGTTTAGAGCAAAATCGATCAATCGATAACTACCACCAAACGGTACCGAAGGTTTACTGCGAGATTCCGTTAAAGGTCTCAAACGAGAGCCTTCACCACCAGCAAGAATCATTCCCAAAACACCAGCCATTTGTTGTTCTCCATATCGTTATAGCTTGGATTTGGTACTCGCTTGAATGAGTCATACTCGGGGAGTCAAGCGAATACATTTAGCAACCGTCTCTGAGTTTCTGTGAACTCTTACAACACGGATAAAAAAGCTACGGCACTTCCAGTATGCAACGTCCACTCTTTCCTTATTTTTTGACGCAAACAATGCACACAGTTGCACTAATTTTTGTAATAAATTATCTAAGCGGGTTCTAAATTACAATTTTTAATACGCCATTCTGTGTACCATACAGCTCTTGCGTACTCAAGACGATATCTAGATCACACATGGAAAAGCAAACGATTACATTGTGAAAACAATTTACGAACGGATTCACTACACCACCGATTTTTTAGCCCAATGTATAACAAATATGTGAATGCAAAATGAAAGTTACAACGAATATTTTTTACATAAAAAATACATCAGCGACTACGAAATATTGATGCTGGGATCTTCTCGCGTCAGCAAAACTCAGTCAAAGCAGCAAAGATCTATACGAACAACACAGTGGCCTTTACGCAAAAACAAAACGCAAAAAAGGCAGCGATATCGCTGCCTTTTTACATTACTTAGATCGTACGTTATTATGCTTTCGCTTTTTTACGCTTATCAGTGACTTCCCACTTACCGTCAACAAAGAGCGCTGTCCAACCAGATGGTTTGCCATTCTCTTCCGAACGAACGTAGTTCTCTTTTGTTTTGCGACTAAAGCGTACGACTGCAGGACGACCATCAGGATCTTCTTGCGGTGCGGTCGCTAGGTATTTGAACTTCTCAGGTAAACGCTCTTCAAAACGTGCCAGTTCAGCAACCAAAGGAGCACGTGTCTCGCGCGATTTCGGGAAGTTGCTTGCCGCCATAAATAGACCTGAAGCACCATCACGAAGTACGAAATACGCATCTGAGTTTTCACATGGCAACTCGGGGAAATGAACAGGATCTTCTTTCGGTGGCGCGACTTCGCCATTCTTAAGAATCTTACGAGTGTTCTTACACGTTTCGCTCGTACAATCCATGTATTTACCAAAGCGACCGTTCTTAAGCACCATATCAGAGCCACATTTGTCACACTCAACAACTGGACCATCGTAGCCTTTTACTTTGAACTCGCCGTATTCAACAAGGTAGCCTTCACAATTCGGGTTATTACCACAAACATGCATCTTACGCTTGTCATCAATCAGGTATGCGTCCATCGCTGTTTCACAGATCGGACAACGCTTTTTAGCACGAAGAGCTGCGGTTTCAACGTCTTCTTCTAGAACGTTAATAATACCTTCTTCGTCACCCAAGTTGATGGTTGTCTTACAACGCTCTTTTGGTGGTAACGCGTAACCTGAACAGCCTAAGAACACACCTGTCGAAGCAGTACGGATGCCCATTGGACGGCTACACGTCGGACACTCGATATCCGTCATGACGATGTGGTTTAACTTCATACCGCCTTCTGACTCATCCAGCTCCGCTTTTTCAAGATCGCCAGTAAAATCAGCAAAGAAGTTGTCTAACACAGCTTTCCAGTTCACTTCACCTTCAGCGATTTGGTCCAATTTCTGTTCCATACGCGCAGTAAAGTCGTAGTTCATCAAATCGTTAAAGCTGTCATCAAGGCGGTCAGTAACAATTTCACCCATTTTTTCAGCGTAGAAACGGCGCTGATCAACTTTCACATAGCCACGATCTTGAATCGTAGAAATGATCGATGCGTAAGTCGACGGACGACCAATGCCTCGTTTCTCCAGCTCTTTAACCAGTGCTGCTTCAGTGTAACGCGCAGGTGGCTTTGTAAAGTGCTGTTTAGGGTCAAGTGACTCTAAGCTTAGCTTATCGCCAAGTTGTACCGCTGGAAGGATTGTATCCTCGTTTTTGCCCATTGGACGCTGTACACGAGTCCAGCCGTCAAATTTAAGGATACGACCTTTCGCTTTAAGCGTGTATTCTGCCGCTTTTACGCTGATGGTTGTTGAATCGTATTCTGCTGGCGTCATTTGACACGCTACAAACTGATTCCAAATCAAAGCATAAAGTTTGTGCGCATCAGCATCGACACCTTGCAGGTCTTCCGCCTTAACACCCACATTTGAAGGACGGATCGCTTCGTGCGCTTCCTGTGCCCCTTCTTTGCTACCGTACGTCAATGGTTTCGCTGGCAGGTACTTATCACCAAACTCAGAACCAATAAAGTCACGTACAGCGTCCACAGCCTCGGCACTTAGGTTAGTCGAGTCAGTACGCATGTAAGTGATGTAACCGGCCTCATAGAGGCGCTGAGCTAGCATCATGGTCTTTTTCACGCCGTAGCCCAGACGTGTACTCGCTGCCTGTTGAAGCGTAGAGGTGATGTAAGGTGCTGAAGGCTTGCTCTTTGTAGGACGGTCTTCACGCTTACATACTTCGTAACTTGCATTCTCAAGTACAGACATCGCTGCTTTGGTTTCTGCCTCATTAACTGGCTTAAACGCAGAACCGTCTTTCTGCGCAACAAGCAGTTTAAAGTCCGCTTTGTCTTTCGTTTTCGTATTCGCATGAATGTCCCAGAATTCTTCTGGTACAAACGCGTTAATCTCACGCTCACGCTCAACTAACAATTTCACCGCAACAGACTGCACTCGACCAGCAGATAAGCCACGAGCCACTTTTTTCCAAAGTAAAGGTGAAACCATAAAACCAACGACACGGTCCATGAAGCGACGTGCTTGTTGGGCATTTACACCATCCATGTTCAGCTCGCCAGGTGTCTGGAAAGCTTGTTGGATCGCGTTTTTCGTAATTTCGTTAAAAACTACACGTTTGTATCGCTCTTCATCGCCACCGATGATCTCACGAAGGTGCCATGCGATTGCTTCCCCTTCGCGGTCCAAATCGGTTGCGAGATAAACGCAATCTGCGTCTTTGGCGAGTTTTTGTAGTTCGTTGACAACTTTTTCTTTGCCTGGAAGGATTTGGTAATTCGCTTCCCAGTCATGATATGGGTTAATCCCCATTTTTTTGATCAACGCTTTGCGGTCTTTCTCTTTTTTAACGCGCGCTTTCTCTTCCGGACTCATCCCTTTAGTTGAGATGGCTGCGGCTTTTTTCTCACCAGTGCTTTGACCGGCCGTAGGCAGATCACGCACATGACCAACACTAGACTTAACAATAAAGTCTTTACCAAGGTACTTATTTATCGTCTTTGCCTTGGCTGGTGACTCCACTATAACGAGTGATTTACCCATAACTGACTCTAACGTCCTTCATAATAATGCGGGTAGAAACCTTGTTTAAAGGCCACCCGCATAATGTTCTATTTCATTGCTTCTTTTTTTACTATTGTGCGAGATGAAAAGAAGATCAACTGCTTTTTTGAAATTCAGATCCGATTGGTTGACAATTCATCGTCTTTATACTTCAAAGAGACAGGGTTCTGAAAGGTATTGAGCGGCATATCTAAACAGGCAAACTTAGCATCCGCTAATCCAATGCAATAAATTTTGTTACCCATCACAAAATAGTTTGGTTCAATGCTCTGCCATCTTCCTTCGCATCATGCTTATACTCTAAAAATTGATCTGTTTAGTCTTACTGAACGATTGACTGAATTAATCATGCAAACCCATTTTAGTTGTAGGTATACTCAGCGTTCTTAACTGAATAGGATGGTAGAAAGAATATGTCTGATAGAACGTTTATCGAAGAGTTCGACCTTCTTTTGATCGCTAACCAAATCATCCAAGAGCACGATGATTACATCGAGGGGATGCGAGCAACAAGCGTAGAAGAAAAAGAAGGTGTTTTAGTTTTTAAAGGTGAATACTTCCTTGATGACAAAGGTTTACCAACTTCAAATACGACTGCAGTATTCAATATGTTCAAATACTTAGCGCATCACCTTTCTAAGGAATTTACGCTGGTTAAATAGTATTGGGAAACAAAAAAGCCAGAGTGTTATTCACTCTGGCTTTCCTGTTTTAGGTCAGAATATTTAGCAGCTTAAAGCCTTAAGTTTGTCGAAGTAGTCAGGGAACGTTTTCGACGTACACTTTGGATCGTTAATCGTCACAGGCGTATCACTAAGTGCCACCAGCGAAAAACACATCGCCATACGATGATCATCGTAAGTATCAATCGCTGCATGCTTTAACTGAGAGACAGGTTTGACGATGATGTAGTCTTCCCCTTCTTCCACTTCCGCACCAACTTTACGTAACTCAGTCGCCATAGCTGACAAACGGTCTGTTTCTTTTACACGCCAGTTATAAACGTTACGAATAGCGGTAGTGCCTTCGGCAAATAACGCTGTTGTCGCGATGGTCATTGCAGCATCAGGGATATGGTTGTAATCCATATCAATGCCTTTTAATTGACCAACACGTGAAATTACGTAGTCATCACCCCATTCAATTTCTGCACCCATTTTTTCAAGCGCATCAGCAAATTGAATATCACCTTGAATGCTGTTTTTACCGATACCCGTGACTTTAACTTCTCCGCCTTTGATGGCTGCCGCCGCCAAGAAGTAAGAAGCAGAAGACGCGTCACCTTCAACCAAGAAATCACCTGGAGCGATGTATTGCTGACCGGCTGGGATCACAAACTCTTGATAGTCGTTGTTGATCACATCGACTCCAAACTGCTTCATGATATGCAGGGTGATATCGATATAAGGCTTAGAAACCAAATCGCCTTCGATGTTGATGCGAATTTCACCTTCAGCCAATGGCGCAGACATTAAGAAAGCGGTCAAGAACTGACTTGAAATGGACCCATCGATAGAAACTGTACCTGCTTTTAGGCCAGTACCAATTATTTTGAGAGGCGGAAAGTTCTCGTTTTCCATGTACTCAACGTTCGCACCAGCATCTTTCAGTGCCGTGACAAGGTGACCAATTGGACGCTCTTTCATACGAGGTTCGCCCGTCAGTACATACTCCCCTTCTCCAAGACAAAGAGCCGCAGCTAATGGTCGCATCGCAGTGCCAGCATTGCCGAGAAATAACTCTACCGGCTCTGAGACAGAAAACGGACGCCCAAGACCTTCAACGAGACATTCTGTTTTATCTTCGGAAAGTTGGTATTGAACGCCTAGTTTAGTCAGCGCATTCAGCATATGACGGATATCATCACTGTCGAGGAGATTAGTAAGGCGAGTTCTGCCTTTAGCAAGAGCAGCAAGTAAAAGAGCTCGATTAGAAACGCTTTTAGAGCCAGGAAGGTTCACTTCCCCTTGAATTTTATTGATAGGTTGTAACGTTAGGCTTTCCATTAAAAGTTGATAATCCTTTGTGCCCTCAACATACGATTTTTTATGAGGGCTAAACAATTCTTCGTGAATTCAGACTACCCAAAAAAACACGACAAAACCAGAGTAAATCGGTGCTAATTTATGAATATCCTCAAGCAGCCTAAAGATACAGAATTAAAGGCATTGCCAGCGATGTAAATCAGAGCGAAAGAAGCACGGCGAAACAGCAAACTATTTCGACTTTATTTGACGATAAGCCAGCCCGACTGTACATGCCTGATTAGGCTTCGTTAGGCTAAAACAACCTAGGGTTAATAAGTGATATCAACCCTGACTCCATCATCAAAATATAAAATACGAACTTCATCCCCTCGACTAAATAACATATTTTTATCAACATCTTGGATGACATTAATTAGCTTATCACCCTTCACTTTGATGAGTAGCTCAACTAACTTATATTCAACCGTGTATTGGTAATTACTTTGGTTTTGAGCAACTGCGGCACCTGCAAGCGCACCCACTGCCGTCGCGACTTCTCTTCCCGTACCGCCACCAAATTGATTACCGACTAAACCACCGATAGTGGCACCAAGTAGTGTCTTCCAACCGTTACTTTTCGATTGAACAACCTCTTGTTGAGTAATATAACGGACAGAGTCAATCTTCCCGTAAACTACTTCATTAACTGGCTTGGCAACATTTCTTTCATAGGCTGCGTTGGCGACAAGTGGTAAAAACAGTATGATCCCAAGCCATACTTTTACGATATTTCTTAACCAGGTCATCATAAACTCCTCTGACTCCAATGTTGGTAACGACTTCTTATGGCTATTTATTTAACTGAACTCGATGAAACGTTCAACTTCCCCTCACCCTATAAAGCACTCAGCGACCCAAATGGTTTGCTGGCTTTTGGTGGTGACTTAAACCCCATGAGAATCCTCAATGGTTACTATCAAGGCATTTTCCCTTGGTATGGTCCTGGTGAACCTATTTTATGGTGGAGCCCTTCTCCGCGCGCTGTGTTTGACCCATTGCAGTTTAAGCCATCTAAAAGTCTCAAAAAGTTTCAGCGTAAACATAACTATAAAGTAACACTCAATTTCGCGACAGAAGAAGTGATTAGACTATGTTCTTCAACACGCCCTGCAGAGGAAACATGGCTCAACGAGGAAATGCAAACTTCCTACATTGAGTTAGCCAAACTTGGTCACTGTCACTCTGTAGAAGTATGGCATGACAACAACCTGATTGGCGGACTATATGGCATTTGCGTGGGCCAACTTTTTTGCGGGGAGTCGATGTTTAGCCTAAAAGATAACGCATCCAAAATTGCATTGTGGTACTTATGCAACCATTTGGCGTCAAAGCAAGGTCAATTAATCGATTGCCAAGTTATGAATTCTCACTTGGCATCACTTGGCGCATTTGAACTTGAGCGTGACGAATTTATGCAAAAACTACTATCTTTAAGAGAAAAGCAAACACTATTTGATGCCTATCAACCCCAAGTTTTGCAGGATTCAGTATGAGTACGGATATACAACATATTCGAATAGGGTTGACGAATAATCACCCTTGTAGTTATTTGCCTGAACGGCAAGAGCGGGTTGCGGTGGCGCTTGATGAAAGGCTGCATACTGAAGAAAATTACCAGTTGCTCATGGCTAACGGTTTTCGTCGTAGCGGAGATACCATATATAAACCGCATTGCGAGCATTGCACCGCTTGCCAGCCAATTCGAGTCTCGATTCCAGACGTTAGATTATCAAAAAGTCAGAAGAGGCTGCTTAATAAAGCACAGTCTTTACGCTGGGAAATGAAACCTGAAATGGATGAGGAATGGTTTGAGCTTTACAGTCGGTACATCTGCAAACGGCATAGAAACGGCACTATGTACCCACCAAAGCGTGATGAGTTTGCTCGATTTGCTCAAACCAGCTGGCTGACAACGTCGTTTTTACACATTTACGATGAATCAGATCAATTGCTCGCCATTGCAGTGACAGATTTGATGCCACAATGCTCGAGTGCTTTTTATACTTTTTTTGACCCTGACTACGAGTTATCTCTTGGCACGTTAGCAGTGCTTTATCAAATTAAATACTGCCAAGAAAACAAACAACAGTGGCTATATTTGGGATATCAGATTGATGAGTGCCCAGCAATGAGCTACAAAACACGCTTTCAACGCCACCAAAGGCTAGTAAATCAGCGTTGGCGAGGGTAGAATACGCCTCAACTTTACATAATTACTATTTAGCGGCAGAATATAGCCCGCTAATATTGCCTAATTTCTAAAGAGGATTAAATGGCTAAAGAAGACGTAATCGAGATGCAAGGCACTGTCCTTGACACTCTACCAAACACTATGTTCCGTGTTGAACTTGAAAACGGTCACGTTGTGACTGCTCACATCTCTGGCAAGATGCGTAAGAACTACATCCGTATCCTAACGGGTGACAAAGTAACTGTAGAGATGACTCCATACGACCTGTCAAAAGGCCGCATCGTCTTCCGCGCTCGTTAATCTCTGATTTTCGGATGCAATAAAAAACGGAGCAAGCTGCTCCGTTTTTTATTGCACAATTTTTTCCGATTTAGTTCAGATAAAAAAAAGCGTACGATCTTCTCGTACGCTTTTGCGTTTGTTACCGACTAACGATTAATGCATCGCTGTCTCTTTCTCACTTAAGTATTCAAACTCAAGCGTATCGTTGACCAGCGTTACCTTCACTGTACCGCCGTCAACTAAAGATCCAAACAACAGTTCGTTAGCCAAAGGCTTCTTAAGCTGTTCTTGGATAACACGCCCCATTGGGCGAGCCCCCATAGCTTTGTCATAACCTTTATGTGCTAACCAATGGCGAGCGTCTTGCGATACTTCCATTGAAACGCCTCTCGCATCAAGTTGCACTTGCAGTTCAACAATGAACTTATCAACCACTTGATGGATAACGCTTTCATCAAGGCTGTTAAACCAGATGATGTTATCAAGACGGTTACGGAACTCAGGAGTAAACACCTTCTTAATTTCCGCCATTGCATCATGACTGTTGTCTTGTTGAATCAAACCAATTGATTTCTTCTCGGTTTCCGCCACTCCTGCGTTAGTTGTCATAACAAGAATGACATTACGGAAGTCTGCTTTGCGACCATTGTTGTCCGTTAGCGTACCGTTATCCATGACTTGCAACAGCAGGTTAAAGATATCAGGGTGCGCTTTTTCAATCTCATCAAGTAATACGACTGAATGTGGGTGCTTAATAACAGCATCAGTTAGCAAACCACCTTGGTCATAACCGACATAACCAGGAGGCGCACCAATTAAGCGACTTACGGAGTGACGCTCACCATACTCAGACATATCAAAACGAAGTAGCTCGATACCTAGAAGCTTAGATAACTGCACCGTCACCTCTGTTTTACCAACCCCTGTTGGGCCTGCAAACAAGAATGAACCAACAGGTTTGTTGTCTACACCTAAACCTGCACGTGTCAGCTTGATCGCCTCGGATAATGCATCAATCGCATTATCTTGACCGAATACCAACATCTTCATTTTGCTATCTAAGTTTTTCAAAATGTCTTTATCTGAAGAAGAAACCGACTTCTCTGGAATTCGCGCCATTTTGGCAACCATTGATTCGATATCAGCCACTCCGACCGTTTTTTTACGACGGCTTGCAGGAGCAAGACGACTACGAGCACCAGCTTCATCAATGACATCAATGGCCTTATCTGGTAGATGGCGTTCATTAATGTATTTAGCCGACAGTTCTACCGCGGCACGCAGTGCTTTATTGGTATAACGTACTTCATGGTGAGCTTCGTACTTCGGCTTCAAGCCCATCAAGATTTTAGTTGTATCATCCAATGAGGGCTCTACAACGTCTATCTTTTGGAAACGGCGAGACAGCGCACGCTCTTTCTCGAAAATGTTGCTGTATTCTTGGTATGTCGTCGAACCAATACAACGCAACTTACCACTACTTAAAAGAGGCTTAATAAGATTTGCTGCATCGACTTGACCACCAGATGCCGCGCCTGCACCGATGATGGTATGTATTTCATCGATGAACAAAATGGCATCTTCTTCTTTTTCAAGTTGTTTCAAAATCGCCTTGAAGCGCTTTTCAAAATCACCGCGATATTTGGTACCAGCGAGCAAAGAGCCAATATCTAGTGAATAAATCACGCTGTTTTGAATGACCTCAGGGACCTGCCCTTCAACAATTCTCCATGCAAGACCTTCCGCAATGGCTGTTTTACCAACCCCTGCCTCACCCACTAGTAGGGGATTATTCTTGCGGCGTCGACAAAGTACCTGAATAGTGCGCTCTAACTCTTTATCACGTCCAATGAGTGGGTCGATGTTTCCATCTTTAGCGACTTGATTAAGATTCGTCGCAAAGCTTTCTAGGCGTTCTTCAGAATTAGGCTCTTCAACACTTTCTGAGCTAAACGAGTCTGATGATGAATCCTCACCTGCACCTGATGCTTTAGTAATACCGTGGGAGATGAAATTAACAATATCTAATCGGGAGATGTCATTTTTCTTCAGTAGGTAAGCGGCATGCGACTCTTGCTCACTGAAGATAGCAACAAGCACGTTGGCGCCTGTTACTTCATTACGACCAGACGACTGTACATGAAAGACGGCGCGTTGTAGTACACGTTGAAAACTCAAAGTCGGCTGCGTTTCACGCGTCTCATCACTATCTGGGATAAGAGGCGTAGTTTGATCGATGAAAATATCGAGTTCGTTGCGTAAAGCGTCAAGATCCGCCTTACAAGCTAGAAGGGCTTCCTTAGCTGCATCATTTTCCAACAATGCAAGTAGGAGGTGTTCGACAGTCATAAACTCGTGGCGTTTATCTCGCGCCCGAGCAAATGCACCGTTAAGGCTTGACTCTAGTTCTTTATTTAGCATAAGTACCTCCCGAAAAAACAACTGGGGTTGTTCGAGCAAGTCTTCTTTGTTTACGCTTGCTCCATAGTGCAAAGTAGCGGATGTTCATTTTCCCTTGCGTACATCGTAACTTGCGCTACTTTTGTTTCGGCAATTTCTGCGCTGTATGTGCCGCAAATTGCCTTTCCTTCATAGTGGACCTGAAGCATGATTTGAGTTGCTTTATCAATATCATGTGAGAAAAATCGCTCAAGCACCTCTATGACGAAATCCATAGGTGTATAGTCATCATTATTGAGTACGACATTGTACAGCTTAGGTGGCTGGACTTTCGTACTTTCTCGCTCCAGAAGATCAGAGTCCGGAGTGACCCATTCAAAATTTTTACTCATGGCAATCTAAAGATATCGTATCAAAGGGTTGATGTTTTCGACCTATAAAAACAATCTACCACAAGCGTGCAGCGCGGTGTAGTGAGTTATGGCACCGAATTCGATCTTTGATCGATAAAAGTTGCTACCTAATATAGAGACTAATGCACGTCTTGATACGGCGCAAATAAAAGATGCTTGTCGATAAGTTACACATTTTTTCTTATAAAAGAACTTTCTATTTATTGCTTTTGGACTATTGCAAACCACCCCATCATCTTCTATCTGGATCACACTTCCTCATTGAGAATACGGTAATTATCACGAAAACTTCATTTTTTATTCAGTCAGAGGATTCTTCTCCCATAAGCAACACGGACAGTATGGCTTTTTCAGTATGAGCCACTTCATAGGCAAATTGACTAAACTTCTGCGTATATACGAAAAACTGTTTGCAAATTTGTTAATCTCAAAAGTGATTTGTTTTCAATTATGTTTCTGTTTGTTGCTCACTGCTATTGACTGTCGAAATTCATTGACTACAGTGGAAAGTGTCGATGCATAAATCATCATTTTGAAACTTCTCTTCTTTAAGTGGTTTGATGAATGTGACTTATCATTGATTTGACGTTTGTTGGCATTCGCTGACAATGGTAGTACCAAGTTAAAGGTATAACTTGGTTGCAGTAACAACATCAGTAAAAAATGCATGAGGGATGTAAAGCATGGCTACAGGTACAGTAAAGTGGTTTAACAATGCCAAAGGATTTGGGTTTATTTGTTCAGATGAAGAAGAGGGAGATATCTTTGCCCACTACTCAACTATCCAGATGGACGGTTATCGTACACTGAAAGCAGGCCAACAAGTCTCTTACGAGATTGAAAAAGGTCCCAAAGGCTGTCACGCGAGTAGCGTCGTGCCTCTTGAAGGCCAAGCCAAATAATTAGAGCGCTGTCGAAATATAAAAATATTGCTCTCGAAACACCACGTTGATGTTTTGAAGAGAAAAATAAACCCGCCAAGATAGCGGGTTTCTTACTATTTAGAGCACGTGTTACAAAAGGAACACTTACAACGCACTTACAGGATAGGAAACACGCCGAAAACGACGTGTTTTTTAACACTAACTTACTTGTTAATGATTGCGTTAAAGGTTTCGCTTGGACGCATCAATTTAGAAACCAATGCATCGTCTAGTAAGTAGTAACCTCCTAGCTCACCTTTCACGCCTTGCGCATTATTTAGCTCAGCAACGATCGTTTCTTCCTGCTCTGACAGCGCTTTTGCAATTGGTGCAAATTCAGCAGCAAGATCCGCATCATCCGTTTGCTCTGAAAGCGCTTTCGCCCAGTAAAGTGCAAGATAGAAGTGGCTTCCACGGTTATCTAGCTCACCCACTTTGCGTGACGGAGATTTGTTGGTGTCTAAAAACTCACCGGTCGCTTTATCTAGTGTATCTGCGAGAACCTGAGCCTTAGGATTGTTTGTCGCTACACTTAAATGCTCTAACGAAGCTGCAAGCGCTAGGAACTCGCCCAAAGAATCCCAACGAAGGTGATTCTCTTTTTCTACTTGTTGAACGTGCTTAGGAGCAGAACCACCAGCGCCTGTTTCAAATAGACCACCACCATTCATCAATGGAACAATAGATAGCATCTTAGCAGACGTACCTAACTCGAGAATTGGGAACAAGTCTGTTAGGTAGTCACGAAGAACATTACCTGTAACAGAGATAGTATCTAGGCCCGCTTTCATACGCTCTAGTGAGTACTTACAAGCTTCAACAGGAGATAGGATCTTAATCTCTAGACCGTCAGTATCGTGATCTGGTAGGTAGGCGTTTACTTTCTTGATGAGCTCAGCATCGTGCGCGCGGTTTTCATCTAGCCAGAATACAGCTGGAACACCTGTTGCACGTGCGCGAGTCACTGCTAGTTTAACCCAATCTTGGATTGGTGCGTCTTTAACCTGACACATACGGAAGATATCACCTTCTTCAACCGCTTGCTCTAACAGTACGTTACCTGAAGCATCAACAACGCGAACAGTACCCGCAGCGTCTAGAATGAATGTCTTGTCGTGAGAACCATATTCTTCAGCTTTCTGAGCCATTAGACCAACGTTAGGTACGCTACCCATAGTGGTTGGATCAAATGCGCCGTGCTCTTTACAGAAATCAATAACCGCTTGGTAAATACCTGCGTAGCTACGATCTGGAATCATCGCTTTGGTGTCTTTTTGTTTACCATCTGGTCCCCACATTTGACCCGAAGAGCGAAGCATTGCTGGCATAGAAGCATCTACAATAATGTCACTTGGTACATGTAAGTTTGTGATACCACGATCAGAGTCAACCATCGCAAGTTCTGGTTGAGTTTGGTAAACCGCTTGAATGGCCGCTTCAATTTCTGCTTTTTGCGCTTCAGGTAGAGACTCAATTTTTGAGTAAACATCACCGATGCCATTGTTTACATCAACACCTAGCTCTTCAAACAGCTTACCGTACTTATCGAAAACGTCTTTGTAGTAAACTTTTACGGCATGGCCGAAAATGACAGGGTCAGAAACTTTCATCATCGTCGCTTTCATATGAAGAGACAGCAGCACGTCTTGTGCTTTCGCTTCAGCAATCTCTTTCTCGAAAAATTCAACCAACGCCTTCTTCTTCATTACTGAAGTATCAATGACTTCTTTATCTAGTAATGGGAACGCAGACTTAAGCTCTTTAACTGTACCATCATTACCGACAAACTCGATTTTGACCTCTGTTGCACCAGAGATAGTTGTAGACTTTTCGCTACCAAAGAAGTCATTGTCTGACATGCTCGCAACATGGGACTTAGATTCTGCTGACCATGCACCCATTGAGTGTGGGTTTTTCTTCGCGTAGTTCTTAACCGAAGTCGGAGCACGACGGTCTGAGTTACCTTCACGAAGTACTGGGTTAACCGCACTACCTTTGATTTTGTCGTAAGCCGCTTTAATCGCTTTCTCTTCGTACGTGCTCGGCTCTTCTGGGTAGTTTGGTAAATCGTAACCTTTCGCCTGAAGCTCTTTAATCGCCGCTTTAAGCTGAGGAACTGAAGCTGAAATGTTAGGTAGCTTGATGATATTTGCTTCTGGAGTTTGAGCTAGTTCACCAAGCTCAGTCAACGCATCGCCAATGCGCTGTTCTTCTTTTAGATGCTCTGGGAAGTTAGCGATAATTCGACCTGCTAGTGAAATATCACGAGTATCTACATTGATGCCAGACGATGCTGTGAATGATTGAATGATTGGTAGTAATGAATAAGTTGCTAGCGCCGGCGCTTCATCAGTGATGGTGTAGATAATTGTAGGTTTTTCTGTAGGCATGAAATTTCCCTATTTTTTAATCAACTTGTTGGCTGATCAACTCAGCGTCTGAGTTGGTTTAATTGACGCATTGCTGCGCGTTAGCAGTACATGTCTCCTCACTAACGCCACATGCGGTTCGCACTCTTTGTTGTAGTTTGAAGCTCTAAGCTCTGAATCCATGAGTGCACTGATATAATTAAACAAATAACACGAATTAGTCTATCATTCTGTGCGCGTTTGTTAGTTTTAGGCGCGCAAATCATATCCGATCATGAGAAAACTTAAAACTTTCAAACACAGTTCATTTACATTTTTGCAGGGTAGTTAACATGTCATCTCGTACAGGTCAGGAAAAAGGTCGCAGTCGTAACCAGTCTAAAACGGGCCATTTTAAACACTCAGGAGCTCGCAATGGCTCGAAGACTCGTACTCAGCAAGACCGCCGCCCTAATCGCCCAACAAAGAGCCAAAAGCCAAAAGTGCCCCCTAAAGATCGTAAAGTCATTATTTTCAATAAGCCTTACGATACGCTCAGTCAATTTACCGATGGCGATGGTCGCAAAACGTTAGCGGACTATATCCCGATCAAAAATGTCTATGCGGCTGGCCGATTGGACCGAGACAGCGAAGGTTTAATGGTACTCACTAACGATGGCATCTTGCAGGCGAAGCTAACGCAGCCAAAGTCAAAATCGCCGAAGACTTATTGGGTTCAAGTCGATGGCGCTCCTCAGGAGCAAGATCTTGAAAAATTGAGAAAGGGAGTAGAGCTAAAAGATGGTATGACTCTACCAGCCGAAGTTGAAGTTATTCCAGAACCACAAGTCTGGGACAGAACGCCTCCTGTTCGTTTTCGAGCAAATATCCCTACAACTTGGTTAGCCATTACCATTATTGAAGGAAGAAATCGTCAGGTGCGTCGCATGACTGCGCACATTGGCTTCCCTACCTTGCGCCTCATTCGTCATTCGATGGGTGATATCGTCCTTAACGACCTAATGCCTGGTGAATGGAGAGAAATCTCTCTCTAATAAGCAGAAAAGATAAAAGCAGGCTTAAAGCCTGCTTTTTAGATTCGTACTTTTTCAGTTAAGCCCTATCTAATGAACTAAGGGATTACTGCTCAGCAAGCCAGTTTTTAAAGGCCTCTTTTTCCGCCGGAGACGCTTTCTGGTACATCGTCTTTAATACATCAACCATTGGGCTGTCGTTCGATGCGGCTGTTGAACGGGTATCACTAGTCTCAACTCGAGGCTCGATATCACTTACTGATTGTTGATGCTGATTCACAGTTACATAGCTAACAGCAACACTCGCGATACCGCCAGCAATATTGTAGTTACGAGTTTCTTGAGGGTAATTACGACCAATTTGAACACCATCTGACTCTAATACATCTTCGACCAAAGCAATAGGTTGGCCTTTGGTATCCAGTAATTGCCAATCTAGAGGCGAGATGTTGTTTTGCGCTTGGCGAAGAGTTTTAAACTCTGGCAGTTCAAACGTTAGCTTTTCGTTTTCAGCATCAAATTTAGCAACGATTACATCACTGTAAACCGTCTTAAGGTTTTCGTTAATTTCGAATGTAGGTTGATATTTGAAGACAATTTGATTCGTTCCGTCAGGTAGTTCGATTGTCTTCTCACTAGAAAAAAGACCACCTTCTAGATCTGGCTTCTCCATGTTGACGGCCAATAACTTCACGTCTTCTGGAACCACTAAAGTCGTTGCAGCGTAGAGGTTTGTACTGGCAAAAATAGACAGTGCCATTGCCACTTTTAATGATAACTGCATAGAATTTTTCATCCTTATCTTCATAGTAAAAGACCCAGCATATAGCTGGGTCTTACAATATCAAACTGGGTATTGATTACCAGTAGAAACGAGCACCAACACCGAAGTTAGTTGCGTCGTCTGTGTCTTTGTTGTCGAAGTCAGTACCTTCGAAAGTGTAACCCGCTTCTGCGAATACACGTGCCCATTTAGAGAACTTGTATTCAACACCAGCGTAGAACCAAGAAGAGTCTGCGTCTACTTTACCTGCTTCGTCAGTAGACTGAGCTAGGTACTCGTAACCAGAGTATAGAGTTGTTTTAGGAGCGACAGCGAACATACCAGCTACAACGATGTAGTGTGAATCAACTGTTGATTTACCTAGCTTATCTTCGTTTTCGTTGTAGTAGTACGTAGCACCTAGAGTGTGCTCGTTTAGTGCGTACTCAGCAGTTACTTCAAAAGATAGGTTTTCGTTATCAGTACGCTCTGTGTGAGAAACTGTTTGCTCTACACCATTAAGAACTAGTTTTTTCTCTTTAGTTACGTTGATGTCGTTGTTCGCAGTAAGTACACCAGCGTGTAGAGATAGGTCGTTGAAAGATTTACCAACGAATACTTCTAGTACTTCTTCGTTAGAATCTTTTTCGCCTAGCGCGTAACCAGCTTTTAGCCAGAACGCGTCATTTTCGTAAGCGTATTTGATTTGAGAATCGTTGTTCCAAGCGTGACCGTATGCAGTTTCCGCTGCGTTACCACCGAAGAAGTAAGAGTAATCTGCGAAGTATACGTCATCAGCCCAAGTACCTTCTTTACCGAAGCGAAGAGTACCCATATCACCCATATCAAAACCGATGATGTGGCGACGTACGTATACAGAGTCATCTGTACGCTCGCTTGAATCAGCACCTGCGTCGTAGTTGTCACCTAGAGCAACACCGATTTCAACTTCACCCAGAACTTTTAGGCTTTCGTCAACAACGTAAACCGCGTTCACACCAGTACGAGAAGAGCTAGTGTTTAGCTCTGCTGTGTGATCAGTTTTTTCTGTGAATAGAAGAGTTGGACGTAGCTGACCGTAGAAATCTACAGAACCTTCTTCAGATTTGAATACTTCAGCTGCGTTCACTGAAGTTGCAGACGCAACTACAGCTAGTGCTAATAGAGTTTTTTTCATAATTAATCCACTGCCTTTTCTTAGTTCGGGATATCCTTGTCCGGTTCCCTTTTTTTATATGTTTGAGGTAGAGCGTTAACAAAACGTTATACAGCACCTCCTCAAAATCTGGAGCTAAGAGTGCAAAAGATTATTCTGGCTGTCAAATTTTCTAAATACCAATGTAAAAAAAACAAAATGCCATTATAAAACAATAACTTGATAAGTTTACCTTTATTTATTCGACGAACATCTAACCAATCTCCATTATTATTTGTAATTTACAAAATTATTAACAAATGGTTTTTTAATCCAATAAGTAAATTTAAAAAAACAAAAAAAAGAATAAAAACCCACAAATCAGACCAAGTTGGAGTTTTATATTTTTCATATAATGAAATTAATTTCATTAAGATAAGGTTCAATATTTTTTTGTGAAGGAGATCTACATTCCTTATAAAAGCATTCCGTTTTGTGAACTACTGTACAACTAGTGATGTGTGCTACTATTCGCCTCCAACGCATTTGAGGCCCGTATGCTGACCAGTAACATTCAAAAATCGATTCGTAATAGCTATCAAAACCTTCAAGATCAACTTGATAACTTTGTGCCTAGAAGAGCACAAAACTACCTTGTTGCAGAGATTGCAAAAACGCTGTGCGGTCAGTATCACAAATCTAACCGAATACTCGTTGCAGAAGCAGGGACTGGAATTGGTAAATCGCTCTCCTATCTAATGGCGACCATTCCCGTGGCTGTACATAACAATAGAAAAGTGGTTATCTCAACGGCGACCGTCGCTCTGCAAGAGCAGCTCATAAACAAAGACCTCCCTCTTTTTCGTCGGATTACCGACCGAGAGTTTTCTTTTATTTTGGCAAAAGGCCGTCAACGCTATTGTTGTGCAGAAAAGCTCGCTACTGCTAGCGGTGCTGATGGTGGCCAGTTAGCCATGTTTGAAACCAAACCTAAGCAAAAAGATATAGAGCTGTTAGAAACAATGCATCGCTCTCTTGCGCAAGGTAAATGGGACGGTGACCGTGATTCTTGGCCTAAACCCATCGACGATAAGCTTTGGCAACTGATTGTCAGTGATAAACACAGTTGCAATAACAGTTTACCAGGCCACCGCGGCTGCCCATTCCAAAAAGCGCGCTCAGAGTTGGATAAAAACGATGTCATCATTGCTAACCACTCTCTCGTCATGGCAGACGCAGATTTAGGTGGCGGCGTGATTTTACCTGAGCCAGAAAATACGATATACGTCTTCGACGAGGCACATCACTTACCTCACGTCGCTCGTGACCATGCTTCAGCATCTGCGAGTTTAAAAGGTGCGGCAGCATGGCTTGAGAAGTTAAATCAGTCGATTAGTAAGTTTTCATCACTCGCAGACGAGAAACGCGTAGCTCGATTTCGCAACGACCTTCAAGACGCGGTTCAGAACTTGATACCGGCACTGACTCAATTGCCCAAACAGTTCGACCCAGCTCAATTTGAAGAGGGTATCTACCGCTTCGAACACGGTGAACTACCTGAGTGGCTAGAGAACCAATCCAAAGAACTAAAACAGTTCAGTAAAAAAGCAAATCAGAGCGTGGCAAAAATTGCCGACCTTATTGCGGAAAGAGTAAAAGACGGGGAGCTTGCGACAAGGTTGGCTGAACCAGCGCTTGCAGAGCTCGGTTTCTACATTCAAAGGTTAGAAAACCTAGCGCAAGTATGGCATTTAATGGCTGAACCAACTCGTGAAAAAGGTGCGCCTTTAGCTCGCTGGTTAGAAACCCACCCCGATCGCGAGGGTGATTTCATTGTGAGTGTTTCGCCACTTGAAATTGGATGGCAACTCGACCAACAGATTTGGAGCAGATGTATTGGCGCCATTTTGGTTTCCGCAACGATGCGTGCATTAAACTCTTTCCATTACTTTTGCCATCAGGTTGGTATTGATGGAAAACCAGAATCAGGCACTCAGTTTTTAGCGCTTGCGTCACCATTCGATTACCAAAACCAGGCAGAATTGCTCATCCCTGCGATGAAATATGAACCACCAGCGCCTCAATTTACTGAATATCTTATCGAGATATTGCCTAAGTACTTGGAAGACAAGAAAGCCAACTTAGTATTATTCTCATCCTATTGGCAGATGAACCAAGTCGCGAAGGCACTCTCTTCGGAGTTCATAAAAAAAGGCTGGGCGTTGCAAGTTCAAGGTGAAAGCTCACGTCAAGAAATTCTAAAAAAACATAAAAAGTTAATAGCATCAAATAAAACCAGCGTCTTATTTGGTACTGGCAGTTTCTCTGAGGGGCTAGACTTACCTGGCGAATTACTTGAAAACTTGGTGATTACAAAAATTCCATTTGGCGTTCCAACCTCCCCTGTTGAGCAGGCTCATTCCGAATACATTGAGAAAAAAGGAGGAAACCCGTTTATGCAAATAACTGTACCAGACGCAAGCAAAAAGCTGATCCAGAGCGTAGGTCGCTTACTGCGTAAAGAGAGAGATTCTGGTAGAGTAACGATTCTTGATCGACGCCTAGTCACTAAGCGATACGGACAAGCCTTAATCGACTCACTACCTCCATTTAAACGTAAAATAGAATATTAGAAGAATCACCATTTATGGAAATGATTGAGCCAACCATGCTGTTGGTGTTGGCGCTTGTCGCTTTTGTCGCTGGATTTATTGATGCAGTTGCCGGTGGTGGTGGCATGCTTACCGTACCTGCTCTACTGTCGCTGGGCTTGCCGCCTCATATTGCACTAGGCACCAATAAACTTGCCGCTACCTTTGCTTCTTCTACTGCGGCATTTACGTACTACAAAAAACGTCTATTCAAGCCTCAATGCTGGCGGCGTGCATTCGTGGCGACACTCTTCGGAGCGACATTAGGTACGCTATTTGTAGATGCGATTAGTACGGATTGGCTGGAAAAAGGATTGCCGCTTGTTATTTTGGCGGCAGCGTTGTATACCGTTTTTCATAAAACGCCCCACTCTGCTCATCAAAGTCCAATACCCGAGCCTTGCCCAAAACTTCATAAAAAACAGTACATGCAAGGCTTATCCATAGGATTCTACGACGGACTCGCAGGGCCTGGAACTGGGGCTTTTTGGACAGTAAGTTCAATGGCGCTGTACCGACTGAATATCTTGCTCGCCTCTGGCTTAGCAAAAGCAATGAACTTTACCAGTAACTTTACCTCTTTGATCACTTTTGCTTTCCTCGGACACATCAACTGGGTGCTAGGCTTAACAATGGGAGTATGTTTAATGGCTGGTGCTTTTGTTGGCGCGCACTCCGCTATTAGATTTGGTTCTAAATTCATTCGTCCTGTATTTGTTACTGTCGTCAGCATACTAGCCATTAAATTGGCTTATGACGCATGGTTTGTAGGTTTGTCATGAACATTTCTCAACTCCAGGAAAATCTAGAACAAATGGCGAATCAAGCCGCTGTTCTTGACCGTCAAAGAGGCGAACATCATGTTCCGCTTTTTGATGAGCGTTTATTTGGTTGCCGCTCTCGCTTACTTACTCCTTGCGTAAAAGAAGCAAAAGCCACGCTGGATGCGATTGTGCGTGAGCAAAATGAAGGTAAGCTCACCGCTTTGCGTGCTGAGTACCTCACTGAACGGTTAGTGGCGCAAATCGGTGCAATTCAACGCGAGATTTCTACCACTAAAATTCGTAAGAATGAAATCAAACATAGCAGCTATTTCCGCAAGCCTATCAACGTGCTTTATCAGGAACTCGCTCAACACCAAGAGTGGGCAAGACGCTTGCGCGAGATGGTGTTAGAAAAAGAACGTGCTGTCGAAAGCGCTCCGAGTTTTATGCGTGCCGACGCTCAAAAAGTATTACTAGCAACCGAGCAACGTTTAGCGCGTTGTGAAGCAGCACTTCTTAAGCTAGAGAACCAAATTACACATAGGGAAAAACATCAATAATGGCTGATCAACCAACCTCGCCTTTAGATGACGCACCTGAAGAGATCAAACTGGCTGTCGATTTAATCTATTTGCTTGAGAGCAATGAGATAGATCCAGAAGTTGCGCTTAACGCTTTAAAGATCGTGCAAAACGACTTAGAAAACAAATTAAAAGCAAAGTAGCTCAGAGCGTTTCAATCCTTTCACCGAGACTCATTTTCAGTGCTCTTACACAATGATACTATTCATAAAAAAGTACGCCCCCAAAAGGATAAATAATGAAAGTAATCAGCTTTAACATCAATGGACTACGTGCGCGACTGCACCAACTCCAAGCGCTAATCGACAAACACCAACCTGATGTGATTGGTCTTCAGGAAATTAAAGTTCACGATGAAGCATTCCCGATTGAAGCTGTCGAAGCCATGGGCTACAAAGTGTATTTTCATGGTCAAAAAGCACATTACGGCGTAGCAATGCTTTGTAAGCAAGAGCCTCTACACGTACAAAAAGGGTTCCCGACGGATAACGAGGAACATCAAAAGCGCATGATCATGGCAACGTTTTTAAATGAAAACGGCGAAAAGGTCACTGTGCTAAACGGCTATTTCCCTCAAGGGGATAACATCAGCCACGAAACCAAATTCCCATACAAGCGCCAATTCTATAAAGATCTGATGACCTACCTAAACGATCATCACAATAACGACGAGCAATTGATTGTTATGGGTGACATCAACATCAGCCCTATTGATGCAGATATCGGTATCGGCGAGCCAAACCGTAAACGTTGGCTAAAAACAGGTAAATGTTCATTCCAACCTGAAGAGCGCGAATGGTTGAAAACCTTACTAGACTGGGGCTTTGTGGACACCTTCCGTAAGCTATACCCAGA
This sequence comes from Vibrio sp. 1457, assembly GCF_033340195.1. Taxonomy (NCBI): domain Bacteria; kingdom Pseudomonadati; phylum Pseudomonadota; class Gammaproteobacteria; order Vibrionales; family Vibrionaceae; genus Vibrio; species Vibrio sp. 1457. The sequence continues at coordinate 364,116 of NZ_JAWOWA010000001.1, forward strand.
GGTGAACGATCAATTTTCGTGGTTTGACTACCGTTCTCGCGGTTTTGATGATAACCGTGGCCTACGAATTGATGTCATTTTGGCAACCCCTTCTCTAGCGGAAAAGTGTATTGAATCTGGTATCGACTATGAGCTTCGTGGTATCGAGAAGCCTTCAGATCACGCACCAATCTGGTCGACATTTAAGTAATTTATTGCAAAGCTATAAGCGAGACTCAACGCTAAGCTTAGTCCAATAAAAAGGGAGACTCAGTCTCCCTTTTTCATACAAATTACTATTTAATCACTGATTCAGCGGCCAAACCGTTTGACCATCAATAGTTATCGGTGTTTGAGCAAATTCGTTCAGACAGTAGCCGGTATTGCTGCTTGCAAAGTAAGTGAGCGGCATCGGCGGTAGATTCAGCGCCATAACCTGCTGTTTCGCTTTTTCTGTGAACGAGAAGCCCCACATATCTAAATAGCTCGTCATGTCTCGCTGAGAGATGTAGCTCAGAGCAATAAGCAACCAGTCGTTGTTTGAGATGCTATTTGCTTCTTCCCGAGAGTAGTTGGCGAAACCAATACTCAATCGTCTCTCATCCCAAAGCGCATCGTCCGATTTTAAGCGGTTAAACTCACGTTCAATCAGGTGCAAGCGCGCCAATAAATGCCAACCATTTTTAAGCACACCTTCATGCTGCGCCGCCATCATCATTTGAATGTAAACACGAGCGCCCCAACTCCAACTGGTTTGATTTTGCGCAGCCATGTATGCGTTTGGATCCGCTTGAGTTCGACTAGCTTGCAATAATTCAAACTGGCCTTTGAAATCCAAGCTTTGGCAAGTTGAAACTTTCCCCGTATTCTGGAAGAAACGAGACTTACTATAATACGAGTAGTAATTGGTCGTTGAATGCCCTTCCCAGCCTGAAAATCGGAATCGACCTTTTTCTAAACCATGGCCAAGCTCATGTAAATCACCGTGACCGAGTGGGCTGAATGACCAATAAGCATCGTAAGGGTTACCCGAACAACCATAACCACACGTCGCTTGGTCGGCGTTCATGTGCTTCACTATATCAATATTGGCGATTTCCCAACCTTGGTTTTGGGCGTATTGAATAATTTCAGGCACTTCATCTATGCCCGGCCCTTGGAAACCTGCCAGCACATGCGGGTAGTTGTGAACATATTCTTCTGTTGCAAGCGCCATTTCCGAAGGGGTAGACCACATTTCATCGTTGACCGACTCCAACATTTTGTCGCGCTTTGAGTGTACTTCAAACCCAGGAGTGATCAGCTCAGCCCAATCGAATAAATTGGCTTCTAACTGTTGAATAAAAGCGTCGTTGTCCTTCTCACTTCTCCAAACTGGATGCTGTGCCACATGATTAAATTTCAGTTCAACCGGAACATCATTTTTGTCAAAGTGAACCTGTACTGGACCACCATAAGGAGAAGTCAGCGTGATGGTTTCACCCGGCTTCACTTCATAGCCGAATGAAGTCAGCAGTTTTGGTCGCGTGTATCCATCTTTGCTGAACTCATGAGTTGCACCATTTCTTAAAGTGTTGATGACAATCTTAGTCGCCACATCATTGCTGTCATTACGTTTAACCGTAAAGGTTTCCCCAGGAAGCGCATACACACTAGCCGAACGGAAGTTACGCTTTGATTCCATATTAATCGTTGCACTGATTCTCTTTATGTCAGGGCTAAACTCACTACGGCTGAAGTTCCCCATATTTGGTTGTTTTGGGTTTACGCTTCGGCTGTTGTATTGCACGTAATCGGCAAAGTACGACTTTAGGAATTCGGTCGTTTGGGTTGATTGTTTGTCCATCGGGAAGACAACCGTTTGACGATAATGATCAGCCAGCAATACCATGAGTTTTTCGTATTGGTAGCCGTTTTGATTAAACAAATCTACTTTTTGTTCATCAAGCTTTTGCAACCAATGGCGAATGCTGTTTGCCCCTACATAAAATTGACTGTCCATATTCGCAGTGTCAGGACAAGATTTGTCATCACACTTTGACAAGTCAACGTTGAAATTTTGAGATTCAAAACGAGACAACAGCGCTTGTTGTGTGATGACAGAGTCCGGCACAACGTTCATCAACGATGAAGGTTCCCAGTCGACCAAGCCTAACTTACGCCAATAGTTATCTCCCACATAATCAACATGGAATTTTTCCAAAATGTCTTGGCCAAGATAAGTTAGTCCTCCATCCCAATGCAGGTATAGAACAGGAATTTGGGCTTGCTCAGCGTATTCCAAAGCTTCGAGTACTGGTTTGTTGGTATCTCCAGATTGCAGATGCTGTGACAAGATCAATAAGTTTGGAGTATTGGTTTGCAAGCAGCTAAGTAGCTTCGAACCATCGCATAGGTTGGCCTCGTTAAACGCCAGCTCTTGTGAAACATTGTCTTTCAGCCAATTCCGAGTCGCTTGCTCATCCGGAAAGTAATAAGACTGATCCATTTGCGCGATGACGACGTTTGAAGTAACTCCGCCCGACAACCAAGTGACCAGGTTACTTAACCATTGCGTCATCGCTGCGTTGGAAGAGTCGGGAAAACGTTGTGCCGTTCTAAATGGGTTACTACCTAATAGTGCGTAACGTTGACCATTAGACTTTTCCCCGGCAACGCCAATTGACAGAGCTTGACCATTGTAACCGCTTGCCATGGCCTTATTGGTCATCAAGATGGTGTCGTTGAAGCCATACTGAGGTGCCAAGATCGCGGCATCATGGGTTGGATCCCAATAAAGACCTGAAAGGTTTTTCGCAATTGCAGATTTGATCGTATTCGACTGCATCTTGTGAGCTTCTACAACCTGACGACTTTTACGAATGAATTCGCTCGGGTCAGAAACGAGCAGTGCATTACCAGTTTCAAGAGCTTGTTGAACTGGAGCTGGCGTTGGTTTTACTTGAGCATTAGGTTGTGATTCTCCCTCTCCCCCACCACATCCTGTGGCTAAGGCGGCAATGCCCAACGATAGAATTGTTTTTTTCATTTTTACTTACTAAACAATGAGTTTACCGAATGTTAATGTAAGTTGATGAATAATAAGAAAGAGTCTTTTACATCGACTGAAAAAATAGGAATGAAGATAACAAAATTATCAAAAGCAATAGCACCCACTCCGATGCTATTGCCTCTATTGATAATTAGCTTAAAGGACGCAGATAAGCTAAGAAACGCTTCTCTGCCACTTTGAAACACCACAAGATCATAAACGTCAGTGCCATGTAGAACAGCCCCGCCGTCAGGAAAGACTCAAATGGTGCATAGTAGCGCGAGTTAACTAGACGCGCAGCACCAGTTAAATCCATGATGGTAACGATGCCCGCGACTGCACTTCCGTGCAGCATAAATATGACCTCGTTGGAATAAGCTGGTAATGCTCGACGCAATGCACTCGGCAAGATAATACGTCTGTATGTCATAAACTTACTCATGCCATAGGCTTTCGCAGCTTCCACCTCACCTTTCGGCAAACCATTAATCGCACCACGAATAATTTCTGCGGTGTAAGCCGATGTATTCAGAATAAAAGCGACCAAAGCACAGAACCAAGCGTTCTCCCACAAGGTATCTTTCACAGGGAAAAACTGATCCATGCCGTAGTAAATCAAATACAGCTGAACCAATAGCGGCGTTCCACGGAAAAAGTAAATGAATCCCCAAGAAGGTAAGCTTAGAGCGTAATTGGTACTATTGCGTGCCACGGCTAATGGGATAGAGACAAACAAGCCAATAACCAACGCTAATCCCACTAACCAAACTGTTGTCCAAAGTCCCTGAAGATAAGTTGGAAAGCTTTCAATAATCAAAGAAAAGTCCATAACTTACCTCGCATGAATACTGAACTTACGCTCAACAAGCTTGAGTAGCCCGGTCGAAACGCTGGTAAAAAATAGAAAGATGAGCGCGACAGCCATGTAAAAGGTGAACGGCATTTTCGTTGTACCTGCTGCCAATGAGCTCATTCTCACCATGTCATCCAGACCAATAATGGAAACTAACGCTGTGGTCTTAAGTAACACTAACCAGTTATTACCAAATCCAGGTAATGCATGACGAATCATCTGAGGAAGTAAGATTCTTCTAAACGATAAAGCAGAACTCATCCCATAAGCTTTCGCCGCTTCTAATTCACCCTTGTCCACCGCCATGATCGCTCCACGAAAAGTCTCCGCCATGTAGGCGCCAAAGATAAAACCAATCGTGAGTACACCAGCTATAAATGGGCTGACATCAATATAATCAGGTAAGTAAGACGTCCATTCATGGTTTGGATCACTCGAGGCAAACCACTCGTTGAGCGTTTCGTTGATGGAGTAAAGGCTGTTATTTAAAAGTATTTGTCCACCAAAGAAAATTAGCATCATCAGAACCAAATCTGGAATGCCGCGAATGACGGTGGTGTAAAGAGTGGCAATCGCCCTTGCCCATTTGTAAGGTGCTAACTTAGCTAATGCGCCAAGCATGCCTAAGACCATGGCGAGAATGAGTGAAAGCACTGCAACTTCTATTGTTACTAAAGCTCCTTTCAAAATCGAAGCTTCGTATCCTTGTAAATCTAGCATAGGTGAGTTCCTAATCCCTAAACTCAAAAAATCGACCGTTGACTACTTCTAGGAACAAGCCAACGGTCGCTTAATTACGGTTTATTCACCGTACACATCGTAGTTAAAGTATTTACCAGCAATTTCTTGGTAAACACCTTTCTCACGTAGTGAAATAATTGCTGCGTCGAGTTTCTTCGTTAGATCTTTGTCTTGTTTACGAACAGCGATACCCATACCTTCGCCAAACCATTTTGGATCGGTTAACGATGGTCCAACAAACTCATAAGCTTCGCCACCTGCTTTGTTGATCACACCCTCTTCTAGAGCAGAAGCATCACCTAAAACAGCAGCAATTCGACCATTTTCTAGATCAAGATACGCTTCATCAAAAGAGCCATAACGCACAATTTCAACATCATCGCCGTAGTTGTCAGTTAAGTACTTGTCATGTGTCGTCGCACGTTGCACGCCAATTTTGACATCTTTAAGATTATCAAAATCTAGACCAGCACCTTTCTTAGCGATAAATTTATTTGGAATTTGTGCGTACTTGCCAGTGAAATCGACTTTTTTCTTGCGCTCTTCAGTGATAGACATTGCTGCGATGATGGCATCGTACTTACGTGCAAGCAGAGAAGGAATAATACCATCCCAATCTTGAGCGACGATTTTGCACTTCACTTGCATCTCTTCACAGAGTGCATTTGCCATGTCTACGTCAAAGCCTTTTATTGAGCCATCAGTTTCTGTCCAGCTAAACGGAGGGTAAGCACCTTCGATACCAAAGCGAACTGTTTTCCATTCTTTCGCTTGGGCAACACCTGATACTGCCGTTGCAGCAATCGTTGCTGCTAATAACCACTTTTTCATTTCCATACTCCTGTGATTGCTATTTTATTTCGTTTTGTTTGTTGTGTTGGCTTAGGAGGCAATAGTCTGCCGCCTAACAAATATTAGTAAATGGATGAGATAAACTGCTGTAATCGTTCTGAATCCGGGTTTGTAAATAGCTTAGCTGGATTTCCCTGTTCTTCCACTAAGCCTTGATGTAAAAACATCACATGGTTTGATACGTCACGCGCAAACGCCATTTCGTGCGTGACCACCAGCATGGTTCGTCCTTCATCTGCCAAATCTCTCATTACCCCCAGAACTTCTCCTACAAGTTCTGGGTCAAGCGCAGAAGTTGGCTCGTCAAACAACATCACCTCTGGGTCAACTGCTAGCGCACGGGCAATAGCTGCACGTTGCTGCTGGCCGCCAGATAAGTGCCCAGGGTAATAATCTTTACGCTCATATAGGCCTACTTTCTTAAGCAAGACTTCTGCGTTTTCAATCGCTTGAGCTTTTGGCACGCCTAAGACATGAACAGGCGCCTCAATCACGTTTTCTAGTACGGTTAGGTGAGACCAGAGGTTGAAACCTTGGAAAACCATTGCCAGGCGTGAGCGAATACGTTGGACTTGCTTTTCATTAGCAGGAACAGATTCACCTGCTCTGTTGTTCTTCATTTGGATTAATTCACCATTTACCCAAATTTCGCCCGCGGTAGGCGTTTCTAGCAAGTTGATACATCTGAGAAAGGTACTCTTACCTGAGCCGGAAGAGCCAATGATGGAGATAACATCTCCTTTGTGCGCGGCAAGTGAAATGCCTTTTAAAACTTCATTTTGTCCAAATGTTTTGTGCAGGTCTTTTATATCTAGCGCTGGTACATCATTCATGCGCCCTACTCCCTGTGTTTTTGTCACTGCAATTAAGGGACTCCGCCCTCTCTAATTCGGAACAAATTAGCACCGCCCTTTGAAACTTGCAACAAATTATTAACCTAAATAATTCGAATAGAAAGATACGATAGGCAAATTAATATGCAATATATAGCAACATATTCTTCAAAAGTTGAATATTAAATATAAAAAAGCCCCTTTCAAAGGGGCTTAATTAATTTACAAAAGTGTTAAGACGCTACTTAACCAATACCATAAAATCAGATTTCTGAGCATTCGTATTGACCTTCTCAGAATCAACTTCACTGATCACAAGACCATCGTGATCCACTTTAAGATCGGTCACATCACCATGAGAGAAAAGAGAAACAAAGTCATAGCTATTTAGGTTTGCTTCAGCAGACTCCACGACAATAGATTGTGAGTAATCACTGGTAGAAGAAACTTTCAAATCTTGCTTCACACTGTCATCGAATGTGTAGTAGTACAATTCCGGAACAACGACATCACTCTCTAAAGTTGTAAATATCTTGTGTGTTACTCGGTGTAGTGTTCCAGAGTTAGACTCTGCACGATATGCGAGGCGGCTAAAGCCTTTATCTTGGTCAGTGAAAGCAAAACCAGTATCAATAGTTGAGCCTCTCACCACATGCGACGCAGGCAGAGCATTTAGGTTGTAGTAAGCGCTTGGCTCAATTGAGATATCCCAATTTGCGTCCTGATACATCTTTTGGTTCAGCACTACCGTCCAACCATTGATAGGTTTTTCAGCTGTAACACTGTAAGTCCAAGTTTCCGTTTTTGGCTCAAGCGGGTGGTAGAACTTCGTCGTTGACATAGGTAGCTCTGCAACTTCGTAGTTGTAATCACCAACAAGTACACTGATGTCTAAAGTGTCATATTTAAAAAGTGTTGGGTTCAAGATTGGAGAAGAACCATTCATGCCAACCAACGGCAATGGTGATTCACTCGACCAATCGCGAATACCATACTGGTGCAGTTCTGTTTTCGCTGCGTCTGCATATTGTAGCACGACTGTCGACTCCATCTTCGAACCAATTGCTCTTACATCCAAAGAATCAATAGAATAGGTAGGCTTAGACTCTTTCGCAATTTTAGATATGAAGTTGTACTCTAAGCCACCAGCCTCCGTTGCTTCATATTTAAGGTCAGTTCGGGTAGCCTTACGGAAGTTGCCATTTTTATTGCAAGCAGACACCGCCTCTCGATTCATTGAGAACGTTGAGTTTCTAAGGTTATTGTCCTTTAAAAAATCTCGACCGAAGCTGTTTGCCGTAAATACTGTTCCAGAAGCATCAAGCAACTGATAAGTAAAATAGCCGTCCTCAGGAATGTCTTCTAGAACAAATTTCAAAGTAGTGCCTGATGGGTAGATAAAGTCGCCTTGACGGACACCATTCTTGTCTGAATAGAAACCGACGACTTTACCTCCTGTTAGCTGTGCACTTACGGCTGGTTGATAGGTCAATACCTGCTCGATGCCGTTGCCATCTACTCTTCGGTCGTAAATAGTACAGCTGTCTTTTTGTGCATTTGTTTCACTAATGACATTTGGAGCTGCAAAAGTAAAAGTGAATGTAGTTCTTGGTGTGGAACTACCGCCACCGCCGCCACCGCCGCCGCAACCGACCATTAACCCTGAGATGATTGCCACTAGTGGCAGTACTTTAAGCTGTTTCATGTCTTTTTCCTAAACTGAGCGGCAATGATTAGCCAAAAAATTGTCTTTGCTCTGTCCAAAGCAAGAATAAAGCCAGCTTTATATAATCACCGTGAATATTGACATTTAATCTGCATCTCGTGCAAAAGGACAAAAAGTTCTAATTTTATGCAACTTGTGTAATGAAATTACACAAGATCTCCGCATCTCATTCGCATGCCAGAAACTTTCTGTAGTTTTATTTCACAACCATTCTTAAAGTGATCTAAATCAATCACCCTAAATGGCTATCTTGCTAGACTCCTGCCAAAAGATGAGGCTTTTTTTTGCGCCTCAACACAATAAGTTATTAGCTATGCTTAGGCACAGTGTCGACGTGTAACAAATCTAACAATAGCTAGCATAAGCGTGCCGCAGGATGCGGATTAACACAATTGAATGAAGAATTCATAACTTTTAAATATATGAGGAATCTATGTCAGACGCAGTTAACAAAACGCACTCTGATTCAGATATCGAGACCAAGAGCTACCGTGAGCTTCATCGTCCAGCATCTGAGTTCGCAAGCCGTTCAGACTACCTAGACCACGAACTACAAATTATGAAACCACGTCGTTTTGGCTTGAACTTGCCAGGTCGTGACTTCCGCTTTGAGCTTGAAGACCTTGTTCCAGCGCTTGCTGGTACTATCGGTATTATCGCAATGTACTCTGCGGTAATGATGTCTTGGGCTGAAGGTCTTACTGCAGCATGGGACCACGTAAACTTAGGCAAGGACTTTGCTATCGAAGTTGCGCGTGTAGAAATGCTCATCCCTGCACTTCTTTTCTGTGTACTTGCCTCTGGTTTTATTAACCCTAAAGCCAACCTAGCAGGCAACCACGGCCCAATGATCCCTCTTATTGGTACCATCGCTCTTGCTGGTGCTCACCCTCTTGCATTAGCAATTCTCATTGGTGTGTTTGGTTTGATTTTGAGCCTCTTAAAAGGTGGGTCAAAACTGGTTAACCTCACCTCTGAAGGTACGGCTGGTGGCCTTCTTATTTTCCTAGGTTTAACCGGAACCATGAGCCAAATTAACTCTATTCAAGCTTGGGCTGTTGGTTTGCAATCCGATACGGTTGCCGCTGGTAGCATGGGTTACATCGGTCTGATTGTTCTTGCGGTTACCATTGGCTTATACGCGTTCCTTGCTAAAGTGAACAAACGCTGGCTAGCGATCCCTGTTTGTGCCTTCACTGGGCTTGCAATCGCACTGGCTCTTGGCGCAGGCTTCGATATTAAATTCGTAACCGAGACAGGCCTTCCAAACCTAAATCCAATCTACTGGTGGGGTTCAACAGAAGAAGGTTGGATGCTTGGTCTTCCTAATATGGAACACTTCATCGCTTCACTACCATTCGCCATTCTTGCGGTAGCAATGTGGTCACCTGACTTCTTGGGTCACCGTATCTTCCAAGAGATGAACTACCCACGTAAGAGTGAGAAAGTGCTGATGGACGTTGATGACACAATGACAATGTGTTCCGTTCGCCAAATGGTCGGTACTGCAGTGGGTGGTGGTAACATCACATCATCTTGGGGGACTTACATGATCCCTGCTGCAATCGCGAAACGCCCTATTCCTGCTGGTGCCATCTTACTAGGCTCTCTATGTATTATTGTTGCAATCCTTGGTTTTCCTATGGACGTTGCAGTATGGCCTCCAGTTATGCGCGTTGCTCTTCTCGTTGGTGTATCTCTACCACTGCTTGAAGCTGGCATGCAGATGGTGAAGGACTCGAAAGACTCACAAGCAGCAGGTATCTGTATCTTTGGTTCTGCCGTTGTTAACCCAGTTCTAGCTTGGGCACTAACTATGCTTTTAGATAACAACGGTTTAATTGGAGATAAAGAGCGCGCGTCTCGCCTATCATTTGTAGACAAGATTGTGATCCCAGTAAGCGTACTTGTTATCTGTTTAGTTGCTATGCTTGCAGTTGGTATGCTTGAAGGCCAGTATGGCATCCAAGCTTGGCTATAAGCTAGCAGTCTAGAAATTTGTGGGTAGCGCTCGTCGCTACCCCATTTTTATCGAGATTTTTGAGGATTTATTGATTTAGTTTAAGGTTTGCAAAAAAATTTTAGTTTAACCTCTAACTGTTGCTTAAAAAGAGAAACGTTAAAACTAGTGACAATATTTATAGTTTTGTAAATCGAATACGTAAATTTAAGACTATAAATATTGTTATTCATAAGAGTGTACTGTTCCCCTCTTTTATCTGGGGATAGCTGGCTCAACGGCGAAGCAGTACGTATTTTTTTCTACTAAAAAGGTAGGTATGTCATGGCAGAGCAATTTGCTAAAGCTTGGGAAGGTTTTGCTGCAGGCGACTGGCAAAACGAAGTAAACGTTCGTGATTTCATTCAGAAGAACTACACTCCGTACGAAGGCGACGAATCTTTCCTAGTTTCTGAAGGTACTGAAGCGACTAACAAGCTTTGGGCTAAGGTAATGGAAGGCATCAAACAAGAGAACGCGACTCACGCTCCTGTTGATTTTGATACTTCAGTTATCTCTACCATCACTGCTCACGATGCAGGCTACATCGAAAAAGACCTAGAAACTATCGTAGGTCTTCAAACTGACGCTCCTCTAAAACGTGCGATCATCCCTAACGGTGGTATCCGCATGGTTGAAGGTTCATGCAAAGCCTACGACCGCGAGCTAGACCCACAAGTTAAAAAAATCTACACAGAATACCGTAAAACTCACAACCAAGGCGTTTTCGATATCTACACTCCTCAAATCATGGCGTGTCGTAAATCTGGCGTACTGACTGGTCTTCCAGATGCATACGGTCGTGGTCGTATCATCGGTGACTACCGTCGTGTTGCTCTATACGGTATTGACTTCCTAATGAAGGATAAATTCGCGCAGTTCTCTTCTCTACAAGAGCGTTTTGAGAACGGCGAAGACCTACAAATGACAATGCAGCTTCGTGAAGAGATCGCAGAGCAACACCGTGCTCTAGGTCAAATCAAAGAAATGGCTGCAAAATACGGTTGTGATATTTCTCGTCCTGCTGAAACTGCGCAAGAAGCTATTCAGTGGACTTACTTCGGTTACCTAGCTGCTGTTAAATCTCAAAACGGTGCGGCTATGTCTCTAGGTCGTACTTCTACGTTCCTAGACATCTTCATCGAACGTGATATCGCGGCTGGTAAGCTAACTGAAGAACAAGCTCAGGAAATGATCGACCACTTCGTAATGAAACTACGTATGGTTCGTTTCCTACGTACTCCTGAGTACGATGATCTATTCTCTGGCGACCCTATCTGGGCAACTGAGTCTATGGGTGGTATGGGTCTTGACGGTCGTACGCTAGTTACTCGTACAAACTTCCGTTTCCTAAACTCACTATACACTATGGGTCCTTCTCCAGAGCCAAACATCACTGTTCTTTGGTCTGAGCAACTACCTGAAGGCTTCAAGAAGTTCTGTGCGAAAGTATCTATCGATACTTCTTCTATTCAGTACGAAAATGACGACCTAATGCGTCCAGACATGAACTCTGACGACTACGCGATCGCATGTTGTGTATCTCCAATGGTTGTTGGTAAGCAAATGCAGTTCTTCGGTGCTCGTGCGAACCTTGCGAAAACAATGCTTTACACCATCAACGGTGGTGTGGATGAGAAGCTAAAAATCCAAGTTGGCCCGCAAATGCCTAAGATCGAAGGCGATGTTCTTAACTACGATGAACTGTGGGAGAAAATGGACCACTTCATGGATTGGCTAGCGAAACAATATGTGACTGCACTAAACGCTATCCACTTCATGCACGATAAGTACAGCTACGAAGCGGCACTAATGGCTCTACACGACCGTGACGTTAAACGTACTATGGCTTGTGGTATTGCTGGTCTATCTGTTGCGGCTGACTCACTATCTGCAATTAAATACGCAAAAGTTAAGCCAATTCGTGACGAAGACGGTCTAGCAATCGACTTCGAAATCGAAGGCGATTACCCTAAATTCGGTAACAACGACCCACGCGTTGATGACATTGCATGTGAACTTGTTTCTGTATTTATGGGCAAAATCCGTAAGCTTAAGACTTACCGTGATGCAATCCCTACTCAGTCAATTCTTACTATCACTTCAAACGTGGTTTACGGTAAGAAAACTGGTAACACGCCTGACGGTCGTCGTGCTGGTGCTCCATTTGCTCCAGGTGCAAACCCAATGCACGGTCGTGACGAGAAAGGTGCTGTAGCATCACTAACTTCAGTTGCTAAACTGCCGTTTGCTGACGCACAAGATGGTATCTCTTACACATTCTCTATCGTACCTAACGCACTAGGTAAAGATGAGGGTTCACAACGCGCTAACCTTGCTGGTCTTATGGATGGTTACTTCCACCACGAAGCGGGTATCGAAGGTGGTCAACACCTAAACGTGAACGTTCTTAACCGTGAAACTCTAGAAGACGCAGTTAAGCACCCAGAGAAATACCCTCAGCTAACAATCCGTGTATCTGGTTACGCTGTTCGCTTCAACTCTCTAACTGCAGAGCAACAAGCTGACGTAATCGCGCGTACATTCACTGAGTCTCTATAAGACTATAGCGAAATAACGTTCTAGTAATACAACAAAGGCTGATGCTAAGTAGCATCAGCCTTTTTTTATTTCTTGAATGAAAGTTGTGATATCGCGAAAGACTTTTGCCCGCATTCTTACGTATGATGCGAAAAAAGTTAGCAAATAAAGTCTATGAGATTTAGTAAATTAATTATTCTTACCCTTCTTTCTCCAGTTGCAATAGCATCCACTAAGTCTACGGTTTCTTTTACCATCGACAACGATGGTATTTTTGGCGTCGATCAAGACTATACGAATGGTGTTTTCCTTTCTTACGCGACAGACCAACTGACACAAGAAAGCCAATGGAAATGGCTGAGTCTAACTAACTCAGAGCACGCCAATATCGATAAAATAGAGTTGGTTCTTGGCCACAAGATGTGGACTCCAAGCGACATTGAAGCCGATTATCCACTAATCAATGATCGCCCATATGCCGGTTACCTACACACCGAAATCAACTACCTTTCCCTAACGAGTGACAAAGCTGTACGGTACAATTTCACCATAGGAACTACGGGTGAAAGTTCGCTATCAGAAAAGGCGCAAGAAATCGTTCACGGCATAACAGGATCGACGGACCCTCAAGGTTGGGATTACCAGATTGAAGATAAAGTGGCGTTCAGCCTTGGTTACCGCGTATTTAACAAATTGATGCGCAGCGAAGAACAAAAAACACAATGGGAGATCACCAACATTAACGACATCAATGCGGGTAACTTCCGTAGTGATGTCTCTCAAGGCGTCATGTTTCGTTGGGGTACAAACCTAGCGAATAGCATCGGAGCCGCCAATATCAGTGTCGAAAGCCCTTTCTCAGCAAGTATGATCGCTCAGAACACGTCGAGTTGGTTCTTGTTCACCGGGTTTGAAGGTCGTTACCGCTTTAATGACATGACTATCGAAGGAGATCGTCCTGGCATTCCTGAACCGTCAGCGCCATACGACGTCACACTGCAAAATTGGCAAGCAAGTGCCGTCGCGGGAGTATCTTGGTACAACCAAAATTACGGTGCAAGCATCACCTTTACAATTAAAACACCGGATTATGAAGAAGCCCAAACCGATGTTTATGGGACAGGCTCGTTCTCCGTGTTCGCCTTTTTCTAAAAACTGGATTATCCCAGCATCGAAGTCAATCTAGATACACGGCAAGTTCTCGGGGTAGGTATTAACCACCTCGTGTTCAAGCGTTTATGTAGATTGGCTCCATCTATTTTCTTTCTTCAAATAACCTTGCCTTTAGTACCGACAAAGCTGTTTTAACCCTGCTTTTTGTAATAAAATAACAGCTAGAATTTACTAGTAATGAGAGCAAAAGATGTCAACAGCTGGTCGTATTCACTCATTTGAGTCATGTGGTACCGTAGACGGACCTGGTATTCGATTTATCGTCTTCTTGCAAGGTTGTTTAATGCGCTGTAAGTATTGCCATAACCGCGATACTTGGGACACGCATGATGGCAAAGAAGTCACGGTTGAAGAAATCATTTCCGAAGCGAAAAGTTACCGCCACTTCATGAATGCATCAGGTGGTGGCGTTACTTGTTCTGGCGGCGAAGCGATGCTTCAACCGGAATTCGTACGTGATTTTTTCCGCGCAGCTAAAGCCGAGGGCATTCATACATGTCTAGATACTAACGGTTATGTTCGTAAGCACACTGATGTTATCGATGAAGTACTGGATGCAACAGACTTAGTCATGCTTGATATCAAACACATGAAAGACGAAGTGCACCAAGATCTCATCGGTGTATCCAACCGACGCACATTGGACTTTGCTCGTTACTTACAAAAAATCGGAAAGAAAACATGGATTCGCTATGTCGTCGTGCCTGGTTACACAGATGACCCAGAAGCAGCACACATGCTTGGTGAATTTATTAAAGACATGGATAACATCGAAAAGGTCGAGTTACTTCCTTACCACAAATTAGGGGCTCATAAATGGGAAGCGTTAGGCTTAGAATACCCACTCGAAGGCGTAAACCCGCCACCGAAAGAAACCATGGATGAAATTCAATCCATTCTTGCTCAATACAACGATAACGTAAAATACTAAGTGAACCGCAAGACTAACCTCTTTAAAATACCAGCTTATTGCTGGTATTTTTTTGATTATATCTAAGCCTTATCAGTGAGTTTCTCTGCGGTCATTTAGGTATAAAAGAACGATAGAAATGATTGCGTCATGTTCGCATAGGAAGGAAGTAACATGGATCTGTTTAACTTAGGCTCTCTTGTTGTCTCAATTTGGATAGTAGTAGTCTACTGCCTACCAGATTGGAAAAAAGTCGTTTGGCCCAAACTGGAAAAAGAAAAAGGATTTCAGCACCTCGTTTTTGCAACGCTATTCTTTTTCAGTATTTTATGGACAGCTCAAGCAGGTGTAAAAGAAGGATTACAGATTCATTTTCTTGCACTAACAACGCTGACGATGATGTATGGTTGGCGCATGGCATTTCTACTCAGCATTCCCGCTATGTTGGTCAACCACCTACTACATGATGTGTCCTTGCTACTCTTACCCACGTCGTTAGTTCTATCTGCCCTAATTCCGATTTTCATTAGTTACTTAGTGTTTCTTCTGAGTTACCACTACTTGCCACGAAACATTTTTGTTTTCATCTTCGTTGCTGGATTTTTCAATGGCGCGATAACAGGAAGTCTGCACCTCATCATTAACTCTTTTTATCACCTATCAGTTGGTCACTACGATTGGGAAACCATTCAACATAACTACTTTGTTTTTGTGCCGTTGCTCGCCTTTCCAGAAGGTCTATTAAATGGTATGGCACTGGCGGTTTTAACCGTATTCAAGCCAGAGTGGCTGAGAGTATTTTCAGACCGAGACTACATATACAATCATTACCATAAATAAGTGTTTTCAAACTGGTCAAAAGTGACAGTTCTTGCCATTTTTTAGTATTAAATATGTGTTGAGATCATGTTTCACTCGTGTCTTAAGAGTTAACCTAAGCACATTAAAAATGTATTAGATATATAGTGAGGCCACCATGGAAATGTCAAACGCTCAACGTTTGATTCTATCAAACCAATACAACCTTATGTCTCAACTTGATCCAAGTAATGCGGCCAAATACAAACGCTTACAAACGATAGTTGAACGTGGTTATGAACTACAAATGCGAGAGTTGAACAAAGATTTCGGCTGCCTCTCAGAAGCAGAATGTCGTGAGATCATCGACGTTATGGAGATGTATCATGCGATGCAAGAATCTTACAACATGCTAGAAGATGAAGATCGCAGCAACGTGGATCAACGTCGCTTGAAGTTCTTGGGATTTGATATCGCTTCAGAAGCGCAACAAGTACATTACGTACGTTTTCTCATCGATTCTGAAGGTTTGTACCCTCAGTTTGACAAGGCAGATCATCACTTTAACAGCCAAATGCCGATGCTAGATAAATACCGCCGTATGCTGCAAACTTGGCGTAACTGCCCTCGTCAGTATCATTTATGTGAAAACGAACTAGCGCAAATCTTCAGCGCATAAAATGGTCGTCTAAGAATGAGGAGAGCGCCCGCTCTCCTTGTTATTTACCCTGTCACAAACTTATCTAAGACTTTGCTCTCTTCCTACCTCTTTCACTTGCCTTGCTCAAGGTAGAACAACGAATCACTGAGACTCTTCTGTCTTTGCCAAATATTTGATTTCTATTGCACCTATTCACGACATAAATTCGTCCTTAATAAAAGAGTGATTCAAATGTCACTTTTACAATAAATTCATAATTGTTAAGCAAAATTGCAAATCCCCGACTAGGCTTAAGTAGAGAAAGGCTGTGATTGAAAAATTCATATCCACCGCTCACCGTTGTAACGAAAAAACCGTCCATAAAGCAAAGTCTTTGGTGTCGCCAATCTTACATTCTGTACGAACCAAATGTGATAACAGGACGTATATTCAAACAACAACGAGCATAACTGTTGGTGGAAAGCCTGAATCAACGTTCGTCGGTAGACTGACTATTAAAGGGGAAAGCGACATGAGTATTTTCGACCACTATCAATCAAGATATGAAGCTGCAAAAGATGAAGAGATGTCGTTACAGGAGTTTTTAGCCCTGTGTAAAGATGACAAAAGCGCTTATGCTAATGCAGCAGAACGCCTACTGATGGCGATTGGTGAACCAGAGATAATCGATACGGCAAAGGATCCGAGACTAAGCCGAATCTTCTCGAATCGTGTTATCTCTCGTTATGAAACCTTTAAAGACTTTTATGGCATGGAAGATGCCATAGAACAAATTGTGTCTTACCTAAAACATGCGGCGCAAGGCCTAGAAGAGCGTAAGCAGATTCTTTACCTACTC
The DNA here is from genome assembly GCF_033340195.1 of Vibrio sp. 1457. Classification (NCBI taxonomy): domain Bacteria; kingdom Pseudomonadati; phylum Pseudomonadota; class Gammaproteobacteria; order Vibrionales; family Vibrionaceae; genus Vibrio; species Vibrio sp. 1457. The sequence goes on from NZ_JAWOWA010000001.1 coordinate 381,051, forward strand.
GGCCCTGTAGGTGGCGGTAAGTCTTCGCTTGCAGAAAAGCTTAAGGCTCTGATGGAACAGATGCCTATTTATGTTCTTACTGCTAACGGCGAACGCAGCCCAGTGAATGACCATCCATTCTGCCTATTCAAAGCCACAGAAGATGGCGATATTTTGAAAAAAGAATATGGCATCGAGCACCGTTATCTTCGCTCGATCATGTCTCCTTGGGCCGCTAAACGTCTTCACGAGTTTGGTGGTGATATCACCAAATTTAAAGTAGTGAAAGTACGCCCTTCTATCCTTGACCAAATCGGTATTGCCAAAACTGAACCAGGCGATGAAAACAACCAAGATATCTCATCATTGGTTGGTAAAGTCGATATTCGTAAGCTTGAACACTATTCGCAAGACGATCCAGACGCTTACAGCTACTCCGGTGCGCTGTGTAAAGCAAACCAAGGTTTAATGGAATTCGTTGAGATGTTCAAAGCACCAATCAAAGTGCTTCACCCGCTGTTAACAGCAACGCAAGAAGGCAACTTCAACGGTACAGAAGGCCTTTCTGCGATTCCATTCGACGGTATGATTCTGGCTCACTCAAACGAATCTGAGTGGCAGACCTTCCGTAACAACAAGAACAATGAAGCGTTCTTGGACCGTGTTTATATTGTGAAAGTACCTTACTGTCTACGTGTTTCAGAAGAAGTCAAAATTTACCAAAAACTTCTTGAAAACAGTGAGTTGTCTCAAGCCCCTTGTTCACCTAGTACGCTCGAGACTCTGGCACAATTCAGTATTCTTTCTCGACTTAAAGAGCCTGAGAACTCGTCCATCTTCTCTAAGATGCGCGTATACGATGGTGAAACGCTGAAAGATACGGATCCAAAGGCAAAAAGCTATCAAGAGTATCGTGATTATGCTGGTGTCGATGAAGGCATGAACGGTCTCTCAACACGTTTTGCCTTTAAGATTTTGTCACGCGTATTTAACTTCGACCAAACCGAAGTGGCAGCCAACCCTGTACATCTATTCTATGTGATTGAACAACAGGTCGAGCGCGAACAGTTCCCTGCTGAAACAGCAGAGAAGTATCTCGAGTTCTTGAAAGGCTACCTAGTACCTCGATACGTTGAGTTTATCGGTAAAGAGATTCAGACTGCTTATCTTGAGTCTTACTCTGAATACGGCCAAAACATCTTCGACCGATATGTCACCTATGCAGACTTCTGGATTCAAGACCAAGAGTACCGAGATCCAGAAACCGGTCAGCTATTTGATCGCTCTTCACTGAATGCAGAGCTAGAAAAGATCGAAAAAACAGCTGGTATTTCTAACCCGAAAGATTTCCGAAACGAAATCGTTAACTTTGTGCTTCGTGCGAAAGCGAATAACAATGGTCAAAACCCGGTTTGGACCAGCTACGAAAAACTGCGCACAGTAATCGAGAAGAAAATGTTCTCCAATACCGAAGAGCTACTTCCGGTTATCTCATTTAATGCGAAAACCTCTTCTGAAGATCAGAAGAAGCACGACGACTTTGTCGCTCGCATGATGGAAAAAGGCTATACCGAGAAACAGGTTCGCCTACTTTCTGAGTGGTACCTACGAGTACGTAAGTCATCCTAACCCAGTATTGAGTTAGGTCGCTTGTGAAACATGAAGAGGGCTATTTCATGGCGCAATTTATAGACCGAAGGCTCAATGGCAAGAACAAGAGCGCTGTTAATCGACAGCGCTTCTTGAAGCGCCACAAAGAGCAAATAAAAGAGTCGGTAGCAGACGCAGTGAATCGACGCTCGATTACGAATACGGAAACGGGCGAAGACGTCTCTATCCCTCACAAAGACATCAACGAGCCTATATTTCATCAAGGCAAAGGTGGTGTTCGCGAACGAGTTCATCCCGGTAACGACCAATTCATTACTGGTGATAAAATTGAGCGTCCCAAAGGTGGCGGTCAGGGTAGCGGCTCAGGAGAAGGGAACGCCAGTCCAGATGGAGAAGGCCAAGACGAATTTGTATTCCAAATATCAAAAGATGAGTACCTCGATATTTTGTTCGAAGATCTCGAGCTGCCTAATCTAGAAAAAAACCAAATTGCCAAAATCACTGAATGGAAAACACACCGTGCAGGCTTTCAAACTGCCGGTATCCCTTCCAATATCGCCGTAGTACGTTCTCTGCAACAATCTCTTGCGCGCCGTACTGCAATGACTGCTGGTAAGAAACGACTTCTTAAAGAGTTAGAAGACGAACTTGCTCGCATCAAAAATATTGAACCTGCTCAGCAGTTTGAAGAGAACCGCTTGAAGGCTGAAATTGAAGAACTGCGCAAGAAAATCGAAAGCGTGCCTTTCATCGATACCTTCGACTTACGCTTCAAGAACTATGAGAAACGCCCGGTACCATCGAGCCAAGCGGTCATGTTCTGTCTAATGGACGTATCCGGTTCGATGGATCAGGCAACGAAAGACATCGCAAAACGCTTCTATGTTCTTTTGTACTTGTTCTTAACTCGTACCTACGAGAATGTCGAAGTCGTCTTTATCCGCCACCATACCCAAGCGAAGGAAGTGGACGAGCACGAATTTTTCTACTCACAAGAAACCGGGGGTACCATTGTATCTAGCGCGCTCAAGTTAATGGATGAAATAGTAAAAGAGCGATACCCGATTGGTCAGTGGAACATATATGCAGCTCAAGCATCCGACGGTGACAACTGGGCAGATGATTCGCCAAGATGCCGGGATCTGTTAGTGAACAAATTACTTCCAAACTGTCAGTACTACTCTTACATAGAGATCACGCGGCGCTCGCACCAAACTCTATGGCATGAGTACGAAAAACTCACTGAAGAGTTTCCTAATTTCGCAATGAAAAACATTCGCTCTGTGGAGGATATTTTCCCAGTCTTTCGTGAACTATTCCAAAAAGAAACGGCGTAAGGAGGCTAGCGATGAATACCGCAACGAGAAACCTCTCAGGAGAGGCGCCTAAGAAGCGTAACAGTAAAGTGTTGCCAGATGGACCAGATTGGACATTTGAGCTGTTAGAGCGATACCACAAAGAAATTAAGCGTGTCGCGGAGCATTATCGCCTAGACACTTACCCTAACCAAATAGAAGTGATTACTTCAGAGCAGATGATGGATGCCTATTCAAGTATCGGCATGCCAATCAATTACAACCACTGGTCATTTGGTAAAAAATTCATTCAAACAGAGCAGAACTATAAACATGGTCAAATGGGGTTAGCCTACGAGATTGTGATTAACTCCGACCCTTGTATTGCTTATTTGATGGAAGAAAATACGGTAACAATGCAAGCACTCGTGATAGCGCACGCGTGTTACGGCCATAACTCTTTTTTCAAAGGTAATTACCTATTCCAAACGTGGACTGACGCCAGCTCTATTATCGACTATCTGCTGTTCGCGAAAAAGTATTTAGCCGAGTGTGAAGAACGGTATGGCGTAAAAGAAGTGGAAAAGCTGCTCGACTCTTGTCATGCGTTAATGAACTTTGGTGTAGACCGCTACAAGCGTCCAGAGAAAATCTCAATTACAGAGGAAAAAGCAAGACAAGAAGAACGCGAAGCATACCTACAATCTCAAGTTAATGAGCTTTGGCGCACCGTACCGACAGCCAAGACGAAAGAGGAAGACATTAAAGAGCGATTCCCAAGCGAGCCTCAGGAAAACTTGCTCTACTTCTTCGAAAAACATGCGCCGTTGCTAGAGCCGTGGCAACGTGAAGTTGTTCGGATCGTCCGTAAGATCAGTCAGTATTTTTATCCGCAAAAACAAACGCAAGTCATGAATGAGGGCTGGGCAACGTTCTGGCACTACACCATACTCAACCATCTTTATGATGAGGGCTTGGTGTCTGAAAAATTCATTCTAGAGTTCTTACATAGCCACACCAGTGTCGTGGCTCAGCCGCCTTATAACAGTCCTTACTTTAATGGCATTAACCCCTACGCGTTAGGCTTTGCCATGTTCCGAGATATTAAGCGTATCTGTGAAGAACCAACTGATGAGGACAAAGAGTGGTTTCCAGACCTAGCAGGAACCGACTGGTTAGATGCAGTGCATTTCGCGATGCATAATTTCAAAGATGAAAGCTTTATTAGCCAATACCTTTCTCCGAAATTAATGCGTGATTTCAAGTTGTTTGCGATCAACGATGATGATCATAAGAACTTTATTGAAGTCGCTGCGATACACGATGAGATGGGTTATAAACGCATTAGAGAAACCCTAGCCGCTCAGTACAACTTATCTAATCTTGAGCCAAACATTCAGGTGTTTAATGTCGATGTCCGTGGTGATCGATCGCTTACGTTGCAGTACGTTCCTCACAACCGCATCCCACTTGATGATAGTTACGAAGAAGTTCTAAAGCACGTGTATCGATTATGGGGCTTTGATGTCATTCTCCAAGAAGTGAAAGACACCGGTCACCGAGAGGTCTTAGCGACCTGCCCTAAACGGAACCAATACGACACTAACATTTAACTAATACCTCGATACAAGTAAAACAAAAAGGCTCCTAATTCAGGAGCCTTGTTTATTCTTAAATCTATCTGAGCATTTGTTACGCTTGCTTTGCAACAATCGCGCGCACGGCTTCTAGGTCTTCGGGCGTATCAACCCCTGCCGCTGGTGCTTCTTTCGCTACCGCCACATGAATTTTTTCACCGTACCAAAGCACTCGCAGTTGCTCAAGACACTCAATCTGCTCTAATGCACTTGGTGCCCAATTGACATACGTATTAATGAAACCAGCTCGATAAGCATAAATACCAATATGACGCATTAATGGGTTGGCAATGGTTTTGTCTTGTTTAGCAAAGTTATCGCGATCCCAAGGGATGGTTGCTCGACTAAAGTACAACGCATAGCCTTGCTCATCTGCGACAACTTTAACAGCGTTCGGGTTGAACACTTCCTCTTCCGAGTCTATTTCTACAGCTAACGTCGCCATCGGGGCTTCACACCCAGATAAGTTATCAGCAACCTGACGAATGATGGACGGCGGAATCAAAGGCTCATCCCCTTGCACATTAACAATAATGTGGTCTGACGGAATAGCCATTTTTTCAACAACTTCTGCAAGACGCTCCGTACCTGATTCGTGGTGGGGAGAGGTCATACAAACTTTACCACCAAATGACGAAACCGCTTTCGCAACACGCTCGTCATCAGTTGCAACGATGACATCTTCCGCACCCGCTTGTAGCGCTTGTTCATAAACCCACTGAACCATAGGCTTACCACCAATATCCGCTAGCGGTTTACCAGGCAAACGGCTCGATGCGTAGCGCGAAGGGATGACAACCGTAAAAGACATTAGCGTCCCTCATCCATGCTCATAGTGCGAGCTTCAGGCTCTAGCAGAACTGGAATACCCTCTTTGATCGGGTAAGCAAGGCGATCCAATTTGCAGATCAACTCTTGATTATCTTTATCGTACGTCAGCTTACCTTTGCAAACAGGGCAAGCTACAATCTCAAGTAGACGGTGATCCATAAGCCGCTTTAACCTCTTTTATTCTATTTAAAATTTGCTCTGCATCGTTTGACTCAAACTGGGCAGATACAGGCAGATACCACCAATTATCTTGCGCATAATGGCTGCACTTGACGGCATCTTTCTCGGTCATAATCACATTGGTCCCTTGTTGAGCCAATGCTTCTAATTCTTGTTGATCAAAGTCTTGATGGTCAGCAAAACCTTTTGTGACTTTAACATCTGCGTTCATCGAGTTTAGTGTATGAAAAAAACGCGGAGGATGCCCAATGCCCGCAAATGCGACGAGATCTTTCAACTCCGAGACATCCACATGTTGCTTAGTCTTAAGATTAATAGCTTTAGAGGGTGCTAAAGCCATTGCGATTTCGCCCGTATGCGCTTGACCGCCATTGGTGATGATAAAGTCGACTTCTTTAAGTCGCTCAATACCTTCACGTAAAGGACCTAATGGAATCAGGCTTTCATTCCCAAACCGGCGATTCCCATCCACAATCACTAACTCAATATCACGGCCTAACGCATAATGTTGTAATCCATCATCCGTAATTATGATATCCACATCCAAATCTAGCAGTGCTTTCACTGCATTTGAACGCACAGGATCTACCGCAACAGGTGCTCCTGTACGGCGATGAATCAACTTAGGTTCATCGCCACAATGCTTCGCTGGCGTATCTTCTTTTAGCACTAACGGATAGGCAGGAGCCTTTGCCCCATAACCACGAGAAACAACCCCCGGCTTAAAGCCCATTTGCTGTAGTTGCTCAACAAGCCACACAACAACTGGTGTTTTACCATTGCCACCAGCAGTGATATTGCCAACCACAACAACAGGTATAGGCGCATTATAAGCTTGCTTGCGGCCAGTTTGGTATTGCTTTCGCTTTGACTTGCTTATCGCTCCAAATAATAAACTCAGTGGCCACAAAAGCGGCCACAAGAGATATTTTATTGGATGGCTTTCAAACCAGATTTTTTCAATCACCGCGCTTATTCACCAAACTGAATACGGTGCAATTGTGCATACGCACCATTTTTCTCAATAAGCTCAGCGTGGTTGCCACGTTCAATGATGGCACCATCATCAACCACAAGAATTTCATCGGCTTTCTCGATTGTGGATAAGCGGTGCGCTATTACAAGTACCGTTTTGTCTTTTTGCAGCTCATCAAGTGCAGCTTGAATAGCTCGCTCGGATTCGGTATCCAAAGCCGAAGTTGCCTCATCAAGAATCAGCACTGGAGCATCACGCAATAGAGCTCGCGCAATCGCAACACGTTGGCGTTGACCACCAGACAAGCTAGCACCATTTTCACCAATCATGGTATCAAGTCCATCATCCATTTTGCCGATGAACTCCATCGCATGCGCGAGTGTTGCCGCTTTCTCGATATCACTGCGCTCGTATTGGCCATCCGTTGCGTACGCAATATTGTTTGCTATCGTGTCATTAAACAAATGAACATTTTGCGATACTAGTGCAAATTGCTGACGTAAATTCTTTAGCTCGTAATCACGAATATCATGCCCATCTAATGTGATAGATCCACTGTCAACATCATAGAAGCGGTTGAACAAGTTCGCGATGGTACTTTTACCTGAGCCAGAACGGCCAACTAGCGCCACCGTTTTTCCTCTTGGAATATCGAAGCTGACATTTTCCAATGCTGGTTTTTCTGCACCAGTGTAAGTAAAGCTTACGTTTTTAACTGAAACATCGCCATTTGCGCGTTCAACTGTCAACTTACCTTCGTTTTTCTCAGGCTCGAGGTCAATTAACGCGAAGAGCGTTTGGCTCGCGGCCATACCACGTTGGAACTGAGAAGTAACGTTAGTCAGCGCTTTAAGTGGGCGCATCAGACCAAACATTGCAGAGAAGACAACAGTAAATGTACCTGGAGTCAGTTGCTCTTTAATCGAATCAATACTTGCTAAATAAAGAACGGCAACAATTGCAAGTGATGCAATCATTTGGATGATAGGGTTAGCCGCCGCTTGAGCCGTCACCAACTTCATGCTTTGTTGACGCATTTGGTTGCTGACTTTTTCAAATCGTTTACGTTCGATGTCTTGGCCGCCATAGCTCAACACAACTTTATGGCCTTTCAGCATCTGCTCTGCTGATGCAGTTACGTTACCCATCATGGTCTGCATATTTTTGGATATTTTTCTAAAACGTTTAGAAACAACACCAATACCCCATGCCACAACGGGAGCAACAGCAAACAGCACTAGCGACAATTGCCAGCTGTTGTAAAACATCAAGACTAACAGACCAATGATACTTGCGCCTTCACGCACAATGCTCACCAACGCTTGGCTAGTTGCCGCTGATACTTGCTCTGAGTCGTAGGTTATACGCGACAATAAGTTGCCCGTCTTTTCCTTATCAAAGTAAGACACTGGCATATGCATAAAGTGATTGAACACCATGCGACGGACTTGCATAACTACGTTGCCAGATACCCAGCTCAAACAGTAGGTGGAGACAAATCCACTTATGCCACGGATGAACATCATGGCAAAAATAATCAATGGAAGCGTGCGTAAAAAATCAGACTCAGCGTTCCCAAAACCTTCATCGAGTAGTGGTTTTAGTAGGGAAATCATATAGGTATCTGATATGGCATTAATAACTAATGCAATGACTGCAACGACAAGACCTGACTTGTAAAGGCGAATAAATTGCCATAGACGCTTAAACGTCTGCCAAGTCGTTTCATCAGTATTTATCGACATAGAAGTGCTTTATTTTCTTACATTAAGACTCTCATTCTACTCCCTTACGCAGCATCTGCCTATACCAAGGCTCAAATGTATCGCTACGTTTGGTTTCTGAGCGCCAATTATCACGGTGAATAAAGAAGCTTACCTGACCACCCTCACCAGTATCAAGCCAAGTGACGCCAAGTTTTCGGTATGAAGCAACGACATTTTCCGCTGGCATTCCCCATCGATTGTTTTTTGCTAAAGAAGCAACCGCCACACTCGGGCTCACCGCCTCGATAAATCGAGGATTCGATGAACTTTTACTCCCGTGGTGAGGGACTAGCATCACATCGCTTTGTAACTTTCCGGGTTCTCTAAGCAAAATCCACTCGCTAATGGCCTCAATATCACCAGTAAAAAGCATACTAAAGTTAGAAATAGGGTCAGTAAGTCGTAATACACAGGAGTGCGGATTATACGCACGTTGAACAAGTGCAGGAGGCCAGAGCACTTCCATGTTTAATCCTTGCCATTTCCATTGGTCGCCTCTAGTGCAAGGCTCATATTCGATAAAGAATTGACTACTAAGTTTACGCTGTGGAGAAAAGGCATCTTCAATGAAAAAGCGGCCGCCTGCGTGATCATTATCGGAATGGCTTAGAATCAGTGTATCTATGCTTTCATAACCTCGTTGATGCAAAACCGGAGTGACGACCTGCTCTGCGATACTGCCGCTTTGCCATGCTTTACCAGTGTCATACAGCAACACCTTGTCGTCTTTTTCTACAACCACTGCAAGGCCATGACCTACATCTAATACATCGATACGCCAATGCGGTTCATCCTCCGCTGCAAACTTGATACTAATAACGATGCCGAGTAACAAATACCACGCGTACTGAGACATGAACCGTTGAAATATTAAGCAAACCACTATCACCATAACCAGCATTGTCATTTCCATGCTAATGGGTTGCCAAGAACCTACTGCGTACTGTATTGACGTGCTCAATGGCTGTAATGACCAGTCCACCAAATGCCACAGAGGCTTCGCTATCATTTCAAGAAACAAAGATGAGAACAGGGCTAGAAACATCAAAGGTACAACGATAAATCCGAACCAAGGAATAAATACCAAGTTGTAGGCTATTGAGGACAAACTAAAACCGGAGAAGAAATGGCCACTAACAGGTACGATTAAAGCGCTCAACATCAATTGAGTAAGCAATAACGCTTTTAATCGCGCTTTCCAACCTCCCCTTTGATGTCGAATCAAATTAATTGCGAACAATACCGCACAAACGGAGAGGTACGATAACCAAAAGCTCATACTGTAGGATGCAAAAGGTTGGACAAGCAGTTGTAGAGATACTGCAAGCAAAAGAACTCGCCAAGAAGTCCAGTGCACCAGAGTATACTTCAGGAGAACGTAAACAACGCATACCGACACTGCTCGCGTAGTAGGCAGAGAGAAATCCGCTAACCAAGCGTAGGCAACAGCGAAGATCAGCCCATATAAGCTAGGCAACAACTGGTATTGGGGTAATAGATAACGAACGGTACCGCCCACGACTAGCCCAAAAGTAAACGCCATACCAATATGTAAACCAGAAATGGAGACCAAATGCAGTAAACCACTGTCCCTGAGCACTTGCCAATCTTCCTTAGACAACCAAGAACGGTCAGCAAAAACTAACGCACTTATTAACGAGAAATGATGAAGGGAAGACACATCATCAGCGACATCGGCAATAATGGATTGACGCAGAGATACATTAGAACGAACAATCCACTGAGCGTCTTTGTTAACAACCGCTCGGGCGATAATATTTTTACCCATCGCGTGCTTTTCAGCATCAAAGCCAGCTTCGTTGCGTAGACCTGTAATCGGCTTTAACGAGATGGATGTCGTAAACTCACTGTTAACATCGAGTGGAAAAGGCGTAATAAGACGGATTTTAGGTTTAAGAAAAGGTAACAGAGTTTGAGAATTTACCGCTTCTATAGCGACAATACCTTCATAACCGTGACTTATTTGCGTAAAAGGGCTGTCAACTTTACCAATTATGGTAATATTCTCCCCTGCTTGAAAAAGGGCTTGTCTCTGAGACTCCAATACATTGCCGTGGACGATGACAACCATAAAGCCCGCAATTGCGCCTATGCTAATTAAGCCACGACGTAATTTGATTATTGAGCCAGTGGTTATTATTCCCAGCAGCAACCAACGCCAATCTGGTATTGTCGGCCACCAAGCTGACGAGATTACGCTCGCTACAAATAACGCCAAGGTCCAACTTTTTTCTGAGAGAGTCATGCTGTCCTATGCCTAGAAAGCTGATAAAACGCTTCATGCCAGATCATGAATTGATCAAACGCCAAAAAGCATTGAAGGTCTTCGGCAATGTGTTGTACAACCCGAACTTGTGGTGCTTAAACCGCCGCTCGGCATCAGGGGCTTTTGCTGTCGGGTTATTTATGGCTTTTGTTCCGCTGCCGAGCCAAATGATCATGGCCGCTGGCTTGGCCATTATGTTGGGTGTCAATCTGCCCCTCTCCGTCGCTTTGGTATGGATCAGCAACCCTATCACTATGCCTGTGCTATTTTACTTTGCGTACAAGCTAGGTGCTCTAGTGATGCGTCTTCCCCCGCAACCTTTTCACTTTGAACTATCGTGGGAATTCATCATGCAGCAAATGAGCACCATTGGACCTCCATTTCTATTGGGCTGCGCAATTTGTGGGGTTGTATCCGCGATTATTGGCTACTTCGGAATTCGAGGGCTTTGGCGCTACTCAGTGGTACGGAGCTGGCAAAAACGCAAAATAAGATAAGACCTTACTGCGTAAAAATCAGCATTTGAGCTATCAGTTGAGGGGCATCTAACAGTTAGAATGAAACGCGATGTTACTCAAGTCGGATAAATACAAAAAAGGACCGAATTCGGTCCTTTTTGTTTTTCGCATATTGTAAAACAATCAGCTATTTAGAACTCAGTACAGCCGCCGGATTCAACCTTGCGGCACGAGAAGCAGGATACCAAGTCGCAAGTAAACTAAGCACTATCGCCGTCACTGACACCAATGCGACATCTGGCCAGTGTAGTTGTGATGGTAAGAAGTCAACAAAGTAAATATCACCCGATAAAAACTGATGACCGATTAAGCTCTCTAGCCCTTTAATTAACGGAGTCAGGTTTAACGCTACTAAGACACCGATAACACTGCCGACGAGACTACCAAATACACCAGAGAATACACCTTGCCAAACAAAGATCCGTTTGATTAGGCTATCTTTTGCTCCCATTGTTCGCAAAATTGCAATTTCCGCCGCTCGGTCTTTCACTGCCATCATCAACGTAGACACAATATTAAAACATGCCACGCCAATCACCAGTACCATCACCAAGTACATAATGGTGCGCACGAGCTGAATATCGCGATACAAAAAACCAAACTTTTGCTGCCAGCTTTTCAAATACACGTAAACATCAACCATGCTACCAACCTCGCGAACAATAGAAGGCGCATTGAGAACATCGTCCGTTTTTAGTGAAATGCCAGTGACCCCTTCCCCTAACCTCGCGTATTGCTGAGCATCCGCTAATGGTACTAACGCTAGAGAGTGGTCGATTTGGCCATTCAACGTTAAGAACCCTGACACCTTCACGCGCACACGCTTAGGAGCCTGCACTTTATTTGCGCCGCCTGTTTGCGGAATCATTAACGTAACGTAATCCCCCACGGCGACATTTAGCTCGTTTGCTACACCTCGGCCTAAGATCACTTGCTGCTGACCGGCATAAAAGTTTTGCCAAGCTTCTTGATCAATAAAATTCGATAAGCTCGACACCGCTTGCTCGAAAGTAGGCTCTACACCACGAACTTCTATCGCTTTTAGCTTACTGCCTTTTTCTGCCAAGCCCGTAAAACGAACATACGGTGCTGCCGCAACAACATGTTCATGTTTTAGAGCTTGATTCATCGTTTTGGTGTAGTCATGAAGTGGTCCATTAACACCTTCTAACTCGCCGTGTGGAATCACAGACAACACACGCGACTGCAGCTCGCGCTCAAAGCCATTCATTGCAGACAAACCGATAATAATCACGGCAACGCCAACCGCAATACCAATAGTCGAAGAAAGCGATATAAAAGACACCATCTTGTTGCGCTTTTTCGCTCGACTGAAGCGACCACCAATCATCAAAGCTAAAGAGGTAAACAAAACTAGCCCTCCGCAGATGCTGTATCAGTCACAAAACGATCTACGAGCAAACCATCTTGCATGTGCATTTGACGATCCATTTTTGCTGCCAGCTCTTTGTCATGCGTGACAACCAAAAATGCAATGTTTGACTCTTTATTGAGCTCGCGCATCAAATCATAGATAGACAGTGCCGTATTGTGATCTAAGTTCCCCGTAGGTTCATCAGCCAAGACCAGATCAGGTTTATTCACCAATGCACGCGCAATCGCAACACGCTGACGCTCACCGCCCGATAACTCGGAGGGTCTATGTTGTATCCGATGACTCAAACCAACTTTATCTAACAGCGCTTTAGCCGCCTGTTTTGCATCCGCTACTTTAGCACCGCCAATCATCAGTGGCATCGCCACATTTTCAAGCGCAGTAAAGTCAGCCAACAAGTGATGAAACTGGTATACAAAACCAAGGTGCTTGTTGCGTAATGCCGCCTGTTTGTTCGAGCTCAAAGCTGATAGGTTTTGCCCTAGAAAATCAACTTCACCATGAGTTGCGTCATCTAACGCACCTAAAATATGCAATAAGGTACTTTTTCCCGAACCAGAAGAGCCAACAATAGAAACCAACTCCCCTTTGTCGATATCGAAACTTACGCCTTTCAACACTTCCGTATCTAACGAACCCTCTCGGTAGACTTTACGAATATCACGACATTCTAATAGCTTATTCATAGCGAAGTGCCTCAGCAGGTTTAACAGAAGATGCTCGATAAGAAGGATAAAGCGTAGCAGCAAGGCTAAGAGCAATCGCCAATACCACCACTAAAAGAATTTGCAGTGAATCAATCAAGATGGGTAGATGACCACCAAAGCTGAATAGCGCCACACCAGCAGATTCAAGAATCGCATTTAGATTAAGTGACAAGATCACGCCCGCAGCGCCACCAACAATCGCGCCAATTACACCACTGCTTGCACCTTGCACCATGAAAATGGTCATCACTTGAGATTGAGTCATGCCTTGAGTTTTCAATATTGCGACTTCTGATTGCTTCTCCATTACCACCATGATTAAAGCGGAGATAATATTGAATGCAGCGACACCCACAATTAGACCTAGCATAAGTCCCATCATGTTCTTTTCCATTTTCACCGCTTGGAAAAGCTCACCACGCTGTTCGCGCCAATCACTCCATTCCCATCCATCAGGCATGGGTTGGTCAGCAAAATCCGTCACCATAAATGGGTCAGAGAAAAAGACACGCCAACCAGAAACCGTGTCTTTAGGGAAACGCATCAGCTTAGATGCATCCGTCATGTTCACAATCATTAATTGACCATCAACGTCCGATCCCGTATTGAAAATGCCTGAGACAGTGAAGTTTCGCTGGCTAGGAATACGACCAAGTGGGGTAAACTGCGTCGCGTTGGTCACCATCAAGCGTACTTTATCCCCGATTGAGACCTTTAGTGAACGTGCCAAACTGTGACCCAAAAATACATTGTAGTCACCTGCTTGAAGTGACGATAATCGTCCGGCAATCAAATGGTTGCTAATCGGATCGCCTTTCTTAGGTTCAATACCGATGAGGTAACCAGCCGTCAGCTGTGCAGAACTCTGAATAACAGCCTCTCCTCTAACGATAGACTCCGGCTGGGATTCACTCGACATCGCTTGAACAAATGGAGGAGCAGACTCGGTCATAGGTGTTTTTCCATCGTGTTGCGAAACAACGGCATGAGGTAGCACACCTAAAATGCGTTCTTTTAACTGCGATTCAAACCCGTTCATCACAGAAAGAACCGTCACCAACGCCATTACACCGATCGTAATACCCGCCGTCGACATATAAGAAACAAATCGGCTGAACCTATCTCCAGAGCGTCCCCGAAGATACCTTAAGCCAATAAACAATGAGATAGGATGATACATATAAGACAAACCAACTGGTTGTTTTGATATAAAGCTTTAGCGGATTATCTTACCTTACTCTTCTCATTAAGAAGACAAGAGAATCGCTAAATTTGTCAACGACATGCAATAAGTCTGTATTTAGGGCAAAAAGTTCAAGGACAAATCGGCTAAACTTGATAACTTCATTCAGTTAGCGATAATCAGTGCCCTATTTCTCTTTGTTTGTTGAGTGAACAGGGAGCGCTCACAGGCAAAAGGATGACTATATGACAGAGCAAGAATACTTTACCGTCCATCATAACCTCACCATCAACGTCGAAACGTTAAGTGAGGACTTTGCTTTGCCAGATGAAGAAACGTTTGTCTCCGAAATTCCAGCACCATTTATTGTCGCCAGTGAATTTAGTCACTTAGATATGTTGGCAGACAACGCGCGTCTAGAGCTGAAAAACAAAGAGTTAAAGCATGTAATCAACTTGCTTGATACGCAAAACGCGAAACTTAACCTCTTGTTGAGCTTTATGCTTTCACAACAAGATGACGCCTCCATTCGCTATCAAACGACGCAGTTTGGTGCTAGTCAACTCAGTTTCCGCTCAGATACAGCGTTAACTACTCAACAACTCGTTCGTGTTAAACTGTTCCTCGATCACCCTGCTGCGGCGATTTACTGTTACGCTCAAGTAGAAGAATGTGATGCTTCAGAGCAAGATTTCATTATCACGCTTAGATACAAGATGCTCCGAGAATCTGATCAAGATTTACTGATAAAGGCGGCACTGTATCAACAACAAAAACTTTTACGTCAGCGCTCGATGGAGCGAGATAAAAAATAATTCCTATGACAAAAGCAACGATTCTTTCCGTCACAAACCCTTCAGAGCGTGGCGACAAAAAACAGCTAGGTAATTTGCCGGGCGCAGCTCTACCTCTAGCCATTGCAGAGCTGGCCAAGCAGCATTCGAGTCACTCGCTACTCGTTGTGCCTGACCCGCAAATCGCTTTAAAGCTTCAGGCAGAGATTGAGCAATTCACCGACCAAACGGTAAGCCTGTTCCCCGACTGGGAAACGCTGCCTTACGATAACTTTTCTCCGCATCAAGAAATCATCTCTGAACGTATCGCACGCCTATACCAACTGCCAAGTCAACGTGATGGCATAACCATCGTCCCGGTCAGTACCGTATTGCAACGCCAATCGCCACGTGATTTTTTGTTGCAACACACTTTAATGGTGAAAACTGGTGATCGGCTCTCGCTAGAGAAGTTACGTGTACAACTTGAAAATTCAGGCTACCGCCATGTAGATCAAGTATTTGGACCAGGTGAATATGCAAGTCGTGGGTCTATTCTGGATCTCTTTCCTATGGGCAGCAATGACCCGTACCGCATCGACTTCTTTGATGATGAAATAGATACCATTCGCACGTTTGATCCAGAGAACCAACGCTCTATCGACGATATTCAGCAAATCCAATTGCTGCCTGCACATGAGTTCCCAACCACTAAAGAAGCGATTGAAGATTTCCGTACACGTTGGCGCACCCAGTTCGACGCACGCCGCGAGCCTGAATCAATCTACATGCAAGTGACCAAAGGCACGTGGCCCGCTGGTATTGAGTATTGGCAGCCGCTGTTTTTTGACCATACCGAGACTTTATTTGAATATTTGCCAGAAGACTCTCAAGTCATCACATATGGTGATATCGAATCTGCGGTCGATACTTTCTTAACCGATGTCGAATATCGATACGACCAGAAAAAAGTTGATCCGCTGCGTCCTCTTTTGACTCCTGAACAGCTTTGGTTGAAAAAAGACGAACTTTTCAGTCAACTAAAACAGCTCCCTATCGCTCAATTGAGCCTAGATAAAGTGGTTAAGCGTGCCGGTCGTCAAAACCTACCAGTACAATCGTTAGCCGAGCTTGGCGTTCAACAACAAAATAAAGAGCCGCTCTCGCGCCTTCGTCAGTTTAGTGAGCAATTCAGCGGCAAAATCGTTTTCTCGGTAGAGTCAGAAGGTCGTCGTGAAGCACTAACGGAGCTGTTGCAAGGCATCAAAGTTCGGCCAGTCGTACATGGCTCACTTTACCAAGCTCTAGACTCGGGTGATCGATTCAGCTTGATCTTAGGCGCAGCAGAGCATGGTTTCATTCACGAAGAGCTGAACTTCGCTCTGATCTGTGAAAGTGATCTACTCGGTGACCGTGTTATCCAGCGACGCCGCAAAGATAAAAAAGCCGTCAACAGTGACACCGTTATTCGCCATCTTGCGGAACTAAAACCCGGTCAACCTGTGGTTCATATTGATCACGGTATTGGCCGCTACATCGGTTTACAAACACTTGAAGCCGGTGGCATGAAAACGGAATACGTCACCCTTGAGTATCAAAACGATGCCAAGCTCTACGTGCCAGTTTCATCACTGAATCTTATCAGCCGTTATTCTGGCGGCGCTGAAGAGAGTGCGCCACTGCATAAATTAGGTGGTGAAGCGTGGGCAAAAGCACGTCGTAAAGCGGCAGAAAAAGTGCGTGATGTCGCGGCAGAATTGCTGGATGTGTATGCTAAACGAGAATTAAAACCTGGCTTCAAATTTGAGCTAGATCGTGGGCAATACGCAACATTTAAAGCAACATTCCCGTTTGAAGAAACAGATGACCAAGCGATGGCCATCAATGCCGTATTGTCAGACATGTGCCAGGCAAAAGCGATGGATCGCTTAGTGTGTGGTGACGTGGGCTTTGGTAAAACGGAAGTCGCTATGCGCGCAGCATTTGTCGCAACGGATAACAGTAAACAGGTCGCCGTACTCGTACCAACAACCTTGCTTGCTCAGCAGCATTTCGAAAACTTCCGTGACCGTTTTGCCAACTTACCAATCCGAGTTGAAGTACTGTCTCGTTTTAAATCTGCCAAAGAACAAAAAGTCATTCTGCAAGACGTTGCCGATGGTAAAGTCGATATTGTCGTTGGTACGCATAAGCTGCTTTCGAGCGACATTAAATTCAAAGATTTAGGTTTGTTGATCGTTGATGAGGAACACCGCTTTGGGGTTCGTCAAAAAGAAAAGGTCAAAGCAATGCGTGCGGATGTGGACATTCTTACCCTCACCGCAACACCAATTCCACGTACACTGAATATGGCAATGAGTGGCATGCGAGACCTGTCGATCATCGCGACACCTCCTGCACGCCGTTTAGCCATTAAAACCTTTGTTCGACAAAAAGAAGAGCCAGTGGTCCGTGAAGCGGTACTGCGTGAAATTATGCGTGGTGGTCAGGTTTACTTCCTGCACAATCAGGTTGAAACCATTGAAAAAACGGCAGAAGACTTACAGAAACTCATCCCAGAGGCACGCATTACCGTGGCTCATGGTCAAATGCGCGAGCGCGAACTTGAGCGAATCATGAGTGACTTCTACCATCAGCGCTTTAATGTGTTGGTGTGTACAACCATCATCGAAACCGGTATCGACGTACCAACGGCGAATACCATAATCATGGATCGTGCGGACAATCTTGGCTTGGCGCAGTTGCATCAATTACGTGGCCGTGTTGGACGTTCGCACCATCAAGCCTATGCTTACTTATTAACGCCACATCCAAAAGCCATGACCAAAGATGCCATCAAGCGTCTTGATGCGATTGCTTCACTGGAAGACTTAGGTGCTGGCTTTACGTTAGCAACCCACGATTTAGAAATCCGTGGTGCTGGTGAGCTGCTTGGTGATGAGCAAAGTGGGCAAATTCAATCCGTTGGTTTTACACTTTATATGGAAATGCTGGAACAAGCAGTGCAAGCATTAAAAGAAGGCAAGGAGCCATCTTTGGATGAGCTGCTTCGTGAGCAAACTGAAGTGGAAATGCGAATCCCAGCGCTCTTACCAGATGATTACATTCCGGATGTAAACACACGACTGTCGATGTACAAACGCATTGCGAGTGTCACAAGCAGTGATGAACTATCAGAGCTAAAAGTGGAACTGATTGATCGCTTTGGTCTGCTTCCAGACGCAACAAAGAACTTACTTGCCGTCTCAGAATTGAAAATTTCGGCTGGTAGTTTAAAAGCGAAAAAGATAGAAGCCCATGATAAAGGTGGATTTATCGAGTTTTACCCTGATGCTGACATAAATCCAGCGTATTTAGTTAAACTGCTGCAATCACAGCCGCAAAAATTTGCAATGGAAGGTCCAACTAAGTTCAAGTTTAGCGTACCATTGGTGGACCGACGTAAACGCATTCAGTTTGTTCAAGACTTACTGAATGATTTTAAACAGAATTTATTACCAACGAGCTAATAGTCGAATGAGAATACTGATCCCGTTATTGCTTCTATGTGTCTCAATGCCCTCTTGGGCACAGCGCCAATTTGATATTGAAGTGATCATTTTCAAGCGAGCAGTCGACGCTGAAAGCACAACAGAATCTTGGCCGAATCAACTGCCAAAAATCGATATGGAAAATGTCGGTAGCCTAGAGAGTGAATCCTACCGCCGCTCTAAAGGCGTGACGCTTTTGCCAAGTTCTTCTTTCCGTCTCAACGCGCAAGAAGCGGCACTAAATAATCATGCCGGCTTTAAAGTGCTTAAACACGTAGCCTGGCGTCAAGGTGACCGAGGTAAATCTAGCGCCCCAATTTTCCGCATCGTTGGCGGGCGAGATTTCTCTGATTCTTATCAAGCAGATGGCCGCCCAATCAATGGCAATAGTAATCAAACATTTTCCAGCGACGGTTACAGTGAAGAGACGGTCAATGGTCCTTTATATGAACTAGATGGTCGATTCCAAATATACGTACAGCATTACCTCTTCGCTGAAACAACACTAGATCTGCGCGAACCAAGTGTTAGAGAGGTGCGTTTTGAACCAACCTCAACTGAGCAATTGGCGGATGACTTAGGTGAAGTAGATGGTAACGTCCAAGTTGGTAACTTGGCAGAAATATCGCCGACAGTAACCGAAGAGAAATTCCTGAAGAGTTATCGAATGGATCAAAAACGTCGTATGCGTAGCAGCGAGACTCATTACCTAGATAACCCGTTGATGGGTATGATCATTCAAGTTCGTCGGGTTCGATAAGCACGAGCGGTTCGACAAAGCGCAGCAAAGCTGCGCTTTGTTTTTATCTGCTATATCTCAGTTATTCCTAACCAACGCAGAGCAAGGAAAATAGCTGCGTTCAAGTATAAATAGACAGCTTTCAATTTACTTACACTCAACATGGAAGTCGTATTAGTTCATGAGTCCAGACTTTGAAATCATTGCGCCCCGCTTAGCGCTCAAGCTCATCCCTGCTGAAGAAGCACATTCACTACAACGATTACTTGCAGAATCCCCTTCGCTGCACCAATGGCTTGACTGGTGTGATAAAAACGTCACATTGAAAACCGCGCAGGACTTTCTGTTGGCAACCCGTCTTAACTGGGTCAAAACTGAGGCTTTTGGTTTCGGTATCTATGAGCGGCAAAGTAACACTTTGGTTGGAATGGCAGCGGTTAATGAGTTATATCATACGTTTAATATGGCGAGTATTGGTTACTGGGTTGCCGACCGCTATCAACGGCAAGGCTATGCCCAAGAAGCCGTTAAAGCCTTAGCAGAATTCTGCTTCGCAAAGCTAAGTTTAACTCGACTAGAGATTGTTTGTGACCCCGACAACGAAGCTAGCCAAGCCTTAATTGAGTC
This sequence comes from Vibrio sp. 1457, assembly GCF_033340195.1. Classification (NCBI taxonomy): domain Bacteria; kingdom Pseudomonadati; phylum Pseudomonadota; class Gammaproteobacteria; order Vibrionales; family Vibrionaceae; genus Vibrio; species Vibrio sp. 1457. The sequence goes on from NZ_JAWOWA010000001.1 coordinate 401,086, forward strand.
CGTCGGTGCACAAAAAGAAGCCATCGCCAGAAACCGGTTTATTTTTCATGGTAAGCCTAAAGATGGCGTTGTGTACTCACTTTTACCGACAGATCTAACATAAACAAAAAGCCACCGACTTGCGGTGGCTTCTGCATTTTTTAAGATACAACACATCCACACAGAGTGGATTTAAAACCTTAGTGCAGCTTAAGGTTTGGACGCAGCACGCGATTAATGCGGCCGACGAGCATCATCAGACCGGTTTTGAATACACCGTGCAACGCCATTAGGTGCATACGATACAATGAGATGTAAACGACACGAGCAATACGGCCTTCTACCATCATCGACCCTTTAGTTAGGTTCCCCATCAGACTACCAACGGTTGAGAAGCGACTTAGAGACACTAATGAACCGTGATCTTTATATACATAGTCTTTCAACTCGCGCCCGTTGATCTTCGCGACGATGTTACTAAATGCCTGGCTTGCCATTTGGTGTGCAGCTTGAGCGCGTGGCGGCACGAACGAACCGTCAGACTGGGTGCATTGTGCTAAGTCACCAATAACAAAGATGTCATCATCTCGTGTTGTCTGTAGTGTGTTTTTCACTACAAGCTGATTGATACGGTTCGTTTCTAAGCCAGCGATATCTTTAATAAAGTCTGGAGCTTTGATACCCGCAGCCCAAACCATGATTTGAGCTGGGATCTTCTCACCATCTTTTGTAGTAAGGCCATCTTTTTCAGCTTTAGTCACCATAGTGGCGGTGCGCACGTTTACGCCCAACTTCACCAACTCTTGATGAGCAGCAGAAGAAATACGTGGAGGTAACGCTGGTAAAATACGCTCACCTGCTTCAATCAGATTGACGTTCAACTTGCTAGAATCAAGATCACCGAAGCCATAAGTGCGCAGCTCTTTAACAGCATTATGTAACTCAGCTGATAGTTCAACGCCAGTTGCACCAGCACCAACAATCGCAATATCGACCGTACCGTTACCGTTTTTCGCGTGCAGCTTTAGGAACTCGTTGTTCATTTCTGTACGGAAACGGTGTGCTTGCTCAGGGCTGTCTAGGAAAATACAGTTTTCACGAACGCCAGGCGTGTTGAAGTCGTTTGATGTCGAGCCAATCGCCATCACTAGAATGTCGTATTCTAGCTCACGGCTTGGCATAAGAAGTTCACCGTGTTCGTCTTTAAGCTCACTTAAGATGATCACTTTACGTTCACGGTCGATGTCTTGAAGACTACCCATTTGGAAGTCGAAGCTGTGGTTTTTTGCATGAGCTCGATAGCTCAGTGCATCTACTCCTTCGTCCAAAGAACCTGTAGCAACCTCATGCAATAATGGCTTCCACAAGTGGCTCGCTTTTCGATCGACTAGCGTAATTCGCGCACGGTTTTTGCGACCTAGAGTTCGACCAAGCTTAGTTGCCAACTCAAGACCACCTGCACCGCCGCCTACAACGATAATGCGTGTCACAATGATTTTCCTCTACAAAAATGAATATATGGGGTTCAGCTCGATGCATGACTCACAAACATTTGTGGCATCCATCCAACCGATGAATTCTTGGTTCTTAGAGGTGTCTCAATTACTTGGATTAAAAAACTACCACCCACTTTGATTCTTTATCTATCAATGACTTGTCAGGGTTTGGCATGTTTATCTGGTACGCATACGACGCCAGAAGTTTTTGGGCAAGTTTATTACTCGCTCTCAATTTTTTTTGATATTTATCAAATTATTTTAGTCCGGTTCATTATATAGAGACCAACTTTGAAGGCAACCAAAATCCGTGTAACGAGTACGGATTGACTACTTTTCGACTACTCTACAACAAGGTGTTCGTGCTACATAGGAGGGAAGTAAGAAAACGGTAAGGAGAACACAATATTCAAAGCGTTAAACCAAGAAAATGTGCCTTTCAAAGAGACAGTGGCTCGGCATACTCAAGAGAAGGAATCGCAGCAAAGCAGCCGATAAAAACGCCGCTTTACTGTCTACACTCAACATTAATAAGTATTTTTAAATGCCTTTATCGCTTGTAAATGATGAGAGATTTTTTTGAACTTATGAGACTGAGTTTCATCCCAAATGATTTGATAGTGTTTTTCTAGCTCAGCTGCCGTTTTCGAATTGTCATGCACTTCATCATCTTTAGAGAGAATCACTAAGCAGTGAGCTTGATTTTTCGCTCGGAACTGATCAACACATTTTGTTGCGATATCTTCGTACTCTTCTGGGCGATCGATTCGACCAGCCATCGTTTTTTCTGGGTGCAAGTTCGGGTTGAACATCACTTGCTTGATACCGCATAGAAAACCAATTCGCTCAGACCAGTAACCACCTAAACCAACCCCACAGATTAACGGGTTTGGGTCATCAGATTGATCGATAACTTTAGACACTTCTTTTAACAAGTGTTGCATGTCGTGCTTTGGGTGAAGGGTGCTGTAATTGATAAAACGAACGTCGTCGTCGATAAATTGCAGTTGAAGAACTTTTTCGTGGTTACCCGGGCTTGTACTGTCAAAGCCGTGTAAGTAAATAATCATCTGTACCTCTCCCTGTGTGTATCTGGTACTTTTATTAAAACTACCACTATTTCCTTACTGTTAAAGAGGAAAATATCACGAGTTCTCAAAACAGTGATCTTCCATACACAATGAGCCTTTCAACTCATACGCACTGTTTAAGTATTGTTCATCTCCCCACAATTTATAGGCAAGTAGATACCAGAGCATCGCCATCACCAAGGTTCTTGGTTGCCAAGCGTGTACACCTCTCATCCAAAGAGACACATCTTCGATACCTCGAAGTTGGCAATACTGCTTTACCGCTTCATCCACAGGCGCATTCGCGACCTGAATAGTTAAGGTCAAATCAAGCCTAGGGTCAGCAATCCCGGCATACTCCCAATCAATGACTTTCACCCCACTCTCCCCTCGCACTAGGTTGTAACACCCCAGATCGAAGTGACATAGGGCAAGCGGAACAGGTGCAACGTTCGGTTCCGTGCGCCACTTCATGTACAAAGCCTCAAACTCCGTACCCACATACTGACCATCAAGCTCAAGCCAATAATGATCGATGCGAGAAATATATGAAAATGGAACCAAAGGAATTGCGCTTATCGGATATTGATGAATCTTCGCCGCAATGGATAATAAATAGCTTAGTACTAAGCCTAACTCCGTCAGTGCCTCTCCTTCTATCCATTCCACCAGCAACCCTTGCTCATGAATAAAAACTGGCTTGGGGCCAATTTCCAATGAAGAGACTGCATTCAGCACTTGATATTCACTGTGACGAGAAATTGAAAAAGCCTTGCAGACATGACTGGTCGGTCGCCAGATGTATGCAAGGCCTTGAGAAGATTCCAACCGCCAACAGCGGTTGGTTAGCCCCCCGGTAATAGTTTGTACTTTTACCGGAGGCTCCGTAAAGAAGCCATCGAGAGCGTTAAGACTCGGATCTAACTGTTTTGCTTGTTGCCAAGAAAACCATGCCATTGATGACTTCTCCACCCTGTTCGATTAAAGACCGAATAGGCTCTTAGATTGCGCTTTACGAATTTCAGTTTCATCCGCCCACTCAATCAAACCTGTTTCTAGGTCCATTAGGCGCATGGTCATCTTGTAGTATACATCTTTATCGCTACCTGCATTTTTCACAATGCTAGATAGGTTGCCGTAAAGCATGTATTGAGCACCAACCATTTTACCAAATTGGATCGCTGTGCTTTGGTTAACAAGCTCATCCGTGTTTTGGAAGTTAAGTTGTTCACGCACAGACTCAACACGATCCATATCAACAAAGCGGAACTTACCTGAGTTCAACATCTTAGTAGAGATCGTGTCAGTAATGGATTCAGTGTCAATATGTTCACTGGTTTTGTTCTTAATTCGCTCAACAAAAACGATAGGACGTTGGTCACGAGTAATTGCTGCTACAGAGCCCGACATCATCATGCTATCCACCATTTCAGCCGCGATTTTTTGTAAATCTGTTGAGCCAAAATCGATAGTCGTGGTTTCTGTTGCTTGCGCATCGCCGTAAGAGACTTTGTTAGAACAGCCACCTAAAATGACGGCAAGACCTAAAAGAGCAATAATACTTTTTTTCATGAGAGTTCCTTAGTTTTTCAATACCAGCGCATCGTTAGCGCGGCAGCTTCGGCAGAGCCGTTAAGATTAATCGTCTTGTGCTTCTCTAATTTGCACACGGAATTTTGTGCCATTTGGATTCACAGTAACTTCAGATAACGTGACTTGCTCAAATCCTCGCACAATCATTTTTCGCCACGGACCAGGTTTGGTATTCACTTCTAAACCATTGTTGTCATACCAATAAAATCGGTAAAGAATGTGCTGATCACCTTTGTAATTGCTACTCAGCTGCACGACTCCTCGTGGGCGATCATCAACGTAAGTGGTGGTGATGTTGTCAACTAATAAGCGACTACCTAAAACGTTATCATTAAAAAATACTTTTTGCGTTTGGCCATCAATTCGAATACCAGCCGTGTTTTCGGCGCATCCAACTAAACCAATAGCCATTGCTAAACAAGCAAGCCATGCTTTCATTACAGTCTCCCTAGCTGTTTATGCCACACGGTTGAGTGTGCTCCCTGACGAGATACCCATACCAATGTAGTCTGCTGTGCAGGCACTTCAAACTGATAGGTTTGATCACCCAAGTTTAAACTTTGTGTTCCCGGTTTCACGATTTTTGAAGCCGTTTTCACTTGCGCTGGCAATGTTTGCCAACTTCTTGTATCTGGCTGTTCGGTCAATGTGTTCCATACATTGAAAAGTATGTTGCCCACATCATCGCCTTTTTTCGCCGCCTCTTTTCGGATTCGATCTTTTGCCCAAACACGAAGAGCTTGACGGATCACTATTGTAGTAAGACGTTCATTAAGATCGTTTTGCGCCATCGCATTAACATCAGTCAGCGTACTGGAAGGCAATACCTGACCATTTAAAACAACATCGCTAAAACGTTGAGCACCTCGGTTCTGATAATAAGGAAGCGCCAACGAATAAATCGCGCCATTATCGCGACTGTCGTAAATCGGTAAATCAATACGCCACCCTTTCATCGCCTCAACAACACCCTGCTCATCAATAACGATGACTCGCCCTTGTGACTGAGTTAATCCAGAAGGTGCTTTGCCATACCGCTTCTCTAGCATGCGCAAGTCTTCACGCATGCCCAGCTTCTTAGCAGCGTATAAGGTGCTTTCCACAACTTGCTTGTTGTCTGGCATTACAGCGAGTGCTCGTCGGTAATCAACATAAGCACTGTTTAAGTCTCGCGACGCTTCATATAACAAGCCAGAAAGATAGAACAGATAACCATTTTGTACCGCGCTTAGTTTTTTACCAGCATCAGGGTAGTTCGCTAACACACTGCCTAAATTGGCAGACATGCCTTGCTTGTTAAGGTCTTTCTCTGCTGCTTTTAGCTCTTTTTCACGCGCCTTTCTTGCTGCTTCCTGAACTTGATTAGCTCGACGCACTTCAACTAGTGCCCCTTCTAAATCGTTTTTCTGTAAGTAATTTAGTCCTAGATACAGGTGCAAAAAGCCAAGTTCGTAATCGGCGGGATGATAGTCTTGGAGATTGTCGTTCACTGCGAGAGAGCCGACGCTCGTTGCCGTGTCTGACACAGATATCGTCGCACGATCTTGTTGAACACGTACAGCACGATCGCTGCTTTCTAGCGCATTTAAACTTGTTGGGTAATCTTCAGCAAGAAAAGAGATACGACCTTTTTCAAAATTGCCAAGTATCTCGCCACCCACTTCACTTGATTGAAGTTGTTTTGCTTTGGCATATTCCCCTGCAACAACGGCTTGATAAACTTCTTGATTCTGGTTGCTGTAATGGCTAAACAGATTGCCCGCAGATAAATTCGCACAGCCAGAGGCCATTAAAGCCCAGCTCATCAGCCCTAACAGCTTTACACCTAGTTTCACATTTATCTCCACAAATGTGTCATTCGACAGGAAAAAGAAGTGGGTGAATCGCCACCCACTTTTAAAAGCTTAGCTCAATACCATTGGACCTAGAGGGCGGCCGCCTAGTAGGTGCATGTGAATATGGTAAACCTCTTGGCCACCATGTGGATTACAATTAACGATTAGGCGATAGCCGTCTTCAGCAATACCTTCTTCTTTCGCTAACTTTCTAGCAACAGTGAACAAACGCCCCATCATTGCTTCATCTTCAGCTTCTACATCATTCGTTGTTGGGATCAGTTTATTCGGAATAATGAGAATATGGCTTGGTGTGCGAGGGTTAATGTCGCGAAACGCAGTCACCAAATCATCTTGATAAAGGATATCGGCAGGGATTTCCTTGCGAATAATTTTACTAAAGATCGTTTCTTCCGCCATGAGGACTCCATTTTATAAACGTAATTAGACCCCAATTAGTATGCGCCAACCAAAAGCGGAGCTCAATAAAAACAGTGTTCACTTAACATTATTAATCAAATGCTAATTAACGAAGCTTTTTTTGTCGTGTGCGTCATAAAATGCGCATCACAAACTGAATACAATCCAATGAATTTTGTTACTTTTTTAAGACAATTATTATTTTTATACCCAAGTAAATTCAAAAATACTTGGGTAGCTTGTCTATTTTTGGGAGAGGAAGCTCACTTATGCGAGGTTCAGTTATTAAAAGGATGTATGCCGGCTTTGCACTGATCATCATCCTATTTGCCGTCACAATTGCCATTATGATGGGAGGAATGAGTGATATTCACGGAAAATTTGGCACGGTTTCTAAATCATCCCTACCGTTGGTATCGTTATCTAATCAAACCAGTGTTGAGCTGCTTTCTGCCGACAAATCATTTAAAGACTTCCTGACGACAGAGAATAAACAACGCATGGATGAAATGCGTCAGGAATTTGCTAGATCTCAACAGCGCTTCGAATCCACATTGGCTCAACTGAAAACCGCAAGCCAAATCTACCCTTCTCTTGCCGAACCGTTTTCACAGTTAAAAACGTTAGAGCAGAGCTATTTTACAGAAGCTCTAGAGGCCATGGACAACTACGAAGCAATGTTTGCGGCTCAAGAAGAAGTGCAAAAATCCTCACGCCGCTTCCAAAAACTGAATACCGAACTTTCGGTTGGTCTTAAAGAATATGTGGCAGATCAAACCAGCATTTCTGTCAAAGTCATGGCAAAGAGCTACTTTATCAAGTTAAAAGATGCCGAAGTAATTACCTCTGATGCCCTCGCCAGTTCCAACCCTGAGTTTGTTACGCAAGCCGTAGCTAAAAACCGCAAAGCAGTAACGCACTTGAATTACGCATTCCGCGGGTTGGTGACTCAGCTTCCTGAGCTAGAAAAAGCTTTTGGCGAATCTGTAGAGCAATTTACTCGTGACGTTGGTATGCGTGGCGGTGTGCTAGACCAACATAATAATTACCTCAATGCTCGCGCCGCTTTGTATAACAATATCGCCAACCTAGCAAATAAAGTGGATTCAACCATGGCGATTCTTGAGCAATTCACGACAACCGCAACAGATAAGCTCAATGAATCATTGGCAGACGCAGGTGACATATATTCGGCGGGTGTAACGAAAGCCATCATCATTGGCGTTATTGTCGTTTTACTCGCGACAGCGATTGGCTACCACATCGCTCAAAGCGTTCGCGAACCGTTGACTCGTATTCTAAAAGTGTTAGAAAGCCTGACTGAAGGTGATATGACACAGCGTATCGACATTCGCTATAACAACGAATTCAGCCGTGTGAGTGGACACATTAACTCACTCGCCGACAACCTTCACGAGATCTTGGTGAAACTCAACGAAGCGTCAGAAAACCTATCGTCAACCGCGACAACCAACGAACGCACCTCTTCGCAAGCACAAATTAAATTGAGCTCTCAACGCGAACAAACGGCAAACGTCGCTACCGCGATGACAGAAATGTCTCATTCAGTGCAGGAAGTCGCGCAAAGTGCGCAAGGCTCGCTAGAAATGGTGCAACGCGTCGAATCTGCCTCTGAAGAAGGCAGAAATGTTATGAGCAGTAACATCTCAACCATTAATCAACTAGAAACACGTTTGAACGAATCGGTCTCCGCAGTTTCTGAGCTACAAAAGATGAGTGGTCAAATTGGGTCTATCCTTGATGTGATCCGCAACATTGCGGAGCAAACCAACCTACTGGCATTGAACGCGGCAATTGAAGCGGCTCGCGCTGGTGAACAAGGTCGCGGCTTCGCGGTAGTGGCAGATGAAGTACGAGTGCTCGCATCAAGAACGACTCAATCAACCACTGAAATTGAATCCATGATCAGTAATCTGCAAGCTAGCTCGCAATCGGCGAACCAAGTCATACAAAGCTGTATGAGCGATATGGAGATATCGGTTGAGCAAGCATCAAAAGCGAACAGCTCAATGGAAGAGATCCAGGCGCTAATCATCGAAATCAGCCAAATGAGTACGCACATTTCACAAGCAGCAGCAGAGCAAAGTGAAACATCAACAGACATTGCTCGCAGCATTGAAGATATCAACAGTATCGCCGATGAAAGTTTCCAAGCCATGTCGAGTATCGCACAAACCAGTGAATCACTGACCCACTTGGCTCATCAGCAAAATGAATTGGTCCACCGCTTTAAGTTATAAATACTTTATAACTAAGAGCATTAATTAGTGCAATCAACTGTATAAGGGCGACTTTTTGTTAAGTCGCCCTTGTTTTTTGTCGGCCATGTCTACATATGATTAATAAGGCCAGCTCATCCCCTTGCACAACTCTTTTCGAGCGGCCTCATAAAAAGGAAAATCTATGGCTGTTCATGTTGGTATTATCGACCAAGACCCAGTGAGATTGGTCACTCCTCTATTAGATAATCGTACGCTAAGCACACATATCGTCTTCATCGGAGACAAGAGCCAGTTAGATATATTTGACCGACTGAGTGCCGTTTTAGATCAACGAGAAATTACTTCTGAATTTTTTGAAATTCCATCCGCTGTTAATACATCTCTGATCAAACAAGCAATTCAAAAACTGGCAAAAGACCTCCATGAACGCGGCGAAGATGTAAAATTGAACGCGAGCTGTGGTCTTCGTCATCGCTTGTTGTCGGTGTACGAAGTTTTCCGTACCTATCGCTGGCCAATTTTTGTGGTAGAGCCTAGTAGCGATAAGCTTTGTTGGTTATACCCTGATGGCAAAGAAGATACCCAAGTCGAAGATCACATTACGATTGCAGATTACCTCACTATCTTTGGTGCACGCGGCGAGTTTCACCACGTTGATTTACCACCTCTTCTTGATAAAAAATTGTATGAACTTGGTGAACGATGGGCCTCAAATGCGCTTGAGCTTGGGCCAGGTCTAGCAACACTTAACTACCTTGCAACCACATGCCGCAAAGAACAAAAGCTTGATGTCGAGCTCTCCGAAAAACAGCAGGGCTACCGTGAGCTCAACATGTTGCTTTCAGATTTAGTAGAAGCAGAAATCGCCACCTATGAGAATGGCGTTTTAACGTTTGCAGATGAAGATGCTCGACGCTTTTCAAATGGTGAGTGGTTAGAAACTTTGGTTCACAGCACCGTGAAGCAAATCCAAGACACCATGCCGACGATCCAAGATCGATCGTTAAATGTTCAGGTTTATCGCAAACTTGGTGAAAGTGAAGTACGCAATGAGTTAGATGTCGCAACAGTTGTAAACAACAAGCTGCACATCATCGAGTGCAAAACCAAAGGCATGAGAGATGACGGCGACGATACTTTATATAAGTTAGAATCGCTTCGCGATCTATTAGGTGGCTTACAAGCGCGCGCAATGTTGGTGAGCTTCCGTCCTCTTCGTCACAATGACATTACTCGTGCTGAAGACTTAGGGCTAGCCCTGATTGGCCCTGATGAGCTTAAAGATTTAAGAACGCACTTAACTGCTTGGTTTAAAGACGCGGGCGGTTCAGACGAGATATAGTGCCATTAAGAAAAGCTAAAATTCACAACGATAAAAAGCAGCATTAATGCTGCTTTTTTTATACCTAAATTTTAGCTGTACGCATTTCTATAAGTAGAAAAAAACCAGAGGTTAGCCTCTGGTTTTTTCTGTTTGTTTAAATGCCAACTATAGCGGCTTAAAGCATTTTACGCGCTGCTTCTACAACCACTTTAATTGAACGCGCTTCCGTTTCTTTCAGAGTTGAATGATCTGGAATCTCTTTTTGTGTACGGTTGATGATAACACCAGCCACACAACCCGCTTTTAAACCAGAGCTCGCACACATTGTTAGCAGTGTTGCAGACTCCATCTCGAAGTTAAGTACGCCCATGTCTTGCCATTCTTGCATAGAGCCTTGGAAACGCTTAACAACACGACCAGAGAACGTATCGTAACGTTCTTGACCAGGGTAGAACGTGTCGCTTGATGCAGTCACACCCATGTGAACTGTAGCGCCAGACTCTTCTACTGCTGCTTTCATTGCGGTTGCTACTTCAAAGTCAGCAACTGCTGGGAATTCCATAGGAGCAAAGTGTAGGCTCGCACCGTCAAGACGAACTGACCCCGTCGTTACGATCATGTCACCCACGTTTACATGTGGTTGAATTGCACCCGTTGTACCAACACGTAGGAAAGTACGAACACCAAGCTGTGCCAATTCCTCAACTGCGATAGAGGTAGAAGGACCACCAATACCTGTAGAACAAACCACAACAGGTTTACCGTCTAACTCTGCACGGTATAGCGTGTATTCACGATGGCTTGCTAGAAATACTGGATTTTCCATTTGTTCTGCGATTTTTTGAACACGCGCTGGGTCACCAGGAATGATCGCTAGAGTCGCACCATTAAGATCAGCTTCAGTAACACCTAAATGGAATACAGCTTGAGACATAAGTCGCTCCTTATTGTGGCTTATTTTATGAACAATAAGCTCATTAATCAGTTATTGGGTACAGATGCACTGTAGCGAACCTTTCACCAACATAGAGTGATCACAATCACAATGACAAAATGTAATGAAAATGAAATTTCAAACAAAACTGGTATTGATCACACTTTAAGGGGCGTTAGATCATTTTGTTGCATAGCAATGCGTGATTTCAAGGACGAGAAAAACGTCTGATCGCATCAGGTGAATACGGTTAAAAAAAGCCCGATACACGAATGCCTCGGGCTATTAATGAGTGGGATCATTGGTTAGGTCAGTTATTTGATCTGTTTGGACTCAAAACGAAGTAATCTCAACGCATTCAATGTCACCAGTGCTGTTGCACCACTGTCAGCTAATACTGCAACCCACAACCCAGTAACCCCAAGTAAACTTGTCACTAAGAATACACCTTTCAAACCTAGCGCTAACGCGACATTCTGACGAATGTTACTTAGCGTCGCACGCGACAGTTCTATCATGGCAGGTAGCTCAATCAACCGGTTGTGTGTTAACGCCGCATCAGCAGTCTCGAGCGCAACATCCGTACCGCCTCCCATCGCAATACCAATGCTCGAAGCTTTCATGGCTGGAGCATCATTGATACCGTCTCCCACCATCGCAACGGTATGTTGTTGTGATAGTTTCTCGACGTAATGCACCTTGTCTGCAGGTAACAAACTCGCTTTATAATCCAAGCCTATTCTATTTGCCATTGCTTCTGCACTTCTCGGGTTGTCACCCGTTAGCATCACCGACGTGACCCCAAGTTCCTTCAACATTGCGATGGCTTGCTGGGCATCTGAGCGCAATGTATCTTGCCATGCGATCACGCCAATGACCTCGTCATCGTAACGAACAATGACAACCGTTTTACCTTGTTGTTCCAACGTAACCACTTGCTCTTTGGCTTCTTGAGAAAGTGGAAAGTCTGCCTTTGAAGGCGTGACCACTTGGACCATTTTTCCATCGACGTAACCAGTGACACCAGAGCCTACTTGCGCGGTTTTATCCAACGCTTCAGGAATAGTAAGCCCCTGCTCTTGCACTTTGGTAACTAAAGAAACCGCTAGAGGATGACTTGAACCAACCTCGATTGACGCAGTTAGGCTAAGTAACTTGTCTTCATCCATATCAAAAGCAAAGACGTCGGTCACTTCTGGTTTACCTTGCGTCAGTGTCCCAGTTTTATCAAATGCGACAGACTCAACCTTGCCAAGCAACTCAAGCGCCGCTCCACCTTTGATCAATGCGCCCCGCTTAGCCGCTGCCGCCAAGCCAGAAGTGATCGCCGCAGGCGTTGAAATGACTAATGCACATGGACAAGCAATCAACAGCAGGGCGAGTCCTCGATAGATCCACGTTTCCCACGGTTGGGCAAATAGTAATGGCGGCGTAACGATAACCATCAGAGACACCAACATCATTAGTGGCGTATACCAACGGCTAAATTTATCAAGAAAGCGTTCTAATGGTGCCTTACGGGATTCTGCTTCTTCAATCAAATGAAGAATTCGATCTATCGCATTCTCGCCCTGACGGGAAGTCACCTGTAAACGAACCACTTTATCGACAACCACAGCCCCGGCCATCACTTTGCCACCGGTTTGATGTTCAACGGGAACAGATTCTCCCGTTAACGCACTTTCGTCAAAACTCGCAAGCGCATCTTGCAAAACACCGTCGGCAGGCAAACGACCTCCGGGTGCGACTTCTATGATATCCCCTGGTTTAAGCTGCGCAGCTGGTACTTCTTTGCGTTCACCATCAATAATTAAAATTGAATTTTCTGGGACTAAGTCCATTAACGCCTGGACACCGCTTCGCGCGCGAGATGATGCATATGCTTCTAACTTTTCACCAATAAGGAAAAGCAATAACACCATTGCGGCTTCGGCGGTTTCACCTAAATATAAAGCGCCGAGCGCCGCTACACTCATTAACGTTTCAATCGCAAAAGGCGTACCGCTACGCGCCAACTTAAATGCTTTGAGCGCGATTGGGTATAAACCAAGTAAACACGTCAAAGTGAATAACCAAGCGCTTATTTGAGGGTCGATCTTAGAAATTACTGCCGCAGTAGCCATTGCACCAGCAATCGAGAGAATTTGGATGTTGTCTCTTATGACGCCAAGCCAGCCTTTCTTTGTAGTGCTTGGTTTTGGAGCATCAAGTGAAAAGAGCGGGAAACCCGTTTTTTGGGCTGTCTGCTCTATCGTAGCTATCAGCTCTAGACCATCAAAATCGACGACCAGTTTTTCTGTTGCAAACAAAACCTTGGCTTGGCTGACGCCTTGTAAAGACGTAATGGCTTTCTCAAGCTTTTGCGCACAAGATGGGCAATCCATACCTGACACAAGCCAAGCGTTCCGAACGGAGGAATTACTCTCCCTTGTGGGATCGTCTTCCTCGCCTGTGTCAACGCTGCAGCCTCCTCCACTACAGCAAGAGCTTTCAGAAACATCAACACTGGCCTGAGAGATATTGAGCGAAGATTTTACTGGCGCACAGCATGACTCGCTTGCACCAAGCGGCACCGCAGTTTTGATTTTGCTAGATTGGCAACCTTGATGTTTTGTACACATAATTTTTTCCTTATTGGTATCGGTGATTTACCTATTGCTAAGGATAAACCTTAGAGTAAGCTCCAAGGTCAAGATAAATTTGTACAGTTCGGCGATAGAAAATAAAAAAGACGCCGAAGCGTCTTTCCAAACCAGTTTAAAAGCAATATTCCGTAAAGTTTAAACAGAGAGGTTAAACGGGATGCTTAAAACACTCATTTAATGTCATTCCTATGGCACGCAGCACGTCTCTTCTTGTGATAACACCAACCAACTTACCTTTGCCATCCACCACTGGATACATTTTCGGCTTTCCAACTTTCATCATGTCAGCCAGTTCAATTACTGACATTTCTGGAGAAACAGATAAGACATCATCATGCATACACTCTTGTACCGTATGTGTATCTTGGCAGTGATAACTTGCTTTCACCAACTTATCTAATAAGTCTTGCTCCGATAAAAACCCAACCACTTTTTCATTTTCATCAATGACAGGGCCACCTAGTGTGACACTTTGCATTACTTTGTTTAAAGCTGCCGAAAGTGACATATCTTTCGTGAAAGTCACCGCTTGCAACGTCATGTAATCTTTTACTTTTAATGAATGCATTCTTATCTCCTTAAGGGCATTTTATTGCGGCCTTTAGATAAGTGTCGCCTAATTTCCTGATTTTACTAAATGGAAAGGAGTAATTTTATTTATAGGCACAGCCTATTGAACTAAAACAAAATTAACTCACCGAACAACATTCACTGTATTTCGTTAAACGCAAGATTCAGCCAGGCTGATTTTTCTAGGCAAAATACAACAAAGCCAGTCAATTGACTGGCTTTGTTATTATGTAATTGTTGCGTTAGCTATGTTGGCGGCGCATGTTGTCTAAAATAATGCCAGTCGCCATCGCGACATTCAGTGATTCGGCACCGCCAAACGCCGGAATCGTGATCTTATCTGTCACGAATTTTGCTGCGGCTTCACGCACACCATGAGATTCGCTGCCCATCAACAAAATACCTTCAGCAGCGAAATCCGTTTTATGAACGCTCTCTCCTTCCAAAAACGCGCCATATACTGGCAATTTGGCGTGTTCCAAGTAACTTGGCAAATCCACCAAACTCACTTGTACGCGGCCAAAGCTGCCCATGGTCGCACTGATCGTTTTAGGATTATAAGGATCAGCACAATCTGTACTCGCAATAATGTGCTTGATGCCATACCAGTCTGCAACACGAATAATCGTACCTAGATTACCAGGGTCGGATACACCATCTAGCGCAATCATCAAGCCTTTCGCTTGAGGCTCTTTTACACTCGGAATTTCAACCACAGCAATGGCCGCATTATTGCTCACAAGCGTGCTCGCTTTGGTCAATTCATCAAGCGATGCTTCAACACAATCAAAACGATTTAGCGTACCAGCATTTTGTTCGAGAAATGCCGCTGTTGCAAAAACCTGCTTCACCTTCAATGAACTACTTGCTAGCTCTAGTACGTTCTTTTCACCCTGAACTAGGAATAAGCCATGCGCTTTACGCTGTTTCTTTTGACCTAAAGCACGAAGCAGTTTTAATTGGTTTTTTGAAATCATTAAAGTATCCCAGGTGAAAATGGTTATTCGGCGAGTGTACCCTAAACAATCTTCACGAAAGTTCGGTATCGAGCGGATGAGATTATAAATTATACCTAAATAACCTCAAGAAGCTTGATCATCAGAAGACGTTGAACACCAAGCGTAGCCAAAATAAAAGAAGGCTCAAAAACGAAAAAAGCCCTGCGATAACGCAGGGCTTTCAAAGGGTGGGACCCCAGCCACATCCCGGCACACAAGTCACACGCTGCGGCTGCTTCCTTCCGGACCTGACCGAGTTCACGAGCTATTGTTGCGAGAGGACCAGAGCCCCATAATTCTTTTCGAGAGGTCTTGCCTCAATCGATGGGGCGATTATTCAGTATCAGCTCTCATAATGCAAGAGCAAAAACCTTGAATTTCATCATTTCATTACCGTTTGAACAAAACTCGATCAATTCATTCCTTTATGATGAAACCGTGCAGTCACGATAAGAGGAGTCGTGCCGTGAGGACTGCTTACTCATGTACATGTCTTCATCAGCCAAATGCATCGCTTGCTCTAAGCTCATGTGCCGTTCCCTTTTTGCAGAGAAACCAATAGAGATACTTATAGACTCCAAATCACTACATAATTTGCCTTTCACATCGATTCTACTGAGCTCTCTCATTGCTCTAGTTAACTCGGCTTGCGTAGGATAACCCAGTAATATGAACTCATCCCCTCCAATTCGATAACATCTTCCCGACCAGACATAATGAATTTTTAGCGCCAGTAGTTGTAAAACTTCGTCCCCAGCGCGATGACCATAAGTGTCATTGATTCGTTTGAAATGATTAATGTCTAAGTAAAGTATGGATAGATCTTTGTTTACTCCTTTTCGATACTTTACTTGCAACGCACGACG
The DNA here is from genome assembly GCF_033340195.1 of Vibrio sp. 1457. NCBI lineage: Bacteria > Pseudomonadati > Pseudomonadota > Gammaproteobacteria > Vibrionales > Vibrionaceae > Vibrio > Vibrio sp. 1457. The sequence goes on from NZ_JAWOWA010000001.1 coordinate 417,059, forward strand.
ATTCCTTAACCCTGTTAAGTTGTCAGTGTTCGATTGACGGTAAAGATAAAGCGAAACACAAATAGCAAACAATAATACAAAGATAAACACAGCTTGTGTTTGCGTCGCTAATCGAATCTCATATTCAAGTGCGGTACGCCAATCTGGGCGTACATCGTACTGAGCAATGATCTTATCAACTTCTAACATCGCTATCGCTCGACTGAAGAAAGGCGCAAGCATGGCTCCTTTTTCATTCGCGACCAATCCAACAGAGAGTTGTGACTCATAAAACTCGCCAATAGCGGTATCCTGCTCTATCGGAACCAATTCACTGAGACGTAAAAAATGATTGAGCATCGCCGTATCCATCGGAATGTAATCGACTTCTTCATTTAGTAGCTCCTGAATGAGCTCTTGTTGGGTACGATAACGTTTGAGTTCTTTTAGCGGTAACAGTTGCGTCATCATTTGATCGAAAAAGTCATCCTTAACTACGCCAATCCGCTCAGATATCAACTGTGAAACATGAGAGTATGTGCTCGGTTTGTAACCTAAACGCTTGACCATCACCGATGCTGGCGCGTAATGGGGCTTTGGAAAGTAGCTAAATGCGCGCCGCTCACGGCTGACCGTTAACGGCGCCAAAATTTCGAAATTACCTTGGATAAACTCATGGTACATAGAACCCCAGCTTTCACCAGGCTCACTAATGATCAAGCAGTTTAAAGCCAAGATCTCACAGCTTCTCAGGACTACATCAGCCGTCATCCCTTCGACACTACCATCTGCGTTGTATACAACATATGGAAAGATAGATTCGAGCTTAATCCGTATTGGTTCATTAAAATCAAGGGGTAATAAACGAATAGAATCACGCAACGCTGCTCGCCTTAATTCAAATTGATACTGGGAAATTTCTTCGCGAAGCTGCTTTTGCACCGCTTCCCCGTGAATAAACGTAGCGAACGTGTCCAACTCTTCAAGATGATGATCTTTTTTACTGATGATGGATACGGGCTTTATCGAAATCTGATCATTGAGCATCTTGGCGTCAAACCCCTCCATCAGCATCGGCTTGAGCTGGTTAATGGCATCGACAACGCCATCCACAGCACCTGAACGTAGCAGTGTTACTGCTTGTTCGTGACCTTGATAAGAGATCTGTTCTAGCTCAGGGTAGTGTTGTTTAAGTAATTGGGCATAAACTGTATCTTTGGGGACGCCAACACGCGAAATGTCACTCAACGTCGAATCTTTTAAACCAAAGAGGTAGGTATATTCGATATTTGTTGGGCGGGAATAACTAAAACGTTGAGCACGTTCTTGTGTGTAAGTGATATTCGCAGCAAAGTCCGCTTCCCCATTCGCTACTGAATTTAGAATGGCATCAAAGCTGGAGTAGTTCACGTATTGAACGGTAAAGCCAAACTCCTTTGAAGCAGCATTGAAAAGAACACGAGTGACGACATCATCCGCTTCAGTCGCGACTTTATAATGAGCAATTAAAGGGGCTTCGGATTTTACATTCAAACTCAAGAGGCAACATGCAAAAAGCAACAGTGTTCGAGCAAAAGTTGTCATGACAAACTTATCTTAAATCAACCACTTATATTGTGGTTATTATTATTGGAAGTGTAGTAAATATGAAATGAAGAACATATACTAATCTCCATTTTGTTCCACAACCAATTCGATACTCTGCCGCACATGTCACTTTTTACCTGACTAAAAACTCATAATTCAGCCTGTTCATCGCTACTACGTAAAATATAGTCAGTCATCCAAGCCGTCCCTAACAAACAGATCCAAACCACGAAAACAGGGTTTGGCACATCCGTGGTCGGGCTGACGACTAAAGCGGCAAAACCCACAGTCGGCAATGTCCAACATAATAATTTGCTCCAACGAATGGTATGTTGAAGCTTCACAAGTGCTTCCATTGACGCTAACATTCCCGTCAAACTTAACGCCATAAGAACGGCGTACGGTAGGCCTGCAATCCACAATGGGAGCAACAAAAACAACGGCCACCAGCTGTGTTTATTGGATGGCGTCCAATGCGCAGCCGACCACCACATCGCCATAACCGCAATGGTTTGAACCACTGTAACCCAAGCAGACCCATCCAGCTTACCGCCTTGCTGTGTGACCATAAGACCAACTTGCAGTGTAAGTACAATAAGACCAGCGGTGAGCAACACACCTAAAGAGCTTCTACGAGAAAATACCACCATTAAAAGTGGGAAAAGGATCAAAACACCAACCGACAAAGCAATTGGCTGCATTGAGAGTGTCGCACCAAAAGCCATCATCGCGCCCAGTAATACTAGGCCAGCGAACCCACCTTGTGGCAGAACCCACAGCGCGGGGATCATAAGTGCAAGAACGGGAATGTCACCCTCGCTCAAACTCATCGCCCGAACGCAGACAACAGCGAGTAAGGTCGTAACGAAAAATTGAAGTGTCGATAAAATCATAGCGCCTCCTGGCTTCCCCACCTACTTGGTAACTCAACGGCAAAAACTGGGATTGAAAGTCGTTGAGAGGGTCTAGATTCAAGCTTAGCTTGCGTTTGCTTCATGCTGTTTAAGGCTCATCAACCAACGACACTAAAGAACAGAAAATGTAATTCTTCAAAGTGAGTCGCTGGCAACACAAGGGTTAAGAACCGTTAGCAATATACAAGTCCAATGGTTTACCATTCCTTAGTAATCCAAAATAGACACTTTTGAGTATGGACCAATTTTTAGCGCAAATCTTTGCTGTAATTCACCAAATTCCAAAAGGAAAAGTCTCCACCTATGGGGAAATTGCAAAAATGGCCGGTTATCCGGGCTATGCGAGACATGTTGGTAAAGCACTGGGCAACTTACCAGAAGGCAGTAAACTCCCCTGGTTTAGAGTGGTAAATAGCCAAGGAAAAATATCTTTAAAAGGCCGAGACTTAGAGCGACAAAAAAAGAAATTAGAAGCAGAAGGGATTGAAGTATCGGAAGTTGGCAAAACTTCACTTAAAAAATACAAATGGCAGCCTTAAGCTGCCATTTTTTGTTCTCAGTACGTCGTATTAACGTGTTCCAACTAGACGAATATCTAATTGGTGAGTTTGTGCTTCATCTGTAATAACACCGTTATGTGTGTCGCTGATAAAACGCAGCTTTCCATCTACCTCAATGCGAGCACGAACGCTGTAACGATGGTTTGGTTTGATTTCATTGCTGTCGTAACTCAACTCAAAAGAAAGAGGAACTTGCTTACCTTCTGTTTCGAATGTCTGTTTCGCCAACACTTTTGCTGGCGCATCCGCCAAGGACACATCTTCTAACGCAATAGTAACCACTGCGTTTGGTGGCAAGGCAATCCGCTCGCGATAAGCCACTGTACCTGTAATCGTCTTCATTGACGCCTCTGTAGATTCCATTTCTGTATTTTGAGAAGTTTGGCAACCCACTAACGCAGCCCCAAAGAGTAGAGAAGTAACAAGTAGTAGTGTTTTTTTCATATATTCCTCGAAAAGAGCATTAAACCGAAGCAATTATAGGTGTGGAATATAAAACTGTCTGCTTCCTGTCACTTTATTTGACAATAGTTTGACTGAGTTAGAATTTATCAAACAATTGATTTTGTTTCATAATTGGAACAATACTATTTCTAAGTTACTCAATAGTTCTTAACTATACCACTTCACAAGAGTGAGGCTGTTGAGGTAACTTGGAATGAAAGACAACGGTGAGGAGACACAATGAGTAAACCACTACGAGAATTGCTCAGCCTACTACAACTCGAAAAATTAGAAGAAGGCTTGTTTCGTGGCCAAAGTGAAAACCTAGGTTTGCCTCAAGTTTATGGCGGTCAAGTAATTGGGCAAGCACTTTCTGCTGCACGCTACACCGTTGAAGAAACACGCACGGTACACTCCTTCCATAGCTATTTTTTGTACCCTGGCGATCCAGAAAAACCTATTATTTATGACGTAGAAAATCTGAGAGATGGCCGTAGCTTTAGCACTAGACGCGTAAAGGCAATTCAAAATGGACGCCCTATTTTTTACCTAACCGCATCCTACCATGGCGATCAACCTGGGTTTGATCATCAAAAAGAAATGCCAGATATCCCTGGTCCAGAAAACTTTGCCTCAGAGAGTGAGCTCGCAAGCCATATTGCAGAATTTCTACCCAAACGCTTACGCAAAACATTTTGCGGGGAAAAGCCAATCGAAACTCGCCCCGTTACGGTTATCAACCCTTTGAAGCCCAAAAAAGCAGAACCCAAACAGTACCTTTGGATTCGTGCTAATGGTGAAATGCCAGAGAATCAGCTAATTCACCAGTACCTTCTGGCCTACGCATCCGATTGGGGATTCCTTGTAACAGCAATGCATCCACATGAAGTCTCATTAATGACGCCTAACTTTCAAGTGGCCACCATTGACCACTCTATCTGGTTCCATCGCCCGTTTAAGATGGATGAATGGCTTCTATATGCGATAGAGAGCCCAACGGCGAGCAATACTCGTGGGTTGGTCCGTGGCGAAATATACAACCAGCAAGGTCACTTAGTGGCGACCGCCGTGCAAGAAGGGGTGATGCGCTACACGAAATAGCTCGTGTTCGCTAGACGAAAAAAGGAGTGCTGTTCCGCACTCCTTTTTTAATGGGTATCAAACGATGATTAATTTGGTTGATACTTCATGTTAATAACCGACCATTCGTAAAGTGATTTCGGGTAACCATATTCGCCTTTCCCGTAAATGACATTTGGGTCGGCATAGAATCCACCTTTATTCGTTGCTAAAAATTCACGACCCCCACGACGGTAAGTAATCACAGGTGCTACTAACTCATACTCTACCTTTTCCATCTTCGAGTCATCAATTATTAAGAACCGAGTCATACGAATCGTGCTGCCGTTGGTGCAGTACCCTGGGTCATCATAGTCAATTGCTTCAAAAGGCTTGAGATCATCTTCGAACAGTTCTGATGTACATCCATCAAATCGAGCCACATGTACCCACGCAGCTTTTATTAGAGTTAGGTCATCGTTACCCACCGGCTTAAACATAAGCTTCGCAACCTTACCTTTGCCGTATGATTTCAATTCTTCGTCCGTTGGCTCACGCACTGAACGAACGTTCATCAAACCAAACTCACTTTCTTCTAAGTTGGAAAATTCAAGCTTATTCAGAGTACTAATCAACACCGTTTGTTCTTTCTCAAACAATTCATATTGATCCGCAACACCTTTGTCAGCGAAGCTTATAAAAACCTGAACATTCTTACTTTTCAGCGCTTCGTAATCTCGAGATTCCCCTTCCGAAACGTCAAGAGAAATCCAACGTCTTTTTACTGGTGGGAGGTCAAGTAACGTCAGCTCTTCCTTATCAACATCTAATGAAGCGACACCGTTAGTTGTTGAGCCGGATATTTGATAGCTGCGGTTTCCTATTGGTGTACCAAAGTCTAGCTTAACCTTTTTAAATGGTTCAAATTCCACCTTCATTGTAGAAGCACTTAAACCAGGGTGATTCGCTTTGTTAATAGTGCCATTTACGACGATTGTTTTAGCTTTGTAGTTGCGTCCAGTAAGAGTAACCTCTACTTGGTACTCGCCTGCGTGCAAAATCTTCAAACGCCCTGTATCAGGAGAAACTAGCTCGACCACAGGATCTTTTTGGTTAATAAGACGGTAACTTGCCTTCGCAGTCCCACCACTCATCACTGGTGAGATAACACTACCAGCGGAGAATTCTACCGTTGGGTAAGTAACCGATACAGGGTTTGTGCCTTGTTTAATCGTGACCGAGAAACTACTTTCACCCGGATCCACTTTGTCGTCCCCCGCATCCGAAACAATAATTTTTGTGCTACCCGCGTTAAGAATTTGCATGGCACCCGTTTGGCTGTTTAAGGAAACTACATCTGTTGCTGCGTTGTCTGCAAATCGGTACGTAACTTCCCCAACCGTACCAGAGATTTTCGGCGCAACAAATGTTTGGCCAACCTTCCAAATCTCTTCCACATCGGATTGAACTTCAATTCGGCTCGGCGCACTCAAAATTGTCACGTAGACTTTTTGATCAGGACCAACGGTATAATTCGCGCTCTCTTTTCTGCGCACAGTTAGCGTCGCTTTACCCGCTTTATACACATGGAGACGTCCTTCACTAAAACCACCGACAACATCTGGTGCGGTGTTATCTACAATCTCAATTTGCTCGTCAGCACTCAAACCAAAATCACGGTGAAGATCAAAACTGTATTTGTTGCTGTATACAACGTCATAATCGTGCGTTGCCATGGGTTGGCCTTCAGCCTTTGCAACTTTAATGACGACATTAAATTGAATAGGTTGGTAGAACTCCCCACCATCGTCTTCAAACTTAAGGCCGTACTCACCCGCAGTCACTACCTCCAACTTGCCGTCAGTCATTCGTAAGCCATTAGGTAAGCTGCTAACTAGATTTACGTTACCTTTTTGCCCTTTAAACGCCAGAGGGATTGAAAGATTTGGTTGATAGGTAAGCGGCATTTCAATGTCTTTTATAACGGGATGAGGCGCGCGATTAACTTCAAGATCAAAACGAGTTTTGCTTGCAGAATAATTACGCATATCATGCTCGTAAATTTCCACTTCAGCAGCACCAACCCCTTTGATCAGTAATGCTTCACCATTTTCTGTTTTAGCAACAACGTCTTCACCACGAATGATTCTCAGCTCATAGTCACCGTAGGCGTTCGTCACCTTAGGGAAAATTCGTCCACCTTCCTCATAAGTTGTGACGATATCCGCTGCGCTGATTTCTTGACGCTTGCCTTGTTTTATATCCACAAAAAATTGCGCTGTTTGCTGTTTATCCAGAAACGCGTCGCTGTAAGTTGCAGTCGCTTCAACCGTTAATCGACCAACATTATGAACAAGAAGCAAACCCGTTTCAGGATCTAGCAACTCGGCCACCTTGCTGTCTGGTACGCTATTTATAATTTTGTAAGAAATACGTTGCGTTTGAGCTTTATCTAGACGCACTGGTTCTAACGTCAACCCTTCTCGATACTCGTCTTCAAGCAAAGCGAACTGTAATTGCCCCGGAGCTACTGCATGCAGTTTAACCGTAGCGCGAACTTGTTTCGGCAAGTAAAAGTCGTTACCTGAATCGGTAATCAGCACCGATGCCTGACCAACTGAACCTAATGAATATACCGAACCGTTCTCATCAACACGAATCAAGTTATGACCACTTTCTACCTCATAACTCAGTTCGCCTTTTTGGCCACGGACGATCAACGCTTTTCCTTCTGACTCAATCGCATTGAAATTCAGATCACTCACTGAAAGTTCAGTATTGATGCCTCGCTCTACAGTGACAGAAAATCTTGCTTCAGAAGATTCATAAGCAGAGCTACTATCTGTAGCAAGAATAGTCGCCGTTCCTGGGCGCAGAATTTGTAGTATTCCTGAGTCATTAATTTTCACGACATTTGGCGGATTAGAATCAATGACTTGGTAAGATACCGACCCATGTACATTGCTCAGTTTTGCTTCAGTAACCGTTCCCACTCCTTCAAACTTCAATACCGTGTCTTCCACTTTTAATTGCGGACGGTTCTGCTTTGTTATCGTAGTTGGTGTCTTCGTATTGTTCGGCTTAGAGTCTCCCCCACCGCCACAGCCAGCGAGTAAAGCTGCGAGAAAAAGCAAATAGTAATTTCTGTTCATTTTTAGTAATACTTTGTTACATACAAGATGGGGCGATAATAATACGATGTTTTATTAATCACTATCCCCATTTTTGAGTACTTTATTACTTAAGTAATTGCTACTGTATTAATCCTAAAAACAAATACTCAAAAATAGCGACCAAATTACATGAAAACACAAAAAGCAAACGTTTAAATCAAACTCTTCCATTAATTTAGTAAAAATTAATATTCAATAAAATAAAACATGAAAAAGAAAGAGAAAAAATTGCGTTATTTTTTCTTTCATTATGATATATGGGATTAATGGACTGCAAAAACAAATGGTTAATGAAAAATGGAAGAGAGAATAAATATCGTTTATATTTATGAAAATCTGATAGGAAATAGTTTTAAAAGCATAATCAAACTACCTTTTAACATTTAAAATACTAAAAGGTAGAATTAACATTAGATAGAATTCTTATAGGGCGAGTTATTTTAGGATTGGTAACTCTGTTGTGTATTTAATGGACTCCATAGCAAATGTTGAAGTCACATTAGATAGCCCTTTTACGCTATTAACTAACCGCTTATAGAATTCGTCAAAACACTTCATATCTTTGACTAGTACTTTCATCATGTAGTCATACTCGCCAGCCATACGATAAAACTCCATTACCTCAGGAAAGTCACTCACAGTTGTAACAAAATGGTGATACCAACCTTCGGAATGATCAATCGTTTTTAACTGAACAAATGCAATGAAAGATAGCTCGAGCTTTTCTGCACTTAACAACGCCACGCGTTTTTCGATGTAGCCCTCTTCTTCCAACCTTTTCAAGCGCTTCCAGCATGGTGTTGTAGTAAGATTGACTCGCTCAGCCACGTCATTTAATGACGAGGTGCTGTCGGTTTGTAGTAAAGCAAGCAGCTGCTTATCTATTCGATCTAAACTCATTTCTATAAACCCATAAAATGTAGAAAATTTTTCTACAAAAATCTTTATTAAGAGTAACAATAGCAAAGTTTTTCTCGAAAATTATAGATAAATTATCCCTATCTAATACTTATCTATCGATTTCCCCAGGAGAGACGCCATGTGTACTGACCACAATTGGATCAACAATGCAGTGCGTAAAATTGAAGCAGACTTCCAACGTTCTGCTGATACTCACTTATTTAAACTCGAACTACCTTCTCTTGATGGTATCGATATCTATCTAAAAGATGAGAGTACGCACCCTACAGGCTCTCTTAAGCATCGATTGGCGCGCTCATTGTTTCTTTATGCTATTTGTAATGGATGGATTGGTCCTGAAACCACTGTAATCGAGGCGTCCTCAGGCAGCACTGCCGTTTCGGAAGCGTATTTTGCGCGTTTACTTGGCTTACCGTTCATTGCCGTCATGCCGAAAACCACTGCACGTAAAAAGATCGAACAAATTGAATTTTACGGTGGTAAAGCGCACCTTGTTGAACGATCAGATCAGATTTATGACGAGTCTCGACGCTTGGCTCAAGAGCTAAATGGTCACTACATGGACCAGTTTACTTATGCTGAACGCGCTACTGACTGGCGCGGTAACAACAACATCGCGAACTCTATCTTTAGCCAAATGGAGTTAGAAGATCACCCGATTCCTAGCTGGGTAGTGATGAGTCCTGGAACAGGCGGCACATCAGCAACCATTGGCCGTTTTATTCGTTACCAAAAATACGACACTAAGCTTTGCGTGGTAGACCCTGAAAACTCAGTGTTTTACGATGCTTTTCAGTCAGGTAATCACTCATTAAAAGGTGAGACCGGCAGCAAAATTGAAGGTATCGGGCGACCACGTGTCGAACCAAGCTTTATTGCTGGTGTCATTGATGAAATGCGCAAAATTCCAGACGCAGCCAGTGTGGCAACCGCCCATTGGGTATCTCAGCTGATTGGACGTAAAGTCGGCGCATCAACAGGCACCAATCTTTACGGTGTGCTGCAATTGGCTTGTGAGATGAAACAACGCGGTGAGAAGGGTTCTATCGTGACGCTTCTATGTGATTCTGGAGAGCGTTACCTAGATACGTATTATGACTTAACATGGGTAAAAGAGAACATCGGCGATATTCAACCTTACTTAGCTCAACTCGAAGTCATTCAAGCAAAAGGTTGCGTTGAGCCAGCTTGTTGCGGCTCAACTAACGCTTAACGTGCAAACTGGACTTTAAAAAACAGCCCAACTTCATGCGGGCTGTTTTTATCGCTGGGTTTTACTTTTTCTGGCGCGCTTCAAACGCAGCCAATTGTTCTGGCGTTGCCGCTGGTTGATGATTTTGTTTCCACTCATCGTAAGTCATGCCGTAAACACGTTCGCGAGCGTCATCAATATCTAAATCCAAACCGAGATTTTCAGCCTCAGATTTATACCATTTGCTAAAGCAGTTGCGACAGAAGCCCGCAAGGATCATCAGATCGATGTTTTGTACGTCTTTGTTGGCATCTAAATGCGCCAATAAACGGCGAAATGTCGCCGCGTCTAACTTATCTTGTTCTTCTTGAGTCAAGTTTTTATATTTGAATTCAGCCACTTTCCTTTCCTTCTCTCTTATTTGACTAGCTTTCGTCACCATATCTAGTTAGTTGGTAGTCATGAGTAAGAAGTATGCTTTAGCGCAACAATTCCCATTCTAAAATCACTACCTTTGATAAAAGCTGATATGATAATTACCACCCATCCTATTGATTAAATTAACATTTAAACAAATCATTACAACGGTCTTTTACCAAGGTTATCGTCTAGTTATGAAAAACGCCATTCTATTATTGTCTACCTTGACCATTAGCGTGCCAACTTTAGCTGCTCAAGAACAAGCTCATCAATCTTATTTTTATCTAGGTACTGGTAACGTTGGTTTTGATACACCGTACTTCGGCTCGGATAGAGACAATGAGTGGTCAACACCACATATCACAGTTGGCTGGGGTTACCATGTAAACCAATACCTCGCGTTTGAAGGGGTTCTGCGCTATTCACAAAATGAACTTAAGAACGATGCTCTAAAAACTGACTTAGATCTTCACTATTACCAAGCAGGTATGTCTGCTGTTGTAACGAGTGATGACTTAGGCGATACGCCACTATCACTATTCGGTCGCGCAACAGCGCTTGGCACTCAAGCCGAAATGTACGTACCAAACGAACAAAAGGTCACAGATGACTCAGGCGCACTATTCAACATCGGTGTTGGCGTCCATTGGGATATGAGTACAGATATCTGGTTACGCGCAGAGTACATTTATAATGTCGCAGATATGGGTTTTGAAGATTTTTACGACAGCTACGAAGGTGTACAAATCAGCCTAGGGAAACGCTTCTAATCGAACGCTTCCGAGCTAACGTTAAACCGATAAAGAGAAGCCGAGGTTATTACCTCGGCTTTTATGTTTTAACGTTTGATTTAAGGGTGCGCTATACGGCCCTTCGTATCATGGCTAATTGCTTTGTTTAACTCTGCTTCTACATGACCTGGTGCTTGTGTTTTCGCCGAAATCAATCGGTACATTGCCGGGATAACAAACAAGGTCACCAATGTCGCAAACCCCATCCCGAAAAAGATTACCGTACCCACGGCAATACGGCTCTCATAACCCGCCCCTGTCGATACTATCAACGGAATTGCGCCAGCAAGTGTGGTAAACGCAGTCATCAAGATTGGACGTAGACGTCGCGCAGCTGCATCAATGATCGCTTTTTCAAACTCAACGCCACGATCACGTAGCTGATTGGCAAATTCTACGATCAAAATACCGTTTTTCGTCACCATACCAATCAACATGATCATGCCGATCTGACTATAAATGTTCATACCTTGGCCCATAATAACCAAACCAAGAAAGCCACCAAATACACCCATCGGCACCGTAAACATGACCACTAACGGGTTTACGAAGCTTTCAAACTGAGCCGCCAACACGAGATACGCCACTAGCAGTGCCAATGCAAACACAACAGCAACACTCGCTTGGTTCTCTTTAAAGTCTTTCGACTCCCCCGAATAACTCACCGAAATGTCACCCGGTAAGTTGTCGATGGCTTCCTGGTCTAGGTAATTCAGCGCATCTCCTAATGTATAACCTTCCGACAGGTTGGCAGTAATAGTGATGGACTTCTGTTTGTTGTAGTGAGAAAGACGAATAGAGGCCGCCACTTCTTCAATTTTTGTGACCGCATCTAACGTCACTAGCTGACCGCTATTCGTGCGCAGATAAATCTGACTTAAATCTGCAGCATTATTAAAGCTATTTTCATCACCGCGAAGATACACATCGTACTCTTCGCCACGCTCAACATAAGTCGTTTCGCTTTTACCACCGAGCATGATTTCTAGGGTGTCAGAAATGTCTTTAACACTGACTCCTAGCTCTGCGGCACGCTGTCGGTCAACTGTAACCAATAACTCAGGCGTTTTTTCCGAGTAATCTATCTCTGCTCCTTCCATCATTGGTGATTCTTCTGCTTTGTTCTTTAGCATTTCAGCCCAAACAACGAGCTCATCGTAATCAGAGCCGCCTAATACGAACTGAACTGGCTCACTCGAACCACCTTGGAAACCTGGCATAAATGGGAACACTCGAACATCTGGGATACCTGCCAATTCTTTCCGTACTTTGTTAAGGGCTTGCTGAGCCGTGATATCACGTTCGTTCCAATCTTCTAGAATCATGATCACAAAGCCAGTCTGGTCTCCTGCCTGGCCACCAAACGCTGGCGTTTGGATGCTGAATGACTTCAGATAACCTTGCCCTAGTAATGGCATCAATCGGTCTTCGACAATATCCATATTGGCTGACATACGATTGTATGACGTAGCATCTGCACCGCGCACAAACGCAAATATCACACCGCGATCTTCTTGTGGGGTCAACTGGGCCGGTACCTGATTCATCAAGAAATAGCTACCGCCCAAACAAGCTAGAATCACCAGCGGAGCAGCCCAACGTACTTTCAATGCGCCTTTCAATAATGCGCGATAGCCACTCTCAAGCTTGCTAAACAAGCGATCAACCGCTTCATTGAATCGATTTGGTTTTACATTCGCCTTCAAAATCTGACTACCTAATACAGGAGTCAGCGTCAGGGCAATCAAAGAGGAGAATATGACCGACATAGCTAGCAATACAGAAAACTCTGTAAATAGTAGACCTACCATGCCATCCATAAAGGAGATCGGTAAGAACACCATCACCAGCACTAATGTTGTTGCTATAACAGCAAAACCAACCTCTCTTGTGCCTTTATATGCGGCGAGTAATGGCGATTCACCGCGTTCGATATGGTGGAAGATATTCTCTACAACCACAATTGCGTCATCCACCACCAAACCAATCGATAATATCAATGCCATCAAGGTGATCAAGTTGATAGAAAACCCAAAGTAGTACGCGGCAATGAACGAAGAAATCAGAGAAACAGGTACCGTAACCGCAGGAATTAAGGTTGCACGAGCTTGACCGATGAAAATGTACAACACCAAAATCACCAAGCCGCCCGTGATAAATAGCGTGCTGTACACCTCTTCGATTGAACGCTCGATAAACACTGTCGCGTCGTAATCTATCGCAAGACGTGTACCTTCTGGTAAGAACTTCTGGATGTTATCGACTTCAGACCTAACCAGCTTCGCTACTTCTAACGGGTTTGCGTCTGACTGCGGTACCACACCAAGACTGATGTTTACTACACCATCACTTTTGAAGGTTGAGTTTTCGTTTTCTGCACCAATGAAGACATCTGCTACATCTTTTAAATAGATAGGTGTATTGTCGCTTGCGCGTTTAATGACAAGATATTGAAAATCTTCAGGCGTGTTATAAGTACGAGCCGTACGCACGGACATTACTGTTGAGTCGTTGCGAACTTCACCACCTGGGCTTTCTAGGTTCTCACTTCGCAAAGCTGATGTAATGTCCGAAGCTGTAACTGAACGTCCAGCCATTAGTTCTGGCTTAAGCTTCACGTACATTACCTTGTACAAACCACCGGAGAGATCAATGGAGCTAACCCCAGAGATCAGGCTAAAGCGGTCCATCAATACACGTTCGGCATAATCCGTTAATTGAGTACGGTCCATCTCTGCAGAACTGAGATTGATGTAGAGCGACGCCTCTCCCGAGCCATTGTTCTTATAAACAATAGGGTCATCCGCTTCATCAGGTAGCGAGCGCTGAGCACGAGCTACGGCATCACGCACGTCGCTCACACCTGTGTTGAGATCGTAACCTAACTCAAACGTGATCGTGATACGCGACATGCTGTTACGAGTAGTGGAGCTAATTTCATCAACCCCACTGATCCCGGAAAGCTGGTCTTCCAAAACGGAGGTAATTTGGCTTTCAATAATAGTCGCCGATGCACCCTCATAACGCGTACTGATAGAAACGACTGGGCTTTCTATATCAGGCATTTCACGAACGGCTAATTTGGTGAATGACACAAAGCCAAACACACACAACAGCATGCTCAGAACCAACGCCGCGACAGGGCGTTTAACTGAAACGTCGGACAGTAACATTAGTTTTCTTCCTCATCCGATTCACTGTCATTGCGTGTCACATCCGTGGTGTTCGCTTTTAGTGGCGCGACAATTTCTTTCACTTCGACACCATCACGCATGTTAACAATGCCTTGAACCACAATCTTGTCACCAATCTCAACACCAGATTCGATCACCACCTCGTTGCCAACACGAGCACCTAGCGACACTTCTTGACGAGTAGCTTTGTTATTTTCATCAATTACATATACAAAACGTTTAGTTCCGGAGTATTCAAGTGCTTGAACAGGAATGATTGGCGCCTTAATAGCAGGAAATGCTAGTGAAGCGTTCATCAACATGCCCGGCTTCAATTGATTTTCTGGGTTATCAAACTCAATACGCACGCGAAGATTCAGTGTTTCGGCGCTGATCCGCGTATCAATACCTGTGACTTTACCAGTAAAGGTCTGGCTACCCCATGCACTGGTTTTAGCGATGACTTCCATACCAATAGAAAGCATCGATAAATAGCGCTCCGGTACTTGTAAATCCAGTTCCATGACGGAAAGATCATCCAACGTCAAAAGTTCAGTACCCGCACTGACCATTTTGCCGCGGCTAAAATCGATAAAACCAACAGTGCCAGAAAATGGGGCAGTAATATGGAGATCAGCTAAATTGGCTTGAGCAGCATCAAGCCTCGCTTGTGCTATTTCAACACTGGCTTTTTGTGCATCGATTTCAGTTTGAGTAATCGCATTCCGCTTAACCAAACGTTGGAACTCTTTTAACTTACGCTGTTCATCTTTAAGGTACGCCTTTGCCTCAATCAAAGCGGCTTGAGCCTTATCGTCATCTAACTTAATTAATAGCTGGTCTTGCTGGACATTTTGATTCGCTTTAACAGCGATTTGATTCACTTTGCCGGCGACTTCCGATGCGACAACCACAGACTCCGCTGCCTTTAATTTGCCGATAAGAGTTAAGGATTGATTGATCTCGTGCGTTTCTACTTGTTCAGTCACAACGGTAACCGCTGAGCCTCCTCGCATCGCAGCGCAAACCGATGGAGAACTCAGTAATATAGAAAGCGTTAAAACAGATAACGATAACGTGGCTTTCATGCTCATGATATTGACTTCTAAACGAATAAACTTATGTCATTAAACTGCTTACAGTTTATCAGTAGATACGGTGTTTAACGTCAAGTAGTGTAAATTCAAGTAAAAAGCGCGCTTCTCTTCTGTTCAAAGGACAAACAAAACGCTGACTTTCTACCATCTTTGCCCAAAAAGACAGCATTCAACGTAAAAACGTAAGAAAAACGCTTTACAGCCTGAGCGAGTTTGCTATGATGCGCTCCGCACTTGGGAGATGAGTTGGGAAAACATCTTACTAAGTATAAAAATCCTCTGGAGGGGTTCCCGAGTGGCCAAAGGGAGCAGACTGTAAATCTGCCGGCACTGCCTTCGATGGTTCGAATCCGTCC